>DATKZB010000126.1:0-15634 GCA_035528235.1 Phycisphaerae bacterium
CGCGAGAGCGAGGGGGGAGGGAGAAGGCATCGCACCCCGCCGTGGTATATCGCTTGGTTTCGGACCGGCCGGCCTTCGGCGGCGACGCCGGCTCGTCCGAGTCTTGCGGTCTCCTTTCGATGCAATGCCACGTCCTGCCACGGGCCTTAAGACGGCTGGGCCCGGACGGGTTTCTGTGTCGATTCCGACGGCGCCGGCACGGCGGCACGGAACGTCACGCGGACGGTCGTGCCGTGATCCGGGGCCGACTCGAGGGCGATCTGGCCGCCGTTGGCCTGGATGGCGCGGTAGGCCTTCGGCAGGCCGAGGCCCCGTTTCCGACCGGCCTGGTAGCCACTGTAGAACGGGTCGAACGCCCGTGCCCGGACCTCGGGGTCCATGCCGGGTCCGTCGTCGGTGATGACGAAGCGTGCAGCCGCCTCTGCCGGCAGGGGCTGGACGACGATTCGCACGGTTCCGCCGCCGGCCTGGCTGCACGCCTCGATACCGTTCTTGACGATCTCGCCAATCGCGCCGGCCACCTGGCCCGCGTCCACCTGGATGAACGGCGCGCCGGGCCGGGCTTCGACCAGGATGCTGGTGCCCGACGAGGCGCCGGCCTCGGCCAACTCATCGGCCGCCTGGCGCGCCAGGGCGACCGGATTGACGGTCTCGAACTTCGGGGCCGGCGGCTTGGCGAAGACCTGGAGTTCGGTGATGATCTCGCTGATGCGGTCGGCCTGCTGGACGATGGTCGTCAGGATGTCGCGCGTCCCGGGCGCGGGGTCCTGGGTCAGCAGTTGCTGGGCGCGACCGCTGATGATGGCCAGGGGGTTGTTGATTTCGTGCGCGGCACCGGTGGCCATTTCACTCAGCGACGCCACGTTGCGTTGCTGAAGGCTCTGGTGGTGTGCCGTCTCCAGGCGCCGGTTGGTCTCGGCGAGTTCCTCGGACAGGTGAACGAGGTCGGCCTCGGCGCGGATGCGCTTCAAGGCCATGGCGGCGACGCTCGTGAGGGCGGTCACGCGGGCGCCCTCGGACGGCGTGAGTTCTCGCGGCGGGTCGCCGAGCGTGAAGACGAGTCCGCCCACCCGGGTGTTCTCGACCGTCATCGGGGCCGCGTAGAATAGCCCCGTCCCGAGTTGCGGCCCCTGGCGCTCGAAGAGCCAGCCCTCGGCCCGTTCGGCCCGGACGATGCCGCCCGGAGCGGCAAACGCGGGAGCCTGCTGGGACGGCGGCGGCTCGAGCGAGTCGAGGTTGGCGACGTCGTACAGAAAGTGCTCCTCGGCGCCGCCGGCCGCCGTGCACCGGATGCCCTCGATGTAGCCGCCGTCGCCGGCCAGGATGTACGGAACAGCCACCCGCAGCCCGAGGGCCGCACAGGCCGTCGTGCCGATGGTCTCCAGGACCTGGCGCGTGCTGTGGCGGGTGGCCAGGTCGGCGCTGATGTGAAGCAGGTGGTGCGTCTGGTCCAGGTCGGCCTCGGCCGCGTGGCAGCGGCCGTAACTGCCCTGGTACAAGCGGCCCAACCGGGCGTTGGCCCCGAGAAGCACCCGCCGCAGGTCGTCGGGCGAAGGCCGAGCCTCAAGGCCCAGGGGGAGCGCATTCAGTTCGATGACCGGGCCGATCTGGCGGCCGATCTGCTCGGCCTGGATACCGGACAGACCCAGGCGTTCGGCCACCTCGGCCGTGTTCTCCGTAACCTGCTCGGCCGCGTAGTAACTGAATCCGTACTGGCGGGCCAGCAGGTCGGCCAGGCGGACCAGTTCGGTCAGCGGCCCCACGCCGGCCGATCGGCCCGAGGGGACCTGGGCCTGATGATGCAGCCAGATGACGTTCCGCAGGCTCTCGGGCAGGCCCCAACGCTGGGCCAGCCGTTTGCCCATGACCGCGTGGTCGATGCCCAGCACGTCGCGTTCGGCCTCCAGGAGGTCGCCCCCGGTGTTCTGGAGCCTTCGGATGACCTGGCCGTACGCCTTGGGCATCAGAACGCGCAGGGCGAACTGTCCGATGTCGTGCAGCAGACCGGCGAGCAGGGCGACCTGCGGCTTGATCGTGCCGGTGCGGGCCGCAATGACCTGGGCCGCCATGGCGGTTGCCAGGATGTGGCGGGCGAGTTGCGGCAACTCGACCGCGTCGACGACGTCGGCCTCCACGGCCTCGACGCTCAGCAGCCCGGCGACCAGGGCATCGTCTGGCAGGACATCGAGCACGGCGTCGATGCTCGTCAGGGCCGAGGCCGGGATGTTCAGGTCGATGGCGGTGCGGAAGGTCCGCATGGCCAGCGTGCAGTCCACTTCGAGGGCCAGTTGGATATCGCGCCGGGCCGGGTGGTCGGCCATGGCCAACTCGAGCACGTGGAACGCCACGCCGGGCAGGGTGGGTAGTTGATCCACCCCGTCGAGCAGCAACTCGATCTTTCGGCGTTGAAGGCCGGAGGCCGGCATGACCATGCCCTGGAGCCAGGTGCCTAGAGTTTCAGGAGTTCGGAGATCTTGTTGACGAGTTCCTCGATCTGGAACGGCTTGTGCAGAAACGCATCGGCGCCCAGTTCCTCGATCTCGGCGGGGGCGCTCTCCTCCTCGATGTGCGCGCTAATCAGGATGATGCGCATGTCTTCGAGCGCCGGGTTGCTGCGGATGGTCTTGCACACGACGTTGGCGTTGATGTCGGGCAACATGTAGTCGAGCACGATGACGTCGGGCCGGAACTGTTGCGTCAGGAGGCCGGCGTCGTACCCGCAGGAAGCCGTCTTGACCTCGAAGCGGCCGTCGCGTTCGAGGACGTCCGTGAGCAGTTCCACGATCTGCGGCTCATCGTCAACGACCAGCACCTTCTTCTTGTCGGAATCGAGGTTCGTCAACGGGATGCTGTTCTCTTTCATGAAGCGGATGAGGTTCTCCCGGGGGATCCGGCGGAACCGCGACCCGGGCACATAGAAACCGTCCAGTTTGCCGGAATCGAAGCAGCGGATGATGGTCTGTTGACTGACGCGGCAGGTTTTGGCGGCTTCGCCTGTTGAGTAGACTTCCTTCATGGCATGTTCCTCGCTCTTGAACCTCGTGGCGTGCGGATCCCCCGCCACACTTTACGCATCTCCCCCAGGTTCACGATTATGTATCGACGGGCCCGCCGTGTCAACTTAAGATTTTTGGGATGATAAAATAGGAAGAATCGGGAGGTTTGGTGGAGTGCGTCCGATAACGTGGTGGAGGCCTGAATCTTGCGTCCCGTCCGGGCCAGCGTCTCAAACAGGAACGGGCCGCCTGGTGCAGGCGGCCCGTCGTTGTCGCGATTGTAGACTGTCCGGCTGGCGGCTTAGTAACCGGCACCTCTGTCGCTCTTGGACCAGTCGGTCGTCCGTCCGGCGGCCGAATGGTCCTCCTGTTCCCACGACTTCTTTTCTTCGCTCGAGCCGCCCTTGTTTCCGCTCTTCTTGGCGTCTGCCTGGGCTTGCTTGAGTTGCTCGGCGATCCGGGTCAGGCCTTCCTTGGCCTGGGCATTCTCCTTGTCGACGGCCAGGATGCGTTTGTAGTAGGCAACGGCCGTACGGAGGTCGTTCTTCTCTTGCGCGGCGGCGGCGATCTCCAGGAGGATATCGATGGCCTTCTGGTTATTGGGGTCCTCATACTGCTCCTTGATGGCGGCCTTCTGGCCCTCGTCCTTGACCATGCCGATGGCCTTCTTGGCGGCGAGGGCGGCACCGAGGTACATCGTGGCGGCCCGGTCTTTGCAGGCGAGGAGCAGTTTCTGGTTGCGTTTGCCCTCGGGCTTTTCCATTTCCTTCTCGTAGGGCTTCATGGCGCCCTGGGCGGCCTGGATCTTGGCCTCGATCGGCTTGATGGCCCTGGCGTAATGGGCGGGTTCCATTTGGGTCTTGAGGTCCGAGGCGCCGCCGGCCGCATCGGCGGCCTCAGCCCCGGCGTCGGCCTTCCACGGCACGCCCGCCGCCCAGGCACCGCCGGCCAGTACAAGGGCCAGACCGACCATGAGAGCAACAACCATCAGGCGCTTCATAGCTAAGGCTCCTTTCTGCGGTACTCGCGGGTGTCCGAATAGACACTCCGCACCTTCCTACTCTATTGTACGACCAGATCGGGCCGCAAAAACAGGAAAATCCGGTGCCGGCCCCAGTCGGGCGTCACCAGTCTCCCTGGCCTGTCCTGGCCCAATCGGTGGTTCGGCCGATCTTGGAGTAGTCTTCCCGGTCCCAGGGCCTTTTCGTCTCCGACCCGCCGCCCTTGCTGCCGCTGGCCTTCGAGTCCTTGATGGCCTGCTGGTACTGATCGGCCAGTTGCGTGATTGCGGCCTTGGCGTCGGCATTGTCGGGATCCAGGGCCAGAATCATCTTGTAGTACGAGATGGCCTTGCGGAGGTCGCCTTTGCCGCTGGCACGCATGGCCAGGCCGAAGTAGATGTCGATGGCCTTCTGCCTGCTCGGCTCCTCGTACTGGGTTCTCAAGGCGGCCTTCCGGCTTTCGGTCTTGACCAGGCCGAGCGCCTTCTTGGCGGCAGCGGCGGCCGAGGCGTAGCAGGCGGCGGACCGCTCCTTGGCCCGGACCAGCACGGCCTCCTGGCGCTTCGCCTCGGGTTTCGCCAGTTCCTTCTGGTAGGGCTCCATGGCCTTCTCGGCCTGGGCAAGGCGCGACTCGATGGGCTTGACGACGTGGTCGTACTGAGAGGGCGCGAGGTCCGCCTTGAGGTCGGCGGGAGCAGCCGAGTCGCCGGCCGTGTTGCTGTCAGCGGGTTTCCACGGAAGACCTTCCGCCCAGGCGGCCGTGGCTCCGCCCTGGGCAACCAACGCGACGAGAACACCCAGCATGACGCGTTTCATGGCATGGCCTCCTTCTCCGTACGGCAAGCCTTCCCGAACGCATCTGACTGCAACGTCAGTTGTATCAACCCGGCACGGGGCCATCCGTGCCGCCCAAACACGGGCCCTGGCGCTCGTCGCTCACCGGCGGCGCGGCCCTGGCCTCGCGGCACCAGCGGGGTCACCGGCTGTAGTTCTTGGTGTCCTTGTTGCGCTTCCACGGCTTGGTGGTCTCGTCATCGGAGTCGTCCTTGTTGTCGGTGGAGGTCTTGCCCGTCGGCTTCTTCAGGCTCTTGGCGAGTCGCGTCAAGGTTTCCTTGGCCTGGGTGTTGTCCGGGTCGATGGCGAGGATCATCTTGTACAGTGTGACGGTCTTGCGCATGTCCTTCTTCCGTTCGGCGTCGGCCGCCAGTTCCAGGAGCATCTCGACGGCCTTCTGCCGGTTGGGATCTTCGTACTGCTGCTTGACGAGGGTCTTGTGCTCTTCCTTCTTCATCAGGCCACCAGCGGTCTTGGCCTGCACGGCGGCCGCATGGTAAAGGGCAGCGGCCTTCTCCTTGCAGGAGGCGAGTCTGGCGGCATTGCGCTTGGCTTCGGGCTTCTCCATCTCCTTGTCGTAGGCCTTCATGACTTTCTCGGCCTGGGCCACCTTGGCCTCGATGGGCACGATGGCCCGGGTGTACAGCGAGCCGGGCAGGTCCGCCTTGAGCGAACCGGCCGGAGCATCGGCCGCCTCCTTGGCGAACAGCGCAGTGGCAAGGCTGAACGTCACGATCCCAACCACGACAGCAGGTATCAGGCGTCTCATCGTATAGGCTCCTTTGTGCAGAACGCCGGAGGCGACAGCCCGGATGGCTGGCCGCGGCTATCCGAGTATTATACACCAAGAATGCCCGTCAAGACAGTTTTGTCGGCCCGGGATATCAGTTTCGGCCGCCCGCCAGGGCCTTGACCTCCTCGACCCACCGGTGGGCCGCAGCGCCATCGCCGGATTCGGCCATAATCCGCAAGATCGGTTCCGTGTTCGACGCCCGGACATGCAGCCACCCGTCGTCCCAGGCCAGGTAGAGGCCGTCCCGCTGGTCGGCGCGGGCGTCGGGGAATTGGTCCCGGACGGCCGCCAGAACGGCGGCCGGCTCCGTGCCCGCCAGCGAGACCTTGTCCTTGACCATGGTATAGACGGGCAGTTCGGCGCAAACTTCAGTCAATTTCCGGCCCCGCGACGCCATCATCTCCAGCACGAGCGCGGCCCCGACGAGACTGTTGCGGACCGGCACGACGCGCGGGTCGATGACGCCGCCGTTGCCCTCGCCGCCGATGACGCACCCCTGCTGGACGATGGCCTGGGCCACGTTGACCTCGCCCACGGCCGTCCGGTGCAGGGCAACGCCGGCCTCGGCGGCCACGTGGTCCATCAGGCGCGACGTCGAGAGGTTGGCCGCGACGGGGCCCCGCTGCTGCGTCAGCCGGTGCCGGGCCGAGAGGGCGAGGGTGTATTCCTCGCCGATGGCGCGGCCCGTTTCGTCGACCAGGGCCAGGCGGTCGGCGTCGGGGTCGAGGGCCAGGCCCAGCGCGGCCCGGTGCCGCACGACGGCCTGACCGAGCGCGGCCAGGTTCTCGGGCACCGGCTCGGCGCCGCGGCCGAAGCGGCCGGTGGGCTCCTCGTTGATGGCGGCGACGTCGCAGCCGAGGCCTTCCAGCAGCATCCGCATCTCGCGGCCGCCGGCGCCGTTGACGGGATCGATGACCACGCGGAAGGCCGCAGCCCGGATTCGGTCGGCGTCCACGATGGCCAGGACGCGCTCGACGTGAATCTGGGCCGCGCCGTCGAGCGCCTCGGCCGATCCGATGCGGTCGACGCCCACCTCGGCGAACTTCTGGCTGGCGTAGATGGCCGTGACGGCCTGGCCCGCGTCGCGGTCAAGGGCCATGCCCTCGGGCGAGAGCATCTTGATGCCGTTGTACGGGGCGGGATTGTGGCTGGCGGTGATGACGATGCCGCCTTGGGCCCGTTTCTCGCGCACCAGCAGGCTGATGCCGGGCGTCGACAGGATGCCCAGGTTCAGCGCGCGGCACCCCGTGGCGAGAATCCCTGCCTGCAGCGCGGCCGCGAGCATGGGGCCGGTGGGGCGCGAGTCGCGGCCCATGACCACCGTGCCGCCGCCCAGGTGCGTCCCGAAGGCCAGGCCGAACCGGACGGCCTCGCGCGGGCCGAGACCCTCGCCGACGATCCCGCGGATGCCGGAGATGCTGACGATCAATGGTGCCATGGCGGCTTGACGGCCCTCACGTTTCCCGAAGGCACCGCTCCCTCACGGTCGCGGCTCGGTTACTCACGGTCGCCACCGGGCGTGTCAGCGGCCGATGCGTTCCTTCAGGTGGGCCAGCAAGGCCTCGGCCGACAGGGTGCGCCGGTCGGTCCGGTCGGCCCACACAACTTCGGTGCCGTCCTTGACGAGTTGGTGCCACTTGCGGCAGGCCGCCAGGACGGTGGTGTGATTCTTGTTGCCCATGGCCCGGGCGATGTCGGCGTAACTGAGGTCCGTCAGTTCGCGCGCCAGCACCATGGCCACCTGGCGGGCGATGGAAATCTGGTGCGACTTGCGGCCGCTGTGGATGTCGGACGTGGTCACGCCGAAGAACGACGTGACGGCCTGCTCGATCTGGGCGAGGTCCGTGCGGACCGGCCCGGCCGCCACGCACTCCGACAGGGCCTGGTGCGCCAGCGCCGGTGTAATCGGCACCTTCAGGAGCGCGGCGCAGGCGATGATACGCGTCATCGCCCCTTCCAGTTCGCGGACGCTTCCGTGAACGCGGTCGGCCACGAGGGACACGACCTCGGGCGGCAGGGGCCGGCCCAACTGGATGGCCTTGACCTCGACGATGCGCCGGCGCGTGTCGGCGTCGGGCGGCGCAATGCGGACCACCAACCCGGCGACCCACCGGCTGATGAGCCGGTCCTGGATGGCCTGGATCTCGCGCGGATGGCTGTCGGACGCCAGAATGATGAGCCGGCCCTGGCCGTCGAACTCGTCGAACGTGTGCAGGAACTCCTCCTGGGTCGCCCGTTTGCCGCCCAGGAAGTGGATGTCGTCGATGGCCAGGACGTCGAGGCTGCGATACCGGTGGCGGAAGGCGTCGAGGCGGCCCGTCCGCATCCCGGCCAGGTACTGGTTGGTGAACTGCTCGGCCGACAGGGCCGCCACACGCAGGTTCACCTGCGGCCGCAGGGCGTGCAGAATGGCCTGAATCAGGTGGGTCTTGCCCAGGCCGCAGCCGCCGTGGATGAAGAGGGGGTGGAAGTCCTTTCCGGGGGCACCGGCGGCGGCTTTGGCGGCGGCGTAGGCCATGTGGTTGCACGGGCCGACCACGAAGTTGTCGAGCGTGAAGAGGGGGCGCGACGGCGCCGAGGAGCGCTCGGGCCGCATCGGGGCGGGTTGGGGCTTCTCGCCCAGGCGTTCCATGGCCTCGGTCTCGCCGGCCAGGTTGGCGGCGCGGCGTTTCTGGAAGAGGTCCGGCTGCACGCGGTACGCAATGGGCACCGGCTTACCGAACGTGTGCGACGCGACGGCGGTCAACTGGTCGGCGAAGTGGCTCTTGAGGTAGTCGCTGATGAAGAGGTTGGCTACACCGACCGTCAGGCCGGCGTCGCCGAGATGGAAATCGGTCGCGCCCTCGAACCAGACGCGCCATCGCTCGGGGCCGACGGCGCTGCGCAGGTTCGTGACGAGAGACTGAGTCTGGGTATCATGAAGCGGCGCCACGAACGGCCCCCTTTTGCTGGCGCAGCGACGGACTTCGGCTCCCCACGGCGACAGGCCAAGCCGGTCGGCCCCACCCGTGCGCTACGCACTTCCCATTACGCCGACCGGCGACTGCATCATATCGCGCCAGCGCGCGACAGCCAGTCGAAATTCTTCTTCAGAATGTGCCGGCGCCGCCCGGCCCCACCGAACCGGGCAACAGACAGGCAGTTAGACCGCGCGGCGGCCTTGAGAATATTTCTTTCCACAGCGGCGGCGCACGGTGGAAAGCATGTGGACAAAGGTGGCGCGCCCCGTGGCGCCCGCCGCGCGGCCGCGGCGCGGCCGTGGGCGGGAGGGCGGGGAAGCACGCCGGGTGCCGGTCGGATTGCTACCGGGGGTCCCCGTAGGGTATGGCTGTTTTTTGTGGCGAGCGTAACCATCGGCGGCGCAGGCGTTTTCCCGCCGTAGGCGGGGTTGATCTGTCGCCACGGGCGCGAGAGCGTTTTGCATCGTGAATTGCAGCCGGCCATCGGAGCATGACTTGTAGCGCGGGGGTTTACCCCCCCGCGCCACATGTCTTAAACCCCACGACCGCGGGGGATAAACCCCCGCGCTACAGGCTCGATGCAGAATGCTCCGCGAGCCCGTGGTGGGGGCGCAAGACGCGGCGATGTATTGTTTTCTTTTCAAGCCCCGTCAGGGGCGCCTGGTCTCAGGCGCCCCTGACGGGGCTTGAAACAAAGGGGGGTGGGCGTCCTCGATTCCACGGGCTCGCGGAGCGTGGCTACAGACCAGCCGCCCCTGACGGGGCTGCTATAGAATACGGCCACTCCGTCCCCGTTATACACTTTGAGAAAACCGGGTTTGGCCGTGGAGCGGAAAAGGGCCCTTTTGGGCGGGCTGAAGCTCGTTTTCGACGCGCCAGGGACGATTTGACCCCGTTGTGGTAAGATGGGCAAGGGGAAACGCGCGGTTTTTGATCGCTTTTTTCGATTTTTGATCCGAATGCGCCGGAATCGCGCGTTTTCGACGCCGTTTTGACCGTAAATGCACGAAGGTCGATATGCATTAAAGTGTATCAAAATTGGGGCAGGCTGGAGGCTGGAGCCTGAAGCCTGTAGTCTGTAGCCTGACGCCGGAGATGGCATCGATCCCGGGCCGCGCCCTGGGGTTCTAAGATGAGGAGCCACCGATGACACGAGAGCAGATGGAGCAATCCGGCGGCATGGTCACCGAAGCGGGCGGTGAGGTGCCCTCGGCCGGGGCTAACGCGAAGGGCGGACGCCGTTCGATTCCCCTTGCCCTTGGCGGTGTCGTGGCCGGTCTGCTGACGGTTGTCGTGGCATTGGTCCTGTTCGGGATGGGCATGGGGTTCTCTAATGCGACAGCCAGCGGTACGGGGGCGGCAGGCATGGTGGTCGGTCTGTGGATGGTGCTGGCCGCGCGGGGCGTGGCGCGACGACGCCTCGTAACGTTCGTCGGGCTCGGCCTGGCGTGGGCATGGGTCATCGGGCGTGCTGTGGTGGACCTGCCGGCCACGTCAACCTCCGCCATCGTCGTGATGGCTCTTGTTCCCGCCGTCAGCCTTCCCATCGTCCTCGTGTGGGTCATCTCGGTGGTCGTGGTTGGCGTGGTGGGTCTGGTCCGAGCGATTGGCGCGTACCGCCGGTGGCGGCGCGCGCCGCCGGCAGGAGAGCAGCGCGGCCTCGTGCGGCCCGTGATGGGCCTGGGCATCCGCCTCGGCCTGCTCGTTGCGGTGACGTTGCTCGTGCCACCGTTGGTTTGGTCTGATCGCGGCCAGACAATCGCGGAACTGGCCAAGCAGTACGCGCCATCGGCCGGCCAGGACCGCAGACGGGCCGACTTCGGGGCGTGTTCGGTGGTCTTCCTGGGGTATGAACTCACCCAGAAAGACCCCGGGCCGTCCAAGACGCAGGAGGAACGTCTGGCGGCCTGCACCAACCGATTGGCCGATGCCCGGGCCGACCTTGCCGCCATCGCTGCCGCCGGGGCCCGCTATGTCCGCATGGGGGCGTCGGGCGACCATCTCTCCAGAGATGACCCGGACGCCGCGGCATTTCAGGAAACGCTCGACGACGGGTACATGGACGAGGTTCGGCGTACGGGTATGCCCACCGTTCTGGTCGATTGCCAGCATCCGCAGCGTCTGCCCAAGCGTCTGGACTGGCAGGAGTTCTGTCGCTTCCAGCGACGACGGATCGATTACTACCAGCGGCGGTATCATCCGGACGTGTACCTCGTGGTCTGCGAGCCGATGAGTTACCACCATTTCGCCCTGCGGTCGGACGTCGCCTACTCGGCGGAGGCCTGGGCGGCGCAGTTGTCCGACATGTGCCGCCTGGTCAAGTCCATCGACCCCGCAACGCGGACGGGCATCTGCCTGCTGGTGATGGAGGACAAGAAGCCCGAGTGGGACGTCTGGGCCCGCATGAAGACGCTGCCTGAACTCGACATCCTGTCGGTGGAGATCTACATGCCCGAGCACTTCGGGCAGACCGAGCAGCGGCTCAAGGAGTTCGGCCACCCGGGCGAGGCCGGCAAGACCTTCTGGATCGCCGAGACCTACAACGGATGGGCCTTGTGCCGCGATCGCCGATGGGACCAGGACGTGGCGTGGCTACACGTGGCCCGCGACTTCGCCACCGTGGTCCGAGCCGATGCGGTGCTCGTCTGGACCTTCGGGAGCTTCGTCCGCGGCGGGAGTTTCTACGATTACATCAGAGGCCGGCTCCACCAGCGATGGGATGCCGACGGCAGGCTCTCAACCGTAGCGCGCGGCTTCGCCGACCTCCAAGGTGGCAAGTAGGAACTGACGGGGGACGGGGGACACCCATAACCGTGCCTGTCAAGGGTTCCTGCCCCGCCAGAATCCGCGGCCACACCCGGCCTTGAGCGCGGTGGGTTTTGAGGTTGACACCTCGCGGGGCGCGTGCTATCTGTGAAGTTCTCCCCAGAGTCGGCGAGGGAACAAGGTCCTGCTGCGGGCACCCGGCCCGAGCGTGCCCATGTGAAGGGGGACTTGAGGATGGGCGATCGAATCCGCGTAGCGATCGTGGGAGTCGGTAACTGTGCATCGAGCCTCGTGCAGGGCGTGGCGTACTACCGGCACCGGCTCCAGACGGACGGCGTCCGCGAAACCCTTGGCCTGATGCACTACGACCTGGGCGGGTACCTGCCGGGCGACCTCGATTTTGTGGCCGCGTTCGACATCGACCGACGCAAAGTGGGCCGGCCGCTGGAAGAGGCCATTTTCGCTCCACCCAACTGCACGAAAATCTTCATGAGAGACGTCGGCCCCACCGGCGTCACGGTCGAGATGGGGCCGGTCCTGGACGGGTACTCCGACCACATGGCGGCCTATGCGGAGGACCGGCGTTTCATGCCGGCCGACACGAAGCCCGCCGACGTCACCAAGGTGCTCAAGGCCAGCGGCGCCGAGGTCCTGCTGAACTACCTGCCGGTCGGGTCGCAGCAGGCCGCGGAACACTACGCCGAGGCCTGTCTGGAGGCGGGCGTCAGCCTCGTCAACTGCATCCCGGTCTTCATCGTGAGCGACGCGGCGTGGGCCGACCGTTTCCAGAAGGCCGGCATTCCCGTCGTCGGCGACGACATCAAGGCCCAGGTGGGCGCCACCATCGTCCACCGGATTCTGACGCGCCTGTTCCGCGATCGCGGGGTCGCGCTCGATGCCACCTACCAACTGAACACGGGCGGCAACACCGACTTTCTGAACATGCTGAAGCGCGAGCGCCTCTCGTCGAAGAAGGTGTCGAAGACCGAGGCGGTGCAGTCGCAACTCGAAACGCCGCTTCCGGACGACCAGGTCCACATCGGGCCGGCCGACTACGTGCCCTGGCAGAAGGACAACAAGGTCTGCTTCCTGCGGATGGAAGGGCGGGGGTTCGCCGGCATCCCGCTGAACCTGGAACTGAGGCTCAGCGTCGAGGATTCGCCCAACAGCGCCGGCTGCGCCATCGACGCCGTCCGCCTCTGCCGGCTGGGCCGCGACCGCGGCGTGGCCGGGCCGTTGCGGTCGGCGTCGGCGTACCTGATGAAGCACCCGCCCGAACAGATGCGGGACTCCGACGCCCGGGCCGAGGTCGATGCCTTCATCGCCGCCGGCAAGGGGCCGAAGGTGGCGAAGGTCGCATCGGCGGCCAAGTAATGCGGGGGCGCTCGGCGGCGAGCGCCGCTGCCAAGGCGCCGGGTGCGGGGCTCAGTCCACACGTCGCGGCCATGGTCTCCGAACACATAGGTCATGTCTTCTCGGTTTGCCGCGACGCCGTGGCGCGCGGTCTGGTTCGCATCGGGCTGCGGCCGAACCACATCACGATCCTGGGCATGGTGTTCACGGTGGCTGCCGGCGTGGCCGTGGCCGCCGGCAGGGCGCACTGGCGGCCGCTGGCGGTCGGCCTGCTGGTCGGCGCCGGCGCGTGCGACATGCTCGACGGCGCCATGGCCAACCTGGCCGGGCTGGCGACCCGGTTCGGGGCCATCCTGGACTCGGTCTGTGACCGGGTGAGCGACACGGCCCTGTTCTTCGGCATCGTCTTCTACTACGCCCTGCATCCCGACGCCCAGACCCACCCGCCGAACCTGACGTTGGCCGTCCTGGGCGCCTTGGGGCTGCTCTGGGCCTACCTGACGAGTTACGTCCGGGCGAAGGCCCGCGAGGAAGGGGCCCAGGCCGACGGCGGGTTCTGGCAGCGGGGTGAACGGGTCGTCACATTGGTGCTGGGGCTGGCGTTCCTGCACCTGGCGACGGCGGTGTGGATTCTGGGTATCTTCCCGGTCGCCACGGTGGCCCACCGCCTGTGGCGGGCCAGGCGGACGGCCGCCGCCGGCGATGCGGTGGTTCGTCCGCCGGGCGGCGACGACCCGCGCGGCCTGCTGGGCGTCATCCTTTTCCGGTGGCCCCGGGGGACGCTCCCGTTCGACATCCAGGCCGGCGTCACCGTCGCGCTGCTGGTCTTCGTGCCGGTGCCGGAGATCGACCCGCTTGGCCGGTTGCTGGCCCATTTACTTGGCGCTTGACTTGGGGGGCCGGGCCGCTAGACTCGTCGGCGGCTGGGATTCTTTGCCAGCCGAAGCTCAAGGTGACGGCCTTTTCCGATGGCGTTTCCCGACCGGCGCGGGCGGAATACGAGTGCCGACAAAGGCATAGGTGAATCGCTGGACCAAGCGAGAGGAACAATCATGCGAGCGTTCACGTGGATGGTCGTCGTGGTGTTGGCGTTCTCAGTGGCGGGCTGCGCGAAGAAACGCGAAGAGGAACTGCCCCAGATCGACCCGGCTGAACTTCAGGCGACCGCGCCGGCCCCGGCGATGACCGCCGAGACCCCGATGGTCGAGGTCGAGAAGCCCGTGCCGGCCGTCCCGGCCGTGCCGGCCCAGCCCAGCGGAGAGACCTATACCATGAAGCGCGGCGACACGCTCTACAGCCTCGCCAAACGCTTCTATGGCGATGGCAAACTGTGGACCCGGATTGCCGACGCCAATAAGGACAAGATCCGCGACGTGACCGGCATTCCCGTCGGCACCGTCCTGGCGATCCCGCCGAAGTGACGCCGGCGCTTCGATGGCAGGCCCGCTCGGCCATCGGCGTGGCTGACGGCGCCGATGAGAACGAGCATGGCGCAGCCGCACGACTGGTGTGGGGAACCCCCGGCGGCGTCGGACGGCCTGGAAGGCCACCTGTCGCTCGGCCAGATCGGCCATGACTTCGCGCGGCGCGACGCCCGGCTGGCTCGTCGCGCCGCCTCGCTTGGCATGACGCGCCGCGAGTTTCTGGCATCCCTGGCCGCGAGCGCGGCAGGGATGCTTGCTTTGGCCGATGCGCGGGCCGCCGCCGCCCAAGGCCTCCCCGCCAAGAGCCGCGTCGTCGTGGTCACCCACCCCGAGGTCATCGTCAAGGACTACCGGGCCAACCCGCCCGTCGTCCGGCGAATGCTCGACCGGGCGCTCGTGGAACTCACCGGCCGAGAGACCGAGGGCCAAGCCTGGGCGAGCATCGCCCGCGAAGACGACTTCGTGGCCGTCAAGCACAACTCCATGGGCGCGCCGACGCTCCATAGCCACACCGAGATCAACGATATTCTGGCCTCCGCCCTGGCCAAGGAGGCCAAGGTCGACCCGAAGCGGATTCTGGCCGTGGACCGGCAACTGCCACCCCCCTATGCCGATTTGTCCGAACCGTTTACGCTGCCGTCGTCGCACCTCCGGACCCGCCTGCGCCGGCTCTATACCGACCAGGCGACGGCTATCATCAACGTCTCGGTCCTCAAGGCCCACTTCAGCGAGGGCATCTCGGCGGCCATGAAGAACCACCTGGGCAGCGTCAATAACCCGGCGGCGTTCCACGGCTGGGAACCCGACCGCATGCCCAAGAGCCTCCCGGAACTCAGCGCCCTGCCGCCCATTCGCGATAAGACGCGACTGGTCATCGTCGATGCCATCCGTCCCCTGTACGCAGCCACGTTTACCGACCATCCCGACTACCGCTGGGATTTCCGGGGTCTCATCGTGGCGACCGATCCCGTGGCGGCCACGGCCGTCGGCATGCGGATTCTGGAGAAGCAGCGCGCCGTGGCGCGCGGCAAAGCGTGGCCGATGACGGCCGCGAGGCAGATGGTGGCCTGGGGCCAGGCCATCGGTCTGGGCAACGCCCAGGCCGATCGCATCGACCTGGTCCAGGCCGACATGGCCTGACGCCGCCGCCCGTACGCGTCTAGCGTGTGCCACGGCCGGTCTTGCCCGGCCGTGCTTGGGGCACACGGCTGGGCCGAACGGGCACACGCTGAACCCGTACCGCCGCCCCACGTGGTGGCGCACCGAGCGCGCTGCCCCTGGGCGATTGCGTCGCCCGGGTCACGCCAGTGCTGTAAGTAGTTGTGGGTAATTTCGGGAGGAGGTGGCAGCCAGGGCGTTCGCGGAGGCCGAGGGAACCGAGGCCGGAGCGAACGCCCTGGCGTGGCGTGAAGAAGAAGGTACGCTGGTCCTTTTCGTCACCCCTGACAGAAAGGAGGCGTACCTTCATGCAGCCACGTGACATCGTAGCCGCACCGGGAGCCGATTC
>DATKZB010000127.1:0-7834 GCA_035528235.1 Phycisphaerae bacterium
AGACGGAGATGATCGCCGGCCTGCGCTCCTACCTGCGCAGTACGCAACGCCAGCCGGAGCTCGTCAAGAGTTACTTCCACGCCGAGCCCGTCCGCTACGCCGCCGGGTAGAAATGTGCAATGTTTAACGCTCTGGGTAATAACTGCAAAGGCATTGTCCGCAGATTTCGCAGATTGGCGCAGATTGGAGCCAAAGAAGAGGCAACAAGGCAAGAAGGCAACAAGGCAACGAGGCAACGAGGCAACGAGGCAACGAGGCAACCAAGTGCAGTGTCGGCGGGTGCTCGGGCTTTTGTCTGCGGGCTCTGCGGGCTCTGTGGTGAATTGTTGTGGATTGGGCGTGCCGCGTTCAGGGGGGCCAGGATTTGGCGGCTTGTTGGGCGTCGGCTAGTTCTTCGTCGCGGCGGTGGTAGCCGCAGTGGTGGATGAGTTTGCGGGCGTCGGCGAGGTCGTGGGTGGGGCCGGGGTCTTTTTGGGGGCCGGGCCAGGGGTAGGGGCGGACGGCGTGGAAGAGTCGGGCGCGGTGGAGGAGGATGTCGGTCATGTGCAGGCGCATGGGGCCGCGTTCGGCGATCTGCCAGCCGTCGTCCAGGTCGCGTCCCGATCCATCGGGATCGCCCTCCAGAACTCGCAGCCAGGCGCGGGAGAGGAGGGCGCGAGGAAGGTGGTCCATGGTGCCCGCTCGGCGGAGGCCGTCGACGGCGTCGGTGACGTGTTGGCGGGCCGGGGCGAGATCGGAATGCGGAATGCGGAATGCGGAATGCCCGAGGATGGCACGGTAGAGGGCGGCGCGGGCCAGCGTGAGGTGGTCGAGGGCGATGGTGAGGAGGGAGTCACATGGCATACGCCACTCGAACATCTTCTGACCCCGCCCGTCGACTTCGCGGCAGCGGGCGATCAACCCGTCACGGGCGTCCTGCGCGCAGTCCGGCACGGGCTCCAGGCCTATGCCAGTCTGCCAAGCGGCGCGTTCGGGCTCGGCCAGGAGCAGGTCGCAATACTGGAAGCCCGCGGCCGAGTAGAGCAGCGGATGCTCCGGCTCACGCTCGGCCTGGATGGCCTCGGCCTCGCGGAAGGAGGCTAGGGCGTCGGCGCGCCGGCCAGCTTGGTGGAGGGCGTCGGCCAGCGCCGTGCGAACTGCCACCCGCATAAACTGGTCACTGCTGCGATCGGCGAACGTCACGGACTGGTCGGGGTCAGGGACCGCGTCGGTCACGCGGCCTAGCGTCAGGTTTAGCTCGCTCAGATTGCAGGCGCGGGCGGCGGCATTTCTCCAGTCCTGGTGATTTAACTCAATTGGCAATCCGGCCCGCATCGGCTCGAGGGCCTCGGTCAGGCGGCCCAGGGCGCGAAGGCGGAAGCCCGCCTGATTCAAGAGCCAGGCTTGGGCGCCTTCAGAAAGCGCCGGCGAGATTCCGCCCCAAGCTTCGTCGAAGAAACACGCGACTGCGCCAAGGTCCGCGCCGAAAGCGCCAAGCTTCCGGGTGCTGTAGAACTCGTCGCGACGCCCGATGCGGGCGTTGTAGACATGATCGCACGCTTCCTGTTGCATCCCGGCCTGGCAGCCGTGGGCGACGGCCTGGTAGAGGGGTTGGAGGTCTTCGAGAGTCGCGTCCGGCTTGTCCTCCGTACTCTCCGTGAGATGCTCGTAGAGGCGGCGGTGGGCGGCACGCCAAGCGTCGGGGTTCTTCTCGCGGAGTTGGTTGGCGAAGTATTCGCGGATTAGTGGATGTGCGTCGATTGACGATTGACGATTGACGATTGACGATTGAACGGCCAGCAAGCTACAGTCGGCCAGCGACGAGAGAGTCAGGTTCCAGTCTTCCTCGTTCAGGCCGATTAGGGGTTCGGTCAAGCCAGCTATAGGCGGGGGGTTTCGCAGGGCGGTCAGGCAGGCGGCGTCGGCCGGGCGGTCGAAGAGGCCCAGGAGGCGGAGGACGGCCAGGGCGCGGGCGCCGTCCTCACTGCCGTCGGAAAACCACCTCTCGTACGCGGCCATGGTCTTGAAGGCGTGGCCGCCCTGGGTCCTGGCGTCGGCTTTGGTGAACTTCACTCGGTCGCGCTTGCGGATGTCGCCCTGATGCGCCTTCGCAAGGTAGGTGCCGAGGAGGCGCAGGGTGAGGGCGTGGCCGTTGACTTCGCTGCTGGCGGCGCGGAGTTCGGGGTCGTCGCGGTTGATGTCGACGGCGCCGGCGCGGTTTGCGCCGGCCTGGTGTAGCAAGGCGGCGCCGGCCTGGTCGCTGAGGTTCTCCAGGGTCCACTCCGGGGCGGTGGTGTCGTTGAAGGGGGCCAGGTCGGTGAGGCGCTCGCGGGTGGTGACGACGCAGAGGCCGGGGTTGTGCTGGGCGAGGCCCTTGAGCAGGGCCTCGATGGCGGGGTCTTTGAGCTGGCCACCGAGGGGGCCGGGGGGGTATTGGAGGGGCTCGAGGCCGTCGAGGACCAGCAGGGTGGGACGCTCGGCGACGAGCTGCGCCAGGCGGGCGCCCTTGTCCCACGGGGAGGTGGGGCTGTCGGCCATGGCCTTGTCGCCGAAGAAGGTGAGGGCCTTGGCGATGAAGGCGTCGGCCGAGGCGGCGCCCTGCTCTCGGGTGCCCTGGCTGTAGAAGGACCAGTCGAAAAAGCGGGCGCCGTCGTAATCGCGTTTGGCCAGGTTGGCTTCCCAGGTTGCGATCAGGGCGGTCTTGCCGACGCCGCCGAAGGCGACGATGGTCAGGAGGTGGGTGGCGGGGTCGGTCCAGGCTTTGTCGAGGTCGGCGAGTTTTTCCTCGCGTCCGACGAGGTGGTCGGCGCCGTGGTGGAGGCGGGTAGGGGCGATCTCGGTAGAGCCGGCAACTGGCGGCTGAGTTGGCGGCGGTGTCTTGGGTGGCAAGACTGGCACCGGGCCGAGCGCGTTTTTCTCGACGCTTGCCTGCCCGGTGAGAATGCGGATCAGCGTCTCATAGCCGGGGTCGGCCACGGCGAAGTCGCGCAGGCGACAGAAGGTCCAGCCGCGAAGGAAGCGAGGTATGGCGCTGTCCGGCTCGTCGTCGAACAGGACCGGGATGAGGCGGCTGTTGCCCTTCTCGTCGTAAAGGTCGTCGTCGAGCAGACTGCCCTCCCAGTAAACACCCTTACCCTTCGTCGGCGGTACTTTTCCCTCGATGCGGCGTCGGTATTCCGCGGTGCAGACGCAGAGGACGAAGTCAGAGTGGTCGCGGCTGATCTGGTCATTGCACCAGCGGGGCCAGTCGACGATTTCGTCGGTGTGGAACTGGTCGATTTCGACGTCGATCCCGTTGGCTCGCAATGCCCTGGCGAAGGCGAGGACTCGCGCCTTGTGCTCGTCGGAATCGTGGCTGTAGCTGATGAAGACCTTGGGGGAGGGCGTGTCCATAGGGACGTTTCCCCGGGCCCGATCCAGAATCGGGCCGTCGTGCGCGGGTCTCGGCGAGCACGGGTCCGCGGCCGGTCGTGGGGTTTGGGCCTCGATCGGTGGCGGCCGTGTGGCCGATTATGTCCTGTGCGGCCGTCAGGCACCCCGACGAGGCCTGGCCGCGATAGTGCAGGATATAAAGTATCGGTTGGGGGTTGGGGATGCAAGGGTCGCCGAATCGGCGTCTCTCGTGTGACACAGTCCGCGCGAACTGAAGTTCGCGGCTCGGTTGTTCGTTGGGGGTCAGGCGGATTCTAGGGCTAGGTCGATGGCGGGGGCCGAGTGGGTGATGGCGCCTACGGAGATTCGCTCTACTCCGGTCTCGGCTATGGTGCGGACGTTGTCGAGGGTTATGCCGCCGGAGGCCTCCAGGCGGACCTTGCCCTTGAGGCCGAGGGAGTCGCGGAGCTTGACGACCTTGCGGAGATCGGCCGGCTTGAAGTTGTCCAACAGGACGAAGTCCACGCCGACGACCTTGAAGACTTCGGCGGCCTGCTCGACGGTGTCGGCTTCGACCTCGACGAACTTGGGCGGCGGGTCGAGGGAGGCGGCTTGGTTGAGCATCTCGAAGACGACGCCGGCGAGGCGCTCGCGCTCGATGCCGGCCAGGTGGTTGTCCTTGATCAGAACGGCGTCGTGCAGGCCCATGCGATGGTTGCGCCCGCCGCCGCAGCAGACGGCGTACTTGTCCAGGACGCGCCAGCCGGGGATCGTCTTGCGGGTGTCGAGGATTTTGGCGGGCGTGCCGGCGACGGCATCGACATAGGCCCGGGTGGCCGTGGCCACACCGCACAAGCGCTGGAGGAAGTTGAGCAGGACTCGCTCGGCCGCCAGGATCGGACCGTTGGGCCCGCGGACGCGGGCGAGTTCGGCACCGATCTTGAAGCGCGAGCCGTCCCAGACGCCCTGGGTCCAGGTGAGCTCGATCCAGCGGTCGTAGGTGGTCAGGATGTCGCCGGCGACGGCGCAGCCGGCCAGTACGCCGGCCCGCCGGGAGACGAGTCGGTACTCACCGGGCCCGACGTCCTCGCCCAGCAGCCGGCTGCTGATGTCGCCCGCGTCGCCGAGGTCCTCGGCCCGGGCCATCTCGGCCAGCTCGCGCACGCGCGTTCGGAGCAGATCCATGTCACTGAATTGGGGCTCCATGATGCGGTCATGCTGGGGCAGAATCGGCCGGTTGTCAACGGCACGAACCGCGTATGTGCATTTGGCAACCGGTGCGGGCACGGCCGCACCATGGAGCCCTTGTGGGTACAGGCCCGCTACCGGCTCGATGCGAGGAAGTGGCCCTCGCAGGGGACGGAAGCTTCACCTTCTTCCTCGATGGTGATGGTTTCGATGATCTCGCCCTCGTGGCAGGGCTCGAGGTGGACGCGCCGGGCGGTGCACCTGTTGAGGTCCACGACGTAGATGTCGTCCTGCCAGACGACGGCCGACTTGTTGTAGACTCCGTGCCGCGTGGTGCTGGCCACGAGGCAGCCGGACGCGGCTGTCAGCACAAAGACGGCCGCCAACGCCATGAGTACGGTGCGCATGACAATCTCCTTCCGTGCGGGAAATGAAGAGGCGTTGAGTCGCCCGCCCCGCCGTTAGTCGCGCCGGGCGACGGGACGGGCACACGCGGCTGACGTTGTGTCCAGAAGGGCAGACACGCGTGGGCGGCATGGGTTAGGCGCTTAACGATCCCGGATGATCCGCGGCGGAGAAAAAAACCAGGCGACGGAGCCCGGGTTTGGGGTGGCGTTGTCGTGCGCGGGCGGCTTACCTGGCGAAGGCTCGCAGGACGGTGTGCAGGATTCCGCCGTTGCGGTAGTAGTCCGCCTCGACCGGCGTGTCGATCCGGGCGATCATGGTGAACTCTGTAATGGTCCCGTCGGGCGCGGTGGCCTTGACCGGCACGTCGCAGCCCGGTGTGACGCCTCCGTCGGCGTTGCGAATCCGGATGTCGAAGGCCTCCTGGCCGGTGAAGCCGAGCTTCTCCACGCTCTGGCCCGGGTTGAACTGCAAAGGCAGGACGCCCATGCCCACGAGGTTGCTGCGGTGGATTCGCTCGTAGCTCTCGGCCAGGACGGCCTTGATGCCGAGCAGCATGGTTCCCTTGGCGGCCCAGTCGCGCGAGGAGCCGGTGCCGTACTCCTTGCCGGCGAGGACCAGCAGCGGGGTGCCGGCCTCCTTGTACTTCATGGCCGCGCCGTAGACGGACGTCTGCTCGCCGGTGGGCAGGTAGACGGTGACGCCGCCCTCGGTGCCGGGGGCCATCTGGTTGCGCAGGCGAATGTTGGCGAACGTCCCGCGCGTCATTACGCGGTCGTTGCCGCGCCGCGATCCGTAACTGTTAAAGTCGGTCGGTTCAACGCCGTGCTCCTGCAGATACAGACCAGCAGGCGCGTCCGGCTTGATGACACCGGCCGGCGAGATGTGGTCCGTGGTGATCGAGTCGGCCACCTTGATGAGCACGCGGGCGGCGGCGATGTCGGCCACCTGGCCGGGCTCGGGCGTCAGGCCGGCAAAGAAGGGCGGATTCTGGATGTAGGTGCTGGCGGCGTCCCAGTTGTACGTCTCGCTGTCGGCGGCGGAGATGCGGTTCCACTGCTCGTTGCCGGTGAAGACGTTGCCGTACTGCTTGCGGAAACTGTCGGGCGTGATGGAGGCGGCTACCACGTCGCTCACCTCGCGCATCGACGGCCAGATGTCCTTGAGGTAGACGGGCGAGCCGTCGGAGCCCTGGCCGAGCGGCTCGTTGACCAGGTCCACGTCCATGCTGCCGGCCAGGGCGTAGGCCACGACCAGCGGGGGCGAGGCGAGGTAGTTGGCTTTGACCTGGGCGTGAACTCGGCCCTCGAAGTTTCGGTTGCCGCTGAGGACGGAGCAGGCGACGAGGTCGGTGCCGGCCAGCGCCTTGGCGATCGGTTCGGGCAGCGGGCCGCTGTTGCCGATGCAGGTCGTGCAGCCGTAGCCGACGTTGTGGAAGCCGAGCTTGTCCAGGTACGGCGTGAGGCCGGCGTCGTCGAGGTACTGGGTCACCACGCGCGAACCCGGCGCGAGGCTGGTCTTGACGTAGGGCTTGACCTTCAGGCCCTTCTCGACGGCCCTCTTGGCCAACAGGCCGGCCGCGATCATCACCGACGGGTTCGAGGTGTTGGTGCAACTGGTGATGGCCGCGATGACTACGGAACCGTGCGTCAATGTCGAGGGTGCGCCGTCGCCGGTGACCTCGGCCGATCGTTTCAGCGCGGCGTCGTCCAGGGCGAAACCGCGCTCGGCGATCGGCGCTCGCAACGATTTCTGGAAGGACGACTTCGCGTCGGAAAGGCGGATGCGGTCCTGCGGGCGTTTGGGACCGGCCAGCGACGGCTCGACCGTGGACAGGTCCAGTTCGAGCGTGTCGGTGAATTCCGGATCGGGTGAGTCGGCGGTGCGGAAGAGGCCCTGCTCCTTAGTGTAACGCTCGACGAGATCGACCTCGTCTTCGGTGCGGCCGGTGCGGCGCAGGTATTCGAGCGTCTCGGCGTCGACCGGGAAAAAGCCCATGGTGGCGCCGTATTCCGGGCCCATGTTGGCGATGGTGGCGCGGTCGGGCAGGGACATGCCGGCCAGGCCGTCGCCGTGATACTCGACGAACTTGCCGACGACGCCCTTGGCGCGAAGCATCTGCGTGGCGGTGAGCACCAGGTCGGTGGCGGTGGCGCCTTCGGGGAGTTGGCCGGTGAGCCTGAAGCCGATGACCTCGGGGGTGAGCATGTAGATGGGCTGGCCGAGCATGACCGCCTCGGCCTCGATGCCGCCGACACCCCAGCCGACGACGCCCAGACCGTTGATCATGGTGGTGTGGCTGTCGGTGCCGACCAGGCTGTCGGGCATGGCCACGTTGTTTCCGTCGACGCTGCGCGAGACGACGACCTTGGCGAGGTATTCGAGGTTGACCTGGTGGATGATGCCGGTGGCCGGCGGAACGACGCGGAAGTTGTCGAAGGCGTTCTGGCCCCAGCGGAGGAACTCGTAGCGCTCGCGGTTGCGCTGGAACTCGATTTGGGCGTTGAGGCCCAGGGCGTCGGGCGAGCCGAAGTGGTCGACCTGGACGGAGTGGTCGATGACCAGGTCCACGGGGATGAGCGGGTTGATGCGCTTGGGGTCGCCGCCGAGGCGCTGGAGCGCGTCGCGCATGGCGGCCAGATCGACGACGGCCGGCACGCCGGTGAAGTCCTGCAAGAGGACGCGGGCCGGCTTGAAGGGCAGCTCGTTTCTGCCGGGTGACTTGGCGTTCCAGGCGGCCAGGCGGGTGACGTCCTCCTGGCGCACGGTGAACCCGTCGAGGTTGCGCAGGGCCGATTCGAGCAGCACCTTGATGCTGTAGGGCAGCTTCTCGACGTGGCCGACGTTGCGACGGGGCAGCGCGTCCAGGCGGTAGATGTCAACGTTGCCG
>DATKZB010000128.1:0-6358 GCA_035528235.1 Phycisphaerae bacterium
GGTACCGGCCGGCAGGGCCGTTTTCTTAAACCATCGTTCCGGGGTCCCCCTGCCCCCCTCGGCCCGGCCGAAAGGCGTCCAAGGCGAGATTCTTCGGCCCCGCAAGCGGGGCCTTAGAATGACAGCCCTCAGAGTTCGGGCCGCACATCACGCAATTGGTTTGACTTGGCCTTCCCAAGGAGATAACAGGGGGCCATGACCGGCCGGGGCCGCGCCGTGGCCGATTGCCCCCGTAGCGGAGGACCTGCCGTGAACGCAACCGCGTCCGTGTGTCCTGCGGCGCTGGCGGCCGTCATCGTCGTGGCGGCGGGCTTGGCGACCTGCCGGGCCGCCGAGCCCCAGAAAGTCCTGTTCGATTTCGGCGCCGGGTTCGACTTCGCCAAGGTCTCCGCCACAGACTGCAAGGTCAGCCAGACCAAGCGCGACGGCGGCTCGGCACTCGCCCTGGCCACGGGCCACTCGCAGCCGTGGCCGGGCGTCACACTCAAGGCGCCCGCCGGCGAGTGGGACCTGGAGACGTTCGAGCGGATCGAACTGGACGTCGCCAACACCGGCAAGAACCCCGTGGTCGTCCATTGCCGCGTCGACAACACGGGCGCCGACGGCGTCAACCACTGCAACACCGAGCACGTGGCGCTGGGCGTGGGCGAGCGCGGCACGCTGAAGGTGCGGTTCAACCGCAAGCCCGCCGCGCTGAAAGGCGTGAAACTCTTCGGCATGCGCGGTTACCCGGTGGACCAGGGCGGAGCGGGCACGATCGACCCGTCGAAGATCGTCGGCTTGGTCATCTTCGTGGCCCAGCCGGGGGAGGACCACGCCTTCGAGGTGGCCGCCATCCGCGCCGCCGGGGCCACCGCGCCGCCCGAGAAGCCCACGTTGACGGCCGAGACGTTCTTCCCCCTCATCGACACCTTCGGCCAGTACATCCACCGCGACTGGCCCGGCAAGACGCACTCGATGGAGGAACTGGCCGCGGCCCGCGAGGCCGAGGCCAAAGACCTCGCGGCCCACGCCGGCCCGCCCGACTGGGACAAGTACGGCGGCTGGAAAGACGGTCCGCAACTGAAGGTCACCGGCCACTTCTACCCCGCCCAATACGACGGCCGGTGGTGGCTGGTGGACCCCGAGGGGCACCTCTTCTTCTCGCACGGCATCGATTGCGTCAACGAGAACACCGACACGCCCATCGACGAGCGCCAGGCGTGGTTCCAGGACTTTCCCGGCGACCGGCCCGACTTCAAGGAGTTCTTCGGCCAGGCCCAGCCGCTCAAGGGGCACTACGCGGGCCGGCGCGTCCGGACGTTCAACTTCGGCGGCGCCAACCTGAAACGCAAGTACGGCCAGGAGTGGCACAAGGCCGCGGCCGACGTGGCCCACCGGCGACTGCGATCGTGGGGCATGAACACCATCGCCAACTGGTCCGACTCGCGGATCTACCTCCAGAAGAAAACGCCATACTGCGCGTCGGTGTGGTTCTCGAGCCCGCCCATCCGCGGCAGCGAAGGGTACTGGGGCCAGTTCAAGGACCCGTTCGACCCCGCCTTTGCCGCCAACCTGAAGGCACGCATGGCCCTGGAAGCGGGCAAGACCGCCGGCGACCCGATGTGCCTGGGGTACTTCGTCGACAACGAGATCGCCTGGGGCGACGACACGAGCCTGACCGTAGCGTCGCTGGCCTCGCCGGCCGACCAGGCCGCGAAGAAGGCCTTCCTGGCCGACCTCCGGGCCAAGTACGGCCGCATCGAGAAACTCAACGACGTCTGGGGCACCTCGCACGCCTCCTGGGACGCCCTGGCCCAGAGCACGACCCCGCCCGACAAGAAACGGGCCGCCGCCGACCTGGGCGCGTTCTACACCCGCGTGGCCGAGCAGTACTTCACCGTGTGCCGCGACGCCGTCAAGGCCGTCGCCCCGAACAACCTGTACCTGGGGTGCCGCTTCGCCTGGGTGAACAACCGGGCCGCGGCGGCGGGGGCCAGGTTCTGCGACGTCGTCAGTTACAACCTCTACCGCCGCAGCGTGGACGACTTCCGGATGCCGGGGGGGCTGGACATGCCGGTCATCATCGGCGAGTTCCACTTCGGGGCGCTCGATCGCGGCATGTTCCACACGGGCCTGGTGCCGGTGACCGACCAGCAGGCCCGGGCCGAGGTGTACAAGGCGTACGTGGGCGGGGCCGTCGAGAACCCCCAGATCGTCGGCACCCACTGGTTCAAGTACCAGGACGAGTCCACCACCGGCCGGCCGTACGACGAGGAGAACTACCAGATCGGGTTCCTCGACGTCTGCGACCGCCCCTACCCCGAGACCATCGCCGCCTGCCGCCAGGTGGGCTATCGCATGTACGAGCCGGGCCCGAAGGCGAAGTAGGCACGGGGCGACAGGTGCCACTGGCTGCTTGCAGCCAGTGCCTCCAGAACACTGGCGGACAAGCCGCCAGTGGCACCCGCTGCGCATCGCAACGATCACTCGTCCGGGTGGTCGGCGACGGTTGGGCCTTGCCCGAGCAGTTTCAGCACGCGGTCGATGGCCTGTGCGTCGCCGGCGGCCACGCGCTGGGGAGCCCACCGCGCGTACAGGCGGGCTACGTCGTCCGAGAGTTCCTCGCGGACCACGAGCAGGACCGTTCCCGTGGAAATCGCGAGCAGCCCGTCGACCGCGACCCGCCATCCGGCGCCGCGGAGTTCGAGGGGACCGAATTCGTCCACGACGACCAGGGCCGCCGACCGGACGGCATCCGCGCCGAGCGCTGCACGGCCGAAGTCCAGCCCGTCGGGGTGGAAGGTGAACCGGCCCGCGTCGCCCTCGCCGCCCTCGACCCACCGGGCCAGCGGTCGGCTCCGGCCCGTCGCCACGTCCACCGCGTCGAAGCCTGCGAGGAGGTCGTCGCGATAGATGGCCGGGGCCAGGAGGCCCGCCACCGCGAATCCCCGGCCGGTCGCCGCTTCAACCAGCCGCGCGAGCGCCGTGGTCTTGCCGGAGTGTTTGGGGCCGACCCAGAGCACGACCTTCGCGGGCGGTGAGTCCATCGGTCGGGGAACCTCTACGCAACATGGCTGTTTCGTGCTGCCTGGCGGCCTTCCTAGTGCTACTTTGTCAACTCATCTCCACCGTGCGCGGCGGCCTTCCTAGGCCGCCGCGACAGGTTGCACTGCGCCAACTCGCGGTGGCCTAGGAAGGCCACCGCGCGAGTTCCAAGGGGCCCACGCCGAGTTGACAAAGTAGCACTAGAAGGGGACGGCTACGGCGACGATCCACAGGCCGGCCGTCACGAGCCACAGGCCGCCGGTCGCCAGCGTCGCGCGGCGAGGCAGCAGGGCGAGCGGCCTGGACGCCAGGGTCTCGCCAAGCCGGGCAGCCAGGGGAACGGCGATCGCGGCGCCCGCGGCCGCCAGGGTCCCGCCGATGCCCACGTGACTCAGCACGCGGGGCAGCCCGTCGCGGGCCCAGTACTCGTAGCGGAACACGTACGTGATGAGCACGGCGAAGAGGGCGAAACCCAGGTAGGCCGACCCCGCCCCCACCAGCGCGTTCTTGAGCGCCCGTCTGCCCGCGCCGAGCCACTCACGGCCCGCCGCCAGGAGCACGACGTCGTACGCCACGCCCAGCAGAAAGATGCCCAGCAGATGGCAGGCCCAGAACGGGGCGTTCGCGAACTTGAACAACATGGCGCACGCAGCGATCAGCGTCGAGAGCCCCGGCCGCGGGCAGACGACCCGCGCCACCGTCAACACGGCCAAGGCGATGACCGCCAACGGCGCGGCCGCATGGGGCACATCGGCACGGTACAGCAGGCCGCCCAGGGCCGCCTCGGCCAGGCCCCACACGCTGCCGAAGAACAGGACCGTCAACGCGACGTTTCGCTTGGTCACCGCACGTCCCCCTTCAGCGGCGGGACGCCCGTCGCCCCCGCCGCCAGGCCCGGCCCAATCCTAGCACAACCAGGCCGACGTTCAAGAGGGCGATGGTCGATGGGTCGGGGACCACCAGGTCGGCCGACGACGTGGTCAGCAACTGGTAGTAGTCCCACCCGCTGGTGTCGCGCAGGCGGGTGTACTGCTCGAGGATGCCGGTCACGCTGTCGAAGTGCTGCCCGACGGACACGTCGGGGTGGTACAGGTAACCGGCGTCGACGTTGAGGTAATCGGTGGCCCAGACGTCGCCCGCCTGATTGTGCAGGCTATAGTTGTCTTCGGCCTTGCCCAGGTCCATGGCCGTGACCGCGACGTCGCTTATCGTCAGCCACATGCCCTCGTACGGCTCGGCATCGTGATCGGCCACGAGCCAGAAATCCGTGGGGCCCTCGGTCGGGGCGGCGATCTGGGCCATGGCAACCGCCAGCGGCGCCGGCACGGCATGGCCCGTACTCTCGATGACATAGCCGGGGCTGTTGGCGGCGTCGTAGTTCAGGATCGTGTTGCCGCGATACTCCTCGACCAGGACGTTCGTCAGCGACAGCCAGTCGCCCACCGAGACGCTGCTGACCAGTGCGGCGGTCCAGTCCTTGACCCAGACGGCCCCCCAGCCGTCGGGATGGGCCGGGTCCTGGAGGTACAGCCTCGGCAGCGTCTCATTGGACTTGTGCGTGACGACGCCGCCCAGACAGTCCACCAGGTTGCCGTCCTGGGCGCTGTTGCCGGCGGGATCGGCGGTGTACTGGATGTCGTAGATCGAGAGCGGCTGGGCGGCGGCCGCACCGCCGGCTCCGCACACCACAATGAGCGCAAACAGGATGACGCGACGCGACATCGGTTTCCCTCCCCTCGGGCGTGATGCTCTCGGGAGTATAGCGCAGAACTCCCGGTCTGTCAAATGGGGTTGCCGGGCGGGAGGTAGTAAGCGCCCGGGCGCCGAAATCCGAAATCTGAAATCCGCAATCCGAAATCGTTTCAGTCGCCGTAGCCGTCGGGGTGGGCGACGTGCCATTGCCAGGCCGTCTCGATGATGCTCTCAAGCGAGGGGAACTCGGGCTTCCACGCCAGGTCGCGGATGATCTTCTTGCTCGAGGCCACCAGGTCGGGCGGGTCGCCCGGGCGGCGGGGCGTCTCGACGGCCCGGATGGGCCGGCCCGTCACGCGCCGGGCCGCCTCGATGACCTCGCGGACCGAGTATCCGCTGCCGTTGCCCAGGTTGAAGGCGAGGCCCTTGCCGGGCTCGATGGCCTCCATCGCCAGGATGTGGGCCTGGGCCAGGTCGTACACGTGGATGTAGTCGCGGACGCACGTGCCGTCGGGCGTCGGATAATCGGTGCCGAAGATGGCGACGCTCTCTCTCTGGCCCAGCGCCGCCTCCAGGACGATGGGCACCAGGTGGGTCTCGGGGTCGTGGTCCTCTCCGATGGCGGCGTCGGGGGCCGCCCCGGCCGCGTTGAAGTACCGAAGCGCCGCATACCCCAGTCCGTACGCCTGGGCGTAGTCGCGGAGGGCGTGCTCGAAATCGAGTTTCGTCTGGCCGTACGGGTTGATGGGCGCCTGCGGATGGTCCTCAGGGATAGGCACCACCGACGGCACGCCGTACGTGGCGGCGCTCGAGGAAAAGACGATGCGGCCGACGCCGGCCTTGCGCATGGACGCCAGCAGCCTCAGGCTCGCGACGACGTTGTTGAAGTAGTACTTCTCGGGGTGTTCCACGCTCTCGCCGACGTAACAGTGCGCCGCAAAGTGCATGACGCAGTCCCATCCGTCGGCGAGTCCTTCGACGAGTCGCCGCTCGTCGGCCAGGTCGCCCACGAAAAGGGTCTCGGCCGGCACGGCGGCGCGGTGCCCCTCGGAGAGGTTGTCGTACACGCGGACGCGGTGCCCCGCCTCCAGGAGCAGCCGGACGACGTGGCTCCCGATGTACCCCGCCCCGCCCGTCACAAGAACGTTCATGGTCGTCGGTCCTCCCGCATCCGTCGCCCGGGCCGAACGGCGCGGCCGGGGCGGCTCGTGAGGGGGGCATTATAGAGAGGGGCCGCAGCGCCGCCAAGCAAAACGCCCGGTCGCTTGCCACGCGGGTGTGACTGTTTTTTCTGGCAGCCCCGAGAGGGGCGTCAGACAATAGCCCACGGCGTGAGCCGTGGGTAGACGGGCGCAAGACTCCACCTTCGTTTTTCGTGGTTGAGCCCCGGCGGGGGCGACAGAAGGCCGCCGACCGGATCGTCCTGCCGCCCCTTCGGGGCTCGAAGGCATGAGACGGGGGGCCACGGTCACCCACGGCTTGCGCCGTGGGCTATTATCTGGTCCGAACCGGGTAGACTGTTTACAGAATGATCCGGGCACATGGTTTACAGGTGGTAAGGTGCGTGGGCGAAAGGAGCGTCGCCCATGCCTTGGACAGAAACGTGTGCCATGGAAGAGCGGATGAAGTTTGTGTTGGA
>DATKZB010000129.1:0-8305 GCA_035528235.1 Phycisphaerae bacterium
CGCCGCCGTCCGCGAGGAAACGATCCGGCAAACCATTTTCGCCTGTGCCCCCCGGCGCAGGGGCTTACGCGAAATGGCCGGAACCCTCGCACAACTCTTCTCCACCGCCACCCGCGCCGCATAAAACCTGCGAAAGGCTAGTAGATAGCCCTCCCGCGTTTTCGGCTTGCGTGCCTGTCACATCAATGGTCAGCAGGGCTCCCGGCGGGACCGGTACCGGCGGATCGCCGGGCAGCCAGTCGCCGAAGTTACTTGTCAAGTCTACGGTGCCGGCGAAGTCCGCGTACCCGATTTCACACGAAGCGAGCACCAGAAGCACAGCAGATGCGATGACAATGCACTTTCCTCCTTGAATGCGCATGAGTACTCCCCCTCCTGTGGACCTAGAGTCCAGACCCAATGATTGCACTGCGATACCTCCCCCGGACGACGGTATACTATAAGACAGATTTCGGGAATGTCAAGTTCAGAGGGGCAGATTCACGAGAAGAAACCGCGAGCGACCTGCCAGTTTGGCACCGTCCTTGCCCGCGATTGATGCCGTTCTCTGTGCCCTCCGCGTGCTCTGCGTTCAAAGCCCGTTATCATCTCGCCGATTGTTAGAACTCTAACAAACTTCTCGCCCACCCCGGATTTTGTTAGAACTCTAACAACTTTTCGGCCCCTTTGGGGCTGGCGGCCCGGCACGCCCGACGCGGCGTTCTTCATCGAGAAGGCCCTGGCGCCGACGCCCGACTCGCCCTTTCTCGTCAAGCGTCTCGCCGCGGCCGAGGGGACGCCGGCCGACTTGGCCGACGTGCTCGTGGCCATCCTGGCCGACGTCAAGGAGGTTCCCGCGCCGGTGGTCGACGGCCTGGGTCGGCTGCTCGAGCGTGGCGGCGGGATCCTGTTTCTGCCGGGCCAGCGCGTGGAAGCCGAGACCTTCAACCGGGTCTTCGGCGCCATCGCGCCGTGCCGCCTGCGGAGCATTCTGCGGCCCGGTAGCGGCTCGGGGGAGACGCCGGGGGCCGTGCTGACGAAATGGAACGCCGAGCACCCGGTCTTCGAGGTCTTCAACCGGCCGCATTACGGCGACCTGTCGCTGGCGCGGTTCCAGCAGTTCTGGGAAATCAGCGATTCGCAGGTCTCGCAGGTCATCGCCCGGTTCGGCGACGACCGGCCGGCGGTCGTCGAGCGCGAGGTCCGCGGCGGCATCTCGATGCTGATGACCAGCCCCGTCGACCTCCGGTGGAACAACCTCGCCCTGCGGGCTGTCTTCCTGCCGTACCTCCACGAGACGGTGCGATACCTGGCCGTCCGGCGCACCACTCGGACGGGTTACCAGGTCGGCGAGACGCTGCCCGTGGCGGCCGACCGGCAGGTCGTGGACCCCCGGGGTGCCGCGCTGGAGGCCGGGAGCGCCGTCGCGGCCATGCCGGGGTTCTATGTCACCCGCGGACCGGGCGGCGAGGAACCGTTCCAGTTGGCCGTCAACCGCGACGGCGACGAGGCCGACCCGGCCGCCATCGACCCCGAGCAGATTGTCGCGGCCGTCCAGACGGCCGAGGCCGACCTGGCCGAGGTCCGCGAGGCCGCCGCCGAGCAGACCGAGCAACAGACCGACGACACGGACCTCTGGTGGTACGTGGTGCTGGCCGTGGTGATGCTAAGCGTGGCCGAACTGTTTGTCGCCAACCGGACGATGCGGCACTGATGGTTGATGACGGGTCCGGCTGTTGAGAGACTGATCACAACGGGGGTTCACGGCTTGCCAGCAAGCCGTGGCACGTGAAAAGGCCGGACGCAGGAATCGAGGAGCATGCCATGACGGATTACGCGCGAGTGGCGGCTCAACTGGCCATGGTTCGCCGGGCTTGGCGGCGACGGCGGGTGCTGGCGGGGGCGGCCATTGTGGTCCTGGAGTCGCTGGCGATCTTCACGCTGGTCCTCCTGGCCGACTGGCTCTACCAGCCGACGCCCGTGGTGCGGGTGGCCTTCTTCGCGGTGGCGCTGGCCGCCATTGCGGCGCTGGTCGTCCGGCACATCGTGGTTCACCTGGTGCGGCGAATCCCGGACGCTCAGGTGGCGCTGTACGTCGAAGAGCATCGCGGCGAGTTCCAGGGCGCGTTGATGACGGCGGCCGAGTTCGGCCACGCCACCGACGTCTCGCCCGCCCAGGCACGGCTGATTGCCGCCGCCATGGACGCGGCCGTCGCGCGGGCGTCGAAACTCAACATGCGGTCCGTCGTTACGCTCCGGCGGTTCCGCAAGTACGGCGTGGCGGCGGCCGTCCTGCTGGTGGCGTACGTCGGCACGTGCCTGGTGTTCCCGCAGAGCGTGGGCCGGCACGCGGCCCGGGTGCTGACGCCGTGGCGGGTGACGGCCGAGGACCTGGCCCGCCAGGCCGGGCCGGCGGGGCGGCCGTTCGAGGAGGCCGCCCGGCAGCCGATCGTGTTCACGCTCTCGCAGGGCGACGTGCGACTGGCCAGCGGCGGCCAGTTCGACCTCGAGACGCTGCTCTCGCGTCCGACCGACGACACGGTCCGCCTCCACTTCCGCTCCGTCGCGGCAGGCACCTGGAGCGGCGGCGCTTTACCCCGGCCGAGGCCGAACAGATTCGTAAGGCCACCGACGACCTCGATCGCCTGGCGGTCGTCCTCGCCACGGAGGAGGCCACGCGGGCCGAACTCCTGGGCGTCGTCCGTCAGGTCGGCGGCAAACTCATGGCCGAGCTGGCCGCCAAACTCGAGGCCGAACGCCTCAAAGGTTTCCAGCGCGAGGAGTGTCCGCCGCAGTACCGGCCGCTCGTCAACCGGTACTATGAGTTGCTGAGCCAGGCGGGAACCGAATGAAAGGGCTGAGGCACACCGATGTTTGAGGCGCTGTTCAAATACCCGTACGACGTATTCGTCCAGGCGACGCCCGCGCGGCTGAGTCGCGTGCCGGTTGAGGCGTTGGTGCTGGCGTTGGTGGCCGTGGTGGTCCTGGCGTGGTACTTGTATCGGCGTCCGTCGCCGCAAGGTCGGTCGCGGCCGAACTGGCTGCTCGTGGCGCTTCGGGCGGCGGCGCTGGGCATTCTGCTGATCGTGCTGGCGGTGCCGGCGTTGGAGATCGCGCGGCCGTCGCGGGCGGTGTTCACGGCGGTGCTGGTCGATTGCTCGCGGTCGATGTCGATACCCGACGCCAAGGGCCCCGGCGGGGCGAAGGGGCGCCTGGATGCCGCCATCGACGCGCTGGCCGGCGAGGCCGGCCTCGTGGGGCAGATGGGCCGGGTCTCGAACGTCCTCGTCTACGCGTTCGACCAGGAGGCCCGCCGCGCCGCCGACGTCCGGACGCTGAAGGCCGAGGGCCAGTCGACCAACCTGTTCGCGGCGGTCCGCGACATGGAGGCCGAACTGCGCGGCCTGCCCCTGGCCGCCGTCGTTCTGGTGACCGACGGGTGCCGGAACGAGGGCGGCGGCGCCGACGACGTGGCCGGCCTGCTCAAGGCCCGACGCGTGCCGCTCTACACGGTCGGCCTGGGCAACCCCAATCCGCCGCGCGACTACGAGATTCGCAGTGTGTTCCCGCCCAAGTGGGTTCGCCGGAACACCGAGGTCGAGGTATTCGTCACCGTCCGCCACACCGACCTGCCGGGCCCGTTCGACATCGCCGTCACGCGCGAGGGCACGGCGCTGGCGTCGCAGCGGGTGGTGCCCAAGAAGGACGCCGGCGACGTCGAGCGGGTGCGCGTCCGCTTCACGCCCGACGTCGAGGGGGCGGCCAGTTACACGGTTTCCATTCCGCCGGCGCCGAACGAGGCTGTGACCGACAACAACGCGCGCACCTTCCCGCTCGAGATCAAGGACGACCGGCTGCCGGTCCTGTACGTCGAGGGGAGCCCGCGGATGGAGTATCGTTTCCTCCGGCGGGCCCTGTATCGCGACCGCGACTTCCGGCTGGTCGGCCTGTTGCGGCTGGCCAAGGACCGGTTCCTGGTGCAGGGGCTGAACCAGGGCGAACAGTACCTGGAGAACGGTTTTCCGAATCCGGGCGGCGGGGCGCTCGGGCAGGAGGCCGAGAAACGCCTGTTCGGGTTCGAGGCCATTATCCTGGGCGACATCGAGGCGGGGTACTTCAGCCCCGAGCAACTCGCCCTCATCGAGAAGTTCGTCCGCGTCCGCGGCGGCGGGCTGCTGATGCTGGGCGGCGTCAACTCCTTCGGCCTGGGCAAGTACGCTGCGACGCCCGTCGGCCGGATGTTGCCGGTGCCGGTGTCGGCCGACGATCCCGCGTATTCCGACGAGCAGTATCGCGTCCGCGTCACCGACGCGGGCCTGACGCATCCGCTGATGCGACTGGTGCCCGATGCCGAGGACAACCGGCTTCTGTGGGAGAAGGCGCCGCCGTTCATCGGCGTCACGCCCATCCGCCGGGCCAAGCCGGGCGCCATGGTGCTGCTGGAGCACGAGACGACGGGCCTGCCGGTGCTGGCCGTCCAGGAGTACGGCCAGGGCCGCGTGGCGGGGTTCACGTCGGGCGGGTCGTGGTACGGGCAGGTCTCCAGGCCCGCCAACGACGAGTTCCACGAGAAGTTCTGGAAGCAGGTCGTCCGCTGGCTCGTGGCCGGGGCCAAGGAGCGGCTGGACGTGGAGGTGGACCCCGACGTGTGCGAGCGCGGCCGCCCGGTCGTCATCACGGCGGTGGTCCGCGAGAAGGACCTTCAGCCGGTCAACGACGCCGTGGTCGCGGCCACGGTCACGAACCCCATCGGTAACGCCGAGACGGTGCCGATGGACTGGATCCTTTCGGAAGACGGCGTGTACCAGTGCCGGTTCGTGCCGACCGACGAGGGACGTTACCGCGTGGCGGTGCAGGTGCAGGGGTGGGACCTGGAACCGCGCACGTGTCTGTTCGAGGTGTCGGAGCCCGTGGTCGAGTTCTCCAATGCGGGCCTGAAGGAGGACGTGCTCCGCCGGATGGCCCAGGCGACCGGCGGGCGGTACGTCGGCGTGACCGAGACGGCGTCGCTGCCGGCCGATATCGCTCGGCACGTCCAGGCCGCCAGCCAGGCGGGCATCCAGCCCGAGAGGCGGCAGGTCTGGGACATGCCCTCGGTCTTTCTGGTGCTGCTGGGTATAATGGCTGTGGAATGGTTCATCCGGCGCCGGCGCGGCTTGGCGTGACGAGTTTGGCGCGGCGGGTACGGGGACCCGCCGCGCACGTAGTCGACCACGCGCCGGTGGAATGGTTCATCCGGCGACGGAAGGGCCTGGCGTAACGGGGCGATTGCTTCACCCGTCCGCGCTTGCATCAGGGCAGGGGGCTGTGGCAGCGCGGGCAGGAGGTGGCTGATGAGAGGCAGGCAGGTGTACCACCGCGAGAATGACCTGGCCCTTGGCCGCGCGGCCGAGAGTCTGGCCGGCGGGTGGGAGACCATCCAGCAGCTGTCGCGACGGCGCTTCTTGAAGGGTGCGGCAGCGGGCCTGGCCGGGGCGGTGCTGGGCGGGGCCTTCGGCTTCTTCGGCGGCGAGAAACGCCTGGCGGCCGACGAGGCCATCAAGACGGGCAAGTTCATCTTTCCGCGGCTCCAGTTCAGCGTCAAAGACAACACCCCCGACCGCTGGAACGTCGGCCCGGTGGGCGACGTGAACCTGCGCAAGAAACTCATGGAACTCTCGAACATCAACGTCAGCCTCGAGCCCAAGGTGGTCCGCCTGGGCGACTTCGACGACATGTGCCGCCACCCCTTCGTGTTCATGACGTCCGAGGGGTACTTCGACCTCATCCCCAAGGAGGAATGGAACCTGCGCGAGTTCCTGGAGCGGGGCGGGTTCGTCCTGGCCGACGACTGCGTCTACAACGCCCGCGAAGACCGGTTCTTCCGCGACTACGTCAAATTGATGAACAAACTGTTCCCCGACAACCCGGTCCGCAAAATCCCGTACGACCACGAGATCTTCCACGTGTACTACGACTTCCCGGCCGGCTCGCCGCACATGCAGGGCGTGCCGCACGGCGCCCACGCCGTGTTCGAGCGCGGCACGGGCCGCATCATGACGCACATCGACCCGGGCGACCTGCACTGCGGCTGGATGATGCGGTACTGGGGGACCGAGAAGTGCATCGAGGCCGTCAAGATGGGCATCAACATCATCATTTACTTCCTCAGCCACTAGGAGGCCCGTCGGCCGATGCGAACTTCTCTGCCGCGCCATCCGGGGCCGCTCCGTTGGATCATGGCCGCATGGGTCGTGGGCGTCCTGGCGGTCACCTGTGCGGCAGGAGCGCCGGAGACGCCCGCGCCGGGCGCATGCCACGCGCTCCTGCTGGGTGCGATGCCGGGACAGCCGCGCTTTGCCGAACACTATCGCGACTGGCTCAAGCGGTTCCACGCGTACCTGACGCAGACGGCCAAGGTGCCGGCCGCGAACGTGACGGTCCTCTCGGGCGACAAGGAGTTCAAGGACCCGATGGTGACCGGCCTGGCCACCGCCGAATCCGTCCGAAAGGCCCTCGCCGACCTGGCCGGCATGGTCCGGGCCCAGGACCAGGTCATCCTGTTCATCGTGGGTCACGGCGTGGTGACCGACCGCGTGCCGACGCTCGTCCTTCCGGGTCCCGACGTGTCCGCCGCCGACCTGGCCCAGGGGCTCGGCGCCCTTCCAGCGACCAACCAGGTGGTGCTGAACCTTAGTTCCGCCTCCGGCACGGCGGTCAGTCACCTGGCCCGCAAGGGTCGCGTCACCGTCTCCGCCACCAGTCCCATCGAGGGCAACGAGCCGGTGTACCCCGAGTTCTTCCTGCGGGGCCTGGAGTCGGGCCGGGCCGACGGCGAGGGCGCGCCCGCCGCCGGCACCCGAGACGGCGTCGTCACGGTGCTCGAGGCCTATAACTGGGCGGCCCACCAGGCGGCCCTGTGGGTCTCGCGGCTGACGAGGACCGAGGGCGGCCAGTGGCAAATCGAGGGCAAGGAGTCGATCGAAGTCTTCGAGAAACTCTACGGCGGCCCGTCCAGCCCCTTCCGCCTCGCCGCGGGCGTCGACCGCACCAAGCCCGACACCGTGGTGGCCATCGTGCCCAAGACCGGCAAGATAGACGAGTCGTGGCTGGCCCGCCGCGTCCTCAGCGAACACGCCATGCTCGAGGACTGTGGCGAGGAACTGGGTGTGGCCGCCGTCCGCACCGAAGGGTACGAGCCGCTGGCCGGCACGAAACCGCGCGAGCCGGGCAGCCTGGCCCGGCGCGTCGTCCTCGGACGGGCCGACCTGCTCCCGCCGTCTCAGTAAGGACTTCCCGCAGCCAAGCCATGAGGTGGGCCCGAACGTTCATCCTGATTGCCGTTGCCGCAGGCGTCGCCGGGGCGCTGGCGGCGGCCGAGCCCGCGCCGTCGCCGGTTGGCGAGGTCGAGAAGGAGACGGGCCTCTTTCGCCACACGGGCCGGTATCCGCCGCTGGGCGTCACGTGGCGGGCCGACGGCCGGGTCGAAGGCGCCGTGGGCGTCTTTCCGCATGTGGTCCTGCCGCGGCGGGTCGTTCTGGCGACGACGCGCGGCCTGTTCCTCTCCGACGATGCGGGCGATGAGTGGCAGCCGCTCGCGCAGGCCTCGGCCGACCGCGTGGGCGTCGTCCGCCACGTCGCCTTCAGCCCTGAGAGCCCCGACACGTTCTACCTGGCCACCGACCACAAGGGCATCTGGGCGACGACCGACGCCGGCAAGGCGTTCTCGCAGATTGGCGCGAAGGCGACGGGCCTGGTGTCCGACGACACCGTGGCCGTGTGCGTGTACCGCGGCGACCCGCAGTTCCGCACGCTCATGGTGGTTCACGGCGACGCGGGCGCCGGCCTGTCGGTTACGCGCGACCTGGGCCGCACGTGGCAGGTCGCGGGGGCCGACTACTACGTCCGCGGGCTGCTGGGCGGGTACCCGGGCGACACGGCCGTCTTCCTGGTGGCGGCACGCAAGGCGGCGCCGGACCTCCTGAGCATTTACCACGCCGTCTCCATCGACGACTACTGGATGGAAATGGTCAAGGACGTCGTGCCGACGGGCGCGGCCGTGTCGGTCCTGTACAAGCAGGCCCGGTGGACGGAGGAGGTGTTCCACGGGGCCGAGCCGTACTTCTCCACCGCCGACGACGGCCTGTATCACCTGAGCCAGACGGGAGGCGTGCGGGTCAGCCCGCCCGACGTCACGTCGCTGGCCAGCGTCGGCATCACCTGGGGGCCGCACGCCGACAGCCAGGTCATCTACGCGTACGAGCCGCGACGTTTGGGCATGGTCGTCTCGGCCGATGGTTTCGCCTCCGTCTCGAAGGCCAGCGCGGGCCTGTACACCGGGCCGTTC
>DATKZB010000130.1:0-21532 GCA_035528235.1 Phycisphaerae bacterium
TCGCCAGCAGGCCCTTGTGCCGCTTCGACTGCCACAGGCCCCGCAACAGAAAATCGACCTGGCTGCTCGTGACGGCGATGCCGAGTTGGTCGCACGCCACGGTCTCGACGTTGTGGGCCTCGTCGCAGACGAGGCGGTCGAACGGCGGCAGGATGCCCTGGCCGCCGCCGGCCCGGATGGCCAGGTCCGAGAAGAACAGGGCGTGGTTGACGACCAGGATCTGGGCCTTCTGGGCGCGACGGCGGGCCCGCTGGTAGAAGCAGCGTTTCTCGTGTTCGCACTTGCGTCCGCGGCAGTTGCCCGACTCGGCCAAGACGCGGTCCCAGACGCGCCAGGCCGGCGGGGGCGACAGATCCGACAGGCTGCCGTCCCTGGTCGCCAGGGTCCACTCGGCCACGCGCCCCAGTTCCCGGCGGTCGGCCTGTCTCTCGAAGAGGTTGGCGGCCCGGGCGCACGCCCGGGCCAGACGCCGCAGGCACACGTAGTTCGACCGGCCCTTGACCAGCACGGCCACGAAATCCTCGCCGGTAGCCCGCGCGAGCATCGGCAGGTCTTTCTCGATGAGTTGTTCCTGGAGGCTGATGGTGTAGGTCGAGACGACCACGCGCCGCCGCTCGCGGGCGGCCTCGCGGATGGCCGGCACCAGGTACGCGAACGATTTGCCGACCCCCGTGCCGGCCTCGACGACGGCGTGGCGGCCGGCGCAGAAGGCCGCGTCGACGAACGCCGCCATCTGGAGTTGCTCCGGCCGGTGCTCGTACCCTTTCAGGTGCCGGGCCACCAGGCCGTCCGGGGCGAGGATCGATTGCACGAAATCGGACACGGGGCGTTCCTGAGCGGTCGCGGCGTCGCGTCTTGCGCGTGCGGCGTTACGTCGCCGGCGCGATGGTGCCGGCGGTCGGGCTCGACGGCGTGCCGCAGGGCCGGCGTTCGATGCGGCCGGCCAGGTACGCCAGCCGCCCGGCCTCGACGGCATGCCTCATGGCCCGGGCCATCCGGACGGGGTCGCGGGCCTTGGCGATGCCGGTGTTCAGGAGGACGCCGTCGGCCCCGAGTTCCATGGCGACGGCCGTGTCGCTGGCCGTGCCGACGCCGGCGTCGACGATGATAGGCACCTTGGCCCGCTCGATGATGAGGCGGATGTTCTGCGGGTTCAGGATACCCTGGCCGGACCCGATGGGCGACCCGAGCGGCATGACGCTGGTCGAGCCGGCCTCCTCCAGGCGCTTGGCCATGATGGGGTCGTCGCCGCAGTACGTCAGCACCGTGAACCCCTCGCGGATGAGCGTCTCGAGGGCTCGGAGCGTCTGGAGCGGCTCCGGCAGGAGCGTCTCGGGGTCGGACAGGACCTCGAGTTTGACCCAGTCGACACCCAGGGCCTCGCGCCCCAGGCGGGCCGTCCGCACGGCGTCGTCGGCCGTGAAGCACCCGGCCGTGTTGGGCAGAAGGGTGTACCGCTTCAGGTCGATGTGGTCGAGCAGGCTTTCCTTCGACTTGTCCGACAGGTTGACGCGCCGCACGGCCACCGTGACGACCTGGCAGCCCGCGGCCTCCAGGGCCTCGGCCATCAGGGGGAAGGTGTCGTACTTGCCCGTGCCGACGAAGAGTCGGCTGGTGAACTCGTAGGGCCCGAGTTTGAGAACGTCGCTCTGGGACATGGTCGTGCTCCTTGTTCCGCGTTCGGGGGCCGTGCGGTCAGCCGCCGCCGACCAACGTGACGATCTCGACGGCGTCGCCCGGGGCCAGCGGGTGCGTGGCATGCTCGGACCGGGGAACGAGTTCGCGGTTGACCTCGACGGCGGTGGCCTTCCGCGGAACGCCGAGCGCCTCGAGCAGGGCCGCGATGGTCGTGCCGTCGGCCACGTCCCGTTCTTCGCCATTGAGGGTAATACGCACCTGGCCACCTCTGCTTATGCGCGGCCGCCCCGTGGTCGACCGCCCGGCGATTATAGCGCCGCTGCCGCCGCCAATCAAGGCAGTGGCCGGGCGACGCGCAGGGCCCTTCCCTGGCGGCCTTTCGGCGTAGCCAAACGCCGGGTCGCGGGTTCAATCAGTCGGGTCGATTTTGGGGACCTTCGGCGGAGAGCGCCCATGAGCAGGCTATCGCTGGCGTTGGCGGCCATGCTGCTGCTTGCGGCCGGGACCGGCCTCGCCGCAGCGGCCGCGCGCGAGCCGACCGGGGCCGAGCGCCTGACCCAGCGTATCCAGAGTTGCGAGACGAAACTGCGGACCGAGAAGGACCCGGACGCCCGCAAGGCCCTGGCCGAGGACCTGGAACAGAGCAAGCACACCCTCGGCCCCACCGACGCCGCCGGCAAACGCATCAAGTGCCAAGCCATGTGGCACGATGCGGCCCTGCGCGACATCGACGCCCAGATCAAGCGCCTGGGTCTTCGCGCCCGGCCCCGGGGCGGCGCCGCGGCGGCCACGGACGCCCGCCTGGCGGTGCGGCAGATGGCGGCCATCGGCCTGGAGCGCGGCTGGTCGCACGGCGGCGCGCTGCCGAAGTACCAGTTCGACGCCCTCGGCGCCTGCCTCTACAACAACCTGCCGATGCTCGACCGGCTCTTCGACGAGGCGGCGACCCACCTCGCCAGGGAAACCGCGTCCGCGTCCGCGAAGCCCGAAGCCCAAGCCGCGGCCAAGGCCCTGGCCGACATCAAGGACGGGGCCGCACGCATGGTCAAGGCCGTCGAGGACTTCGGCACGATCGATACCTCCACCTACAGGGGCCGCGAGCAGCGCCTGGCCACGCTGCCGGCCTTCGTGGCGGGCCTTCGGACCGTGCACGAGGCCAACCGGGCCCTGGGGGCCGAACGCCCGAAAACCGGCGAGGCGGCCGACCCCGCCCCGCCCCCCGGCCTCACCGAGAAGGACAAGACCGACATCGAGAAGACCCAGGCCCTGCTCGCCTCGGTCAAGGGCGAGGGATGGGCGCCCATCTGCGAAGGAATCGGGAAACTCGTCGCCATTGCCGAGGCGGGACTCAAGGTGCCGGCGGCCCGGAGCAGCGCCGGGCAACTGCTCGACACCGTCGCCCGGCTGGCCGCGTACATCAAGGAACTCACGACCAGCAAGGCCGCCTACGCGTCGTACGTGACCAAGCGCCAGGAGACGATTGAGCGGGGTCTGGAGTACCTGAAGGACCCGAGTTACCGGCGTGGCCAGTACTCGCGGCTGCGGCTGATGTGCGAGGGCGACGACGACCGCCGCGCGCTCGACCGAAGCCCCCTGAGCCCGGACGCCTGCCAGGGGTACCTGCGGGCCAACCGGACGCCGTATTCGGCCTTCGTGGGCGAACGGCGCGAGGTCTACTACGAGCGGTTCCAGGCCGACGTGGCCACCCTCATCGACGTGCTGGGCCGGATCGGCAAGTGGCCGCCGCCCAACATGTCGCCTCCACTGAAGGCGCTTTACTCGAAGGGCGCCACGGCGTTTCTCGAGGAGGTCGAGTTCGTCGGCAAGGCGCCCCAGGAGGAGATGGAGACGTATCGGGAGGCGGTCTCCGAGACGGCCGTCCTCGCCGGGGACATCCGGCGGCTCGTCCAGGCCGACGAGGCCGTCAAGGCCGTCGCCAAGTACGCGCCCGACCAGGCCCCGGTGCTGTGCGCCGAGGTCGTGAGGTGGACCGAGCGGATCTTCCTGGCCGCCGCCGAGAACCGAAACGCCGAGCGGCGGAGCCTGGACCAGTTCCTCGCGCCGTTCCGCGAACTGGCCGACCTGAGGCTCCCCGGGCCCGAGCACGCGGCGATCGCCGCCCGCCTCTCGGGGGGGACGTGCAAGGCCGCCCTCACCTTCCTGGGCTCGAATCTCACGCGCAACCTCGCCTCGGCCGCCAAGGGGAACTCCAGGTGGCTCGACGACGCCCTCGACGCCCGGTCGATGTTCCACCTCATCCGGCACCGGTCGGTGGCCGAAAAGGCCGGCCTCTCGAAGCTCGGGACCATCGACCTCGAGCCCTTCTCGGCCCCCGACAAGCCCTGGAACCAGTTCGTCACCGCCCTCGACACCAACCTCCGCGTCACCATGAAGGAGTACGGCAACGAACGCCGCCGCAGCCAGATCGCCTGGCAGGCCCTGTCGCCCTGGGACAGGGTGTTCTGCGTGTTGGCGGCGGCCCGGCACCGGACCCGCGTGACCCGCCAGCCGGGCGAGGGCGAGATGGACCGCCTGATGCGGCACCTGGAACAGGTGGCCGACCCCAATCCGCCCGACACCATGTGGTTCGGGTGGGCCGCCGGATACCACGGCACCGAGGCCGCCGTCTGCCTGGCCTCCGGGTACGAGCAGACGGCCGGGTGGCACATGACCAACCTGAACGAACTCCGCCGCGACCTGCGGTTCTGGGATGACCTGACCTGGCGGGAGTTCGACCCCCCCGAGTAGGCCCGGATGCCCCGTTCGGCGGGGGCTCACCCCGTGCGAGACCGTGTTAGCCTGTAGGCCGCGGCGCGCCGCGGCCTACCCCTTTGGCGAACACGGCCCGAAAACAAGCCCCCGGCACCCATGTTAGCCGCGGGGCTTGCCCCGCCCCGCCCCCCCCCCCGTCATACACTTTGAGAAAACGCCCTTTCGCCCGGAGGCCCGAAATGGGCCCTTTGGCAGGCCTAAACCCCATTTTCGCAGCGCCAGGGACGATGTGCACCCGTTTTGGTAAGATGGGCAAGGGGAAACGCGCGGTTTTTGATCGTTTTTTTCGATTTTTGATCGGAATGCGCCGGAATCGGTCGTTTCGCGCCCCGTTTTGACCATAAATGGAGTGCCCTCAATATGCACTAAAGCATATCGAGACCGCCCGCGGCCCGGCCCGGTTGCCGTCGTTTAGCCGCGGCCGGCACGGCCGCGTGGGTGTCGTTTAACTGCGGCCGGCACGGCCGCGGGCGGCGCCGAGGGATGCTCGACGGCGGTTCCCGTCGCCGTGCCGGCGACGGCTAAACGACGAGGCGGGCCGGCAGGAAATCGTGCGGCGCGGCCATTTCGGTTGACACGTCCCCGGCCGCGCGGTAGGAGAGTAACGCCAACGCTGCCCACCTCAACCGACGTCCTGCGGCTCGGCGCGCGCCAACGCTTTTCCGATCCGGAGGGAGGTTTGCGATGTATCGTCATATCCTTGGTCTGCTGCACGAGTTCTTCGGGGGGAAGGCCGAGATCGTCCTGGCGGCCGGCCTGGCGGCGCTGGCCACGGCGGTGCTGCTCCTGCTGTCGCGGTCGTGGCGGCGCGGCGTGGCCGAGGCCCTGGACCGCGGCGGATGGCGGGCCGTCGTCATGGGCCTGGCGAACGGGTTCGTGACGCTCCTCGTGGGGGCTACCCTGGTGGCAGGACTGGGCGGGGCCATGCTCGTCCAGTCGGGCCTCTTCAACGAGCGCCACGGCCAGGTGACCCAGCGCAACTACGACGCCATCCAGACCAACTGGGGGTCGCCGCACGAGCAGCGCGAACTGGGCGTCGCCCATTACGTGACCGAGGAGAAGACGTTCGTCCTCTTCAAGGACGGCCGCCAGGTGCCCGAGGACGAACTCGGGACCGGCGACGACAGCCGGCCGGGCGAGAGTCCCGTCAAGGTCAAACGCAAGGTCCGCCGGGCCGTGCCCCAGAACAGCATCGTTCGCGCGGCGGTCGACGTGGACGTCCGCATGAACTACCGCCAGAAAGGCTCCGCCTACTACACCTGTTACGAGGACACCTGGCGGCTGACCTACACCGTCAAGAACCGTGGCGACGCCGAGACCGAGGCCGAGTTCCGGTTCCCCATGCCCGCCGACCGGGGCACCTACGACGCCTTCACCATCGCCGTCGACGGCGTCAACTGGGTCGAGCACCTGGTCCTGAAGGACAACGCCCAGACCTGGAAGATGCCGATGAAGCCGGGCCAGGAGGTGAAGGTCGAGGTGGGGTACGCGTCGCGCGGTATGGAGCACCTCCGGTACACGCCGTCGCCCATGGCCCACCGCGAGCAGTACAAGGTGGCGATGCGGATCCACCCCGACCCGGCCCAGGGCGCCGCCCGCTTCATCTGGAAGCAGCACATGGGGTTGCCCATCGGGTCGATGACGCCGCCCGCCATCCAGGACTCGCCGGCCGACGGCCAGCCGATGGTCCTGGGCTGGGACATGACCTCGGCCGCCACCAGCCTGGGCATGGGGGTGGTGCTGCCCGAGATCAAGCAGCCCGGCTGGTACGTGGCCCGGCTGCTGCACGAGGCGCCGCTGGGCCTGATGCTGCTGGCGACGGGGCTGGTGGTCACGTGGATTTTGCTGGGGCGCGAGACGCACCTGTTCAGCCTGGGCGTGCTGGTCGTGGCGTACTACCTGTTCTACACGCTCATCGCGTACCTGTCGGACCACCTGACGAGTTTCGCCCCGTGCTTCGTGCTGGCGGCGCTGGCCACGCTGGTGCTGTCGGCGGCGTACCTGTGGCTGGGCTGGGGCCGTCACTTTGCCGCCCACCAGTCACTGACCCTGGTGGCCGCCTTCACCCTCTACTACCCGCTGGCCGTCGTCTGGGACGACTACACGGGCCTGCTGGTCCAGGTTCTCTACTGGGCGCTGGCCGGATACGCCGCGATGCTGGCCGTGGCGATGCTATGGCGTCGCCGCAGGCCGGCTGCCGCGTAGGGCCCCGACCGGACCGGGCCGCGACCGTGCCGTAACCGAGCCGCGACCGTAAGGGAGCGGTAGATCGGCCCCGCCGCCACAGCCGCCCCGCTCCCTTACGGTCGCGGCTCCGATACGGCGCAGCGCCATGCCCCGGCGCGGTTGCCCGGCGCGGCATGGCCGCGACGCTACGGCCGCCCGGCCGGGAAATCCGTTGCCCACCCACCCGGCCACCGATATACTGTGGCCCTTTACGCCAGAGAAGCGGAACCAAAGGAGGGCGCCTTGTCGGTGGGCCGAGGTCGGGTCGGGCTTGCGGCGGTGGCGGGCCTGGTCCTGTTGGCGAGCGCCACCGGATGCCCGCCCGCCCGAAGCACGTACGTCACCCGAGAGCGGCTCGAGGCCGGCCTGGTGGTCAGCCTCGACGGCATCGGCGGATACAACTGGGGGCCGCGGTGGCTCCGCAGCGGCTTGGACGAGGCGGGCGTCGGCGCGGCCATCATCATTTACGACTGGTCGAAGGGGCCGACCGGGTTTTTCGTCGGCGACCTGACCGACGTGGCCCGCAACCGGGCGTCCGCCAACGACCTGGCCCGGATGGTCTCGACGTATATCGCGGCCATGCCGAACCGGCCGGTCACGCTCATCGGGCACTCGGGCGGTGCGGCCGTGGTGGTCTGGGCGCTGGAGGCTTTGCCGGCCGAGTGCCAGGTCGAGCGGGTCATCCTGCTGGCCCCGGCCCTGGCGCCCGACTACGACCTGTCGCCGGCGCTTCGGGCCGTCCGCAAGCGGACGTACGTCATGTACTCCAGCGCCGACGTCGGCCTCATGGCCGCCGGCACGGCGGTCTTCGGAACGATGGACCGGCAACACTCGGTCAGCGCCGGGTGGGCGGGCTTTTCGCTGCCGCCCGCGCCCGCCGACCGCAAGCAGTATCTGAAGGTGCGGCAGGTGCCGTGGACGATCGACCTGGCCCTGTCGGGTCACATGGGCGGGCACATGGGCTGGACGACGACGCGGTTTGCCCGGGAGTTTCTCGCGCCCATCCTCACCGGCGCCAGCGACCCCGGCCGGCCGATGCTGACGGTCGCCGACAGCCCGGTCCCGACGGACCCGAGCCACGGGGCCGGGGCGCCGCGATGAGGAGCCACGCATGAGAAACATCGGAGGGGTCATCCTGGCGGCCGCCGTGTGGGCGTGCGCGGCCGGGTGCTCGCAGGTCAACACCACGCACGCCGACCGGTACGAGGAAGGCCTGGTGGTCTGCCTGAGCGGGGCCGGCGGCATGATGGGCGAGACCGACCGTCTCCGCGAGGGGCTCGTCTCCGGCGGCGTGAACTCCGCCATCGAGACCTTCGAATGGTCGCGCGGCGGCGTGCTGGCCGACCAGACCGGCGTCGACTACAACCACCGCAAGGCCAGGGAACTCTCCCGCCGCATCGAAGGCTACCGGAAGTCGCACCCCGACCGGCCCGTCCACCTCATCGGCGTCTCGGCCGGCACGGGACTGGTCGTCTGGGCCCTCGAGGATCTCGGCGAGGCCGACGCCGTCACGGGGGCCGTCCTCATCTCCTCCAGTCTCGATACCAAGTACGACCTGACGAAGGCCCTGGCGCGGGTCACCGACCACCTGTACAGTTTCAACAGCGTGGCCGACACCATTCTGAGCCTGGGCGTTACCTGGACCGGCACGGTGGACCGGGGCGGCGGCCTGGCCGGAGGGCTGGTCGGATTCAGCCCGCCCGACAAGGCCTCCGACGAAACCAAGGCGCTGTACAAGAATAAACTTATTGAAATCTCATGGTGGCCGGGCGACATGGTCCTGGGGCACCTGGGCGACCACCTCGGCGCGACCAGCCCGTCGTACGTCAAGGCGAAGATCGCCCCCATCGTCCTGGGCCTGCAACCGGCCAAGACCGCCCCGCCCAAGGGGGCTCCCGCCGAGGCGGTGAAGACCGACCAGGCCGCGACGGCGGCCTACGCCAAACGCCTCGAAGAAAAACGCAAGGCCGACGAGGCCGCCAAGAAAGCCGAGGCCAAAAAGGACGACGTGGCGCCAAAGACCGGCGACGCCACCCAGCCCGCCGACCCCGCCCCGGCGTCGCCGCCCCCCACCGGCCGGAGCGAGAAGCCGGTCCGGGCCAAGGACTCCCGGGGGCGGTTCTTCAACTGGCGCGTCGGCCAGGAGGTCACGGCGACGCAGACGACGCGGTCGGCCGACGAGGACCAGTTCTTCACCAAGCCCAGGAGGCTGCCATGACGGCCGACGCCTACCGCAAACGCAGCCCCGTGGCCGCGCTCGTCCTGGGATGGATCCTCCCCGGCGCCGGCCACGCCTACGCCGGCCTCTGGGGCAAGGCGATCCTGTTCTTCTTGCTCATTACGGCCCTGGTCGTGGCGGGGATGGTCATGAGCCGCGGGACGAACCTCCTGCCGGACCGCCTGTGGTACGCCGCCCAGGTCTGTGCCGGCGGGCCGGCCTTGGCCCTGACGCCCGTGTCGCAATACCTGGCCACGCCCCGCGAGAGCGTCGACTGGGCCGACCCGCTGCACGAAACCGGCACGCTGTACACGGCCGTGGCGGGTTTCCTGAACCTGCTCGTCATGATGGATGCGTACATCCGGCTCGCGTATCCGGGCCGCCGCCAGGAGGAGACCGCGTGATGTGGCAGGCCATCGGAGGATTCTTCGCCCACCTGTTCAGCCTCTCGAACCCGCTCTGGTGGTACTACCCCCTGTGCCTGGTGGTGGCGGTGGTGTACAAGGCCACGAAGTTCGACGAGCCCAGGAAGATCGTCCTCGCGGCCCTGCATTTCTTCGGGTCGGTCAGCGCGGGAATGATCGTCCTGGCCGCAGTCTTCTACGTCGTCTCGCGGGTGTTTTAGAGCGTCTTAAGATTGCGTATTCACACCACCACTCGTGCGCGGTGGGTCCCCGCACCCACCGCGCCAACTCAACATCTTACGGAGAAGCGCGGCGGGTACGGGGACCCGCCGCGCAAACAGGCAAAGTTGAACTGCTTTAGCGAAGCCCGCCCAAGGCGGGTCACCCCTCAAGCGACCTCACGTAAGCCCGCACGCTCTCCTGCCACGGGGGAAACCGGAAGCCCACCGTCTCGGCCAGCCGGTCGGTCGAGAGGATGGCCCGGGCCGGACGCCGGGCCGGGCGGGGCATGTCGGCCGTCAGTACCCGCTCGGGCACGGTGTCGAACCCGGCGGCCCGCAGGGCCTCGACCGCCAGGTCCCACCGCGACGCCTCCCCCGCCCCGCAGGCGTGCAGCGTGCCGCGCGCGCCGGCCTCGACCATCGCCACCAGGGCCGCGGCCAGGTCCTCGCTCCACGTCGGGCACCCCACCTGGTCGGTGACGACGCGCAGCGGCTGCCCGGCCCGGGCCCGGGCGAGGATGGCGTCGATGAAGTCCCTGCCCCCCGCCCCGTACAGCCACGCCGTCCGGACCACCAGGTGCGAGGCCGGCGCGGCGGCGCGGACGCGGCCCTCGCCGTCGGCCTTGGTCCGGCCGTACACGCTCTGGGGGCTGGGCGGATCGTCCTCGACGTACCGGCCCGGCCGGGTCCCGTCGAAGATGAAATCGGTGCTCAGGTGGACGATGAGGGCCCCGGCCTGGTCGGCGGCCACGGCCACGTTCTCGGCCGCCTCGGCGTTCAGTCGCGCGGCCTCGCGCGGATGGGCCTCGGCCCCATCGACGTCGGTCCACGCGGCCAGGTGAAAGACGGTCCGCGGCCGGATGGCCCGGACGGCGTCGGCCACGGCCGCGGCGTCGGTCACGTCGAGGTCGGCCACGTCGGTCAGGTGGACGGCGTCGGGCCCGGGGGCGTGGCCGAGCAGTTTCGGCCCGAGGGCCCGGCCCAGGAGGCCGGCGGCCCCCGTCACGAGAACCGGATAATGGTGCGCCGCTAGACCCACTGGCTTACCCCAGGCGCCTTGACAACTCCGCGCCGATAGACTAGCGTACCTTCGCCCGATGTCTTGCGAAACCGGTCGCCCGGCGGCCGGGTGCCCTCCCTCAAATCCGGCAACAAGGAGCCGCCCGCGCCCGTGGCCTCGTTTACCAAGCACGTCTGGACGGTCAGCGGCCTGACGCTCGTCTCGCGGGTGGCCGGGCTGGCCCGCGACTTTGCGCTCGCCCACTTTCTGGGCGCCACCCAGAGTTTCGTCATGGACGCCTACGCCATGGCGTTCCGGCTGCCGAACCTCCTCAGGCAACTGCTGGGCGAGGGGGCCCTGAGCGCCGCCTTCATCCCCGTCTTCACGGACTACCTCGAGACGGGCGGTCGCAAGGCCGCCGGCCGGTTCATGAGCCTTGTGGTCACCGTGCTGGTGGCGACGCTGGCCACCGTGACGCTGGTGGCCGACGGGGTGTTTCTGGCGCTGCGGCATCTTACCGCCGCGAGCCCGAAGTGGCACCTGATTTTCGGGCTGGCGGCCGTGCTGTTTCCGTTCTCCATCGGGGTGTGCCTGGTGGCGGTCCTCCAGGCGGCGCTGAACTGCTGCCGGCACTTCGTCATGCCGGCGCTGGCGCCCATCGTGCTGAACCTCTTTATCATCGCGGCCGCCGTGACGGGCGGCGTGCTGGCGGCCGACGACACCATCACGCAGGTCTACATCATCGCGGCGGCGATTCTGGCGGCGTCGGTGGTCGAGGTGGCCATCCAGGTGCCCGTCCTTCGGCGGCTGGGCCTGGCGCTGCGGCCGGTGTGGGACCTGCGCGACCCGGGCCTGAGGCGTGTTTTGCTGCTCGTGGGGCCGATGGTCCTGGCGGTGGGTGTCATCCAGTTCAACGTGTTCCTGGACTCGCTCATTGCGAACCTGCTGAGCCCGTCGACGCCCGGCCCGGGTTCGTTCGCCCTCGGGTCGTGGTTGGTCGCCTTCCCGATGGAGATGGGCGCCGCCTCGGTGCTCTACTATGGCCAACTCTTGTACATGTTTCCGCTGGGCGTGTTCGGGATCGCCCTGGCCACGGTCATCTTTCCGATCCTGTCGCGCCGGGCCGTCCGCAAGGACCTGGAGGGCCTGGGCCGGGCGGCCTCGCACGCCCTGCGGCTGGCGTTGTTCATCGCGATCCCGTCGGGCGTCGGGCTCATTCTGATATGCGAGCCGCTGGTCCGGCTGTTGCTGAACCACGGCCGATTCGCCCTCGACCCGGCCGCCGTGCCGCGGACCGTCTGGGTGGCCTGCCTGTACTCGCTCGGCATCTGGGCGTACTCGGCCATCCACATCCTCCAGCGGGCTTTCTACGCCCTGGAAGACATCCGGACGCCGCTACGCATCGCGCTGGTCGCCGCCGGGACGAACCTGGTCTTGAACCTCGTGCTGGTCTGGCCGCTGGAGCCGTGGGGCGAGCGCGGCCTGGCCATCGCCACCGTCCTGGCCGCCGTCCTGAAGGTCGGCCTGCTGGCGCGTGCCCTCTCGAAACGGGCGTCGGCCCTGCGGTGGGCCGCGATTGGCGCCAGCGCCGTCCGGACCCTCCTGGCCACCGTCGCCATGGCCGCCGCCACCTGGGCCGCAGCCTATCACCTCGCGCCGGCTCTGGGCCTGACGGCCCGGTGGCACCTGGGGGCCCAACTCGCGCTGGGCATCGCGGCAGGGGCGGTGACGTTTGCCGCGGCCGCGCGGCTGCTGGGGATGAGCGAACTGAAGGACCTGCTGACCCGCGGCCAGACCGACTCGGATGACACCGACGCCGAGCCGCCCGCCGCCCCGCCGCCCGAGCCGCTTGATTCCGGACCCCCCGCGCGATAGAAGGGGGCCGCGCGCTGCACGCTCGCCGGGGAACGCCATGCCGCGACCGACCTACGCCGAAGTCGACCTTGCCGCCGTCCGGCACAACCTCCGGACGCTGCGGGCACGCCTGGCGCCGGGCGTCCAGGTGCTGGGCGTCGTCAAGGCCAACGCCTACGGCCACGGGGCCGTCGAGGTGAGCCGCGCCCTGGAGGCCGAGGCCGTCGACCTGCTCGGCGTGGCCCTGGTGGAAGAGGGCGCCCAACTGCGTGCCGCCGGCATCCGCTCGCCCGTCCTCGTCATGGGCGCCCTGCCCGCCGACGACGTGGCGGCGGCCATCGAGCAAGACCTGACGCCCACCGTGGACGGCCCCGAGACGGCCGGGCCCATCGAGGCCTGTGCCGCGCGGCAGGGCCGCACGGTGGCCGTCCACCTGAAGATCGACACCGGGATGAACCGGCTGGGCGTCCGTGCCGAGGCCGCCGCCGAGGCCGCCGCCGCGCTCGGCCGGATGAAACACCTTCGCCTGGCCGGCGCGTACACGCATTTTGCGTGCGCCGACTGCGAGGCGGACGACGTGTCGCCGGGGCAACTGGCGCGGTTCCGGTCGGCGCTGGCGGCGATGCAGGCCGCCGGCCTGCGGCCGCCGCTGGTCCATGCGGCCAACTCGTCGGCCCTGCTCGTCCTGAGCGAGTCGCACTTCGACATGGTCCGCTCGGGTCTGGCCCTGTACGGCATCTGCCCGTGCCCGGCGGCGCGAGCGGTCCCGCTTCGGCCGGCGCTGGCCCTGAAGAGCCGGGTGGCATGCCTCAAGGCCGTGCGGGCCGGCGAGGGCGTCAGTTACGGACACCGGTGGCGGGCCGCGCGCGAGTCCCTCATCGGCGTCCTGCCCATCGGCTACGCCGACGGCTACCCGCGGGCGCTGTCGGACGGCGGGCAGGTTCGCGTGGAGGGGCGCCTCGTGCCGGTCGTCGGGGCCGTGTGCATGGACATGACGATGATCGACCTGACCGGCGTGCCCGGCGTCGGGCCGGGCCAGGAGGTTACGCTCATCGAGGCCGACAACTCCAGCCCCATCAGCGCCGCCGCCGTGGCTGAACAGGCCGGCACCATCCCGTACGAAATTCTGACGGGCCTCTCGAAACGCCTGCCCCGCACATACCGCTAGAGCGCTTTAAGATCGCGTACTCACACCACCGCTTGGGCGCGGTGGGTCCCCGTACCCACCGCGCCAACCCCGCGCCTAGCACGGAGCGCGGCGGGTACGGGGACCCGCCGCGCAAACACGCAATGCTGAACTGCCCTGTCGGGTAAGAAACCCCCAACGAACCCTACGGCTGGGGGCCGGGCGGCGTGTCGGCCGGGGGCGGGGGCGGCGTCTCGGGGGGCTTTTCGGCAGGCGGCGACGAAGGCGGACCGAGGCGCTCGCCACCTTTCTTGAGGCGCTCGATGGCCTGCTGGGCCTCCTTGGCGGCCTGCGTCCCCGGGTAGATGTTGATGACGTTCTCCTGATACATGCGTATGAGTTCATACGCCGGCGTATCGGGATCGGCCTCGTAGGCCTTGACCTCGCCCAGGACCTCGCTCGCCACGTCCTCAAGGGGATTCCTGGGCGGCGGCTTGGGCTTGACGTCCGGCGGCGGCTGGCCGGGCTGGTCGGGCGGCTGGTCGGGTGGCTGATCGGGCGGCGTCGTCGGCTGGCCGGGCTGGACTGGCGGCTGGTCGGGCGGGGCCGGCTTCTCGGTCCCGGTGCCGGCCGGCCCGCCGCCCCGTGGCGCCAGCAGGACGGCGGCCACGATGGCGCCGGCAATCAAAAGGGCGAGGACGCCGCCGATGATGAGCCACAGTTTCCAGCCGGCCTTACGTCCGGCGGTAGTGGTGGCGCCGATCATGTCCTCGACGGCCCGCTCGGGCATGGGCGTCCGCTGCCGCTGGGCCCGGCGGACGGCCCGCCCGAGGGTCTGGCTGAGGTGGGCTCCGCGGTCCTCGGCGGCGATGGCCCCGAGTTGGTTGATGAGGGCCTGGGAATCCGACCCCTCGGCGTCGGTGCGGCTGAAGTCGAGCCGATCGAGGGCCTCGGTAAACTCCTCGGCCGTGACGTACCGTTCCTCGGGCTGCTTGGCCATGGCCCGCTCGAAGAAGCGGAAGACGGCCGCCGGTAGTTCCGGCACGTACTGCCTGGGGTCGGGCACGGGGGCCTGGACCTGCATCTTCATGATGTCGCGGTCGTTGGCCGCGTCGAAGGCGGCGTGGCCCGTCAGCAGCGCGAAGTAGGTGGCAGCCAGGGAATAGAGGTCGCTGGCGGCGGTGGGCTCCTCGCCCAGGGCCTGCTCGGGCGACATGTACCGGGGGGTGCCGAGGCTGTGGCCGGCGCCGATGATGTCGTGTCCCTGGAGGACGTCGCGCGCCAGGCCGAAGTCGCTGACCTTGACCTGGCCGTCGTTGGTCAGCATGATGTTGCCGGGCTTGATGTCGCGGTGGATGATGCCGCGCTTGTGCGCGTGGCCCAGGCCTTCGGCCGCTGCCCGGATGACGCGGGTGGCCTCGGCGGGGGCGAACCGCTTCCGGACGGCCAGGTACTCGTGCAGCGCCCCGCCGTCAACCAACTCCATGACGATGTAATAGGTATCCGCATGCGGGCAAATCTGGTGGATCGTGACGATGTTCGGGTGCGCGAGTTTCGCCGCGCTGCGGGCCTCGCGCAGAAACCGCTCCACGATGCCCTCGCCCGCCTTGGCGATCTTGGGCGGCAGCATCTTGATGGCCACCGACCGTTCCAGATTCGTGTCGAACGCCTTGTACACGATGCCGAAGCCGCCGCTGCCGATCCGGCGCTGAATCTTGAACCCGTTGATCTGAGTGCCCACCAGCGGGTCGGTCCGTTCGGCGCGGACCGGCTCGGCCACGGCGGGGGCCGGCACCGGGGCCGGCGCTGCCTTCTTGCCGCTGGCCATGGCCGCCAACGCATCCAGAGGCGAACCCATCTGGCCCTTGACGGCCGGCGGCGCCTTGGCCGCGGCCGCCGGGCGCTCGGGCGGTACCTGGGGGGGCGCCGGAGGCGTAGCGGCCGGGGGCTTGGCGGCCGGGGGCTCCTTGCCCACGGCCCGGGCCATCGCCGCCAGGGCGTCGGCGGGCGATCCTTCGTTGGGCGGGGGCGGCGCCGAGGGCTTCTCCTCACGAGGAGGAGGCGGGGGAGGCGCCGGCGCCGGGGGCGGCGCGGCCGCCTGCTCGGCCGGTGGGCCCTGCGGCTCGGCCTTCGCCGCCTGGGCTGGCACCCACCGGTGGCCGCACGACCGGCAGACCGCCTCCACCTCGGCGTGTTCCTTGCGGAGTTTGTAGGCGGCGCGACACTGCGGACACGCCACGAAGAGGTATGCCATCGGCCTTTCCGACCCGCTATCTGGTGCCGGGCCTCCGCCGCCACAGCGGAAACCTTCCGGCCTCGTGCGCGGGGCCGCCCGAACAGACCGGGCGGGGATGTACCTGTCGATTCTAGCCCCATTCCCCACCAGGTCAAACGATTTCGGCCGTCTTTTGCGGCACCGCCCGTGGCGTCCGGCGGCCCACCCACCCGACACGGCGTTTCCGCTTGCATGGGGCCGGTGGGCCGATTACGATGACCGGTGGCGCCCGCGGGCCGAACGAACGTCGCCCCGGGCGCTCAACGTTTCGTGCGCCCATGGAACAGACCCGCATCATCGAGCAAGGGGGCCGGAGGTGGTCTGTGCGGCCGGCGGCGGCCGAGCCTTTGCTGGCCGACGGCTGGCCTCCCCTGGAGCGCGACCGGCTGGTGCCCGTCAAGCGCGGCCGGGGGCGGACCGTCTTTCGCCTCGAGGCCGCCGGCGGCGCCTACTACGTCAAGGTCCACGAACCCGCCGGGGTGCTCAGGCACCTGCGGGCCCGGATGGGCATGGGCCCCGGCCGGCGCGAGTGGGAAGCCCTCCTGGCCGCCTGGGCCGCCGGACTCGACGTGCCGGAACCCGTGGCCCTGGCCCTCGGGCCCGACGAAGTGCTCGTGACGCGCGAGATCCCCGGCGGCGTTCGCCTCGACGAGTACCTGTTCGACCGATACTTCGAGCCCGGGCCGGCCGACCCGCCGTATCCCGGGGCCCGGCCGCCGGAACTCGTGTCGGCCTTCCGTCGTCGCCGCCGGCCGCCCGAGGGAACCATCACCCCCGCCGCGCTGGCCTATAACCTGGCGCGCCTCGTCGGCCGCCTGGCCGAGGCCGATCTCTATCTGAGCGACCTGCATCCGGGGAACGTCCTCATCTCGGGCCCGGCGGGTCAGTGGCGGCTCAGCCTGGTCGACCTGGCCGAGGCCGCGCGCCCGGCGCCGCCCGAGGCCGTCCTCCACCACCTGGTGCAACTGGAACATTTCTTCGAGCCCATCGCCCGGCCGGCCGAGCGGGTCCGGTGTCTGGCGCGGCTGTGGGAACTCATCGACACGACCCCGGGCGCCCGGACCGTCACGCGGGCCACCGCCATCTATCGCCAGCGGTTCTACTGGCGGCGCGACCGCCGCACCCGGCGCCCATCGAAGTACTTCCGGCGGATCGTCGCCGGGCCGTGGCGCGGCTGGGCCACCGAGGACTGGGGCGACGCCGTCGCGGCCTTCCTGGCGGCCGGCGGCGCCGGCGACCCGCTGTCGGGCGCGGCCGCCACGGCCATCAAGCAGGGGCGGACCTCCAGTGTCTGGCGCGTGCGGCTCGATGACGGCCGGTGCCTGATCGTCAAGCGGCACAACCGGGCCGCCACGCGGAACCTGGGCCCGGGCCTGGCCCGGGCGTCGCGGTCGCTGGCGGGATTCCGCCGGGGCCACGCCCTGCTGGTCCGCGGCATCGCAACGGCCCGGCCGGCGGCCGCCGTCGACCGGCGCCGCGGCGGCGCCGTCGTCGATACGCTGCTGATGACCGAGGTCGTGGCCGACGCCCTGCCGCTCTCGGACTGGCTCGGCACCCGTCCGCCGGCGGCCGACCGGCGACACGTGACCTGGGAACTGGCGCGGATGGTCCGCCGCCTGCACGAGTCGGGCCTCGCGCACCGCGACCTGAAGGCCCCGAATATCCTCGTGGCGCCGGGGCAGCCGCCGCGGCCCGTGTTCGTCGACCTGGACGGCGTGCGCCGCACGCGGCAGGTTTCGCCGCGTCGGCGGGCCCGCGACCTCATGCGACTGAGCGTCAGCCTGGACGAATGGGGCGTGGCAAGGCAGACAGACCGCCTGCGTTTCTTACGGACGTATCTGGAACCGCCGGGCCGTCCGCTGCCGATGACGGTGCTGGCGCGGCGTCGGGGGCGGACCGACGCAGCCCGGCGGCTGCGGCAGTGGTGGCGCCGCATCGCGCGCGCCAGCGAGAGAAAACTCGACGCCCTCCGCGGCAAGCCGCCCCGCCTGGAGACGCCATGAACTTCTCCAGGACCCTCATCATCAAACCGTCGTCGATGGGCGACGTCGTCCAGGCCCTGCCGGTCCTGACGGCGCTGAAGGAGGCTCACCCCGCGGCGCACGTGTCGTGGCTGGTGGCCCGGCCGTTCGCGGGGATTCTGGAGGGCCATCCGCGTCTGGACGACGTTCTGCTGTTCGACCGGCGCCGGTTCGGGCGGTTCACGTTGAGCGTGACGGTGGCGGCGGAGTTTCTGGCGTTCTTGAAGGACCTGCGCCGGAGGCGGTTCACGACGGTCATCGACCTCCAGGGCCTTTTCCGTAGCGGCCTGCTGGCGATGGCGTCGGGCGCCCCGACGCGGGTCGGATTCCGCGAGGCGCGGGAAGGCGCGCCGCTCTTTTATACCGACGAGGTCTCGACCGGCCGCCGAGAGATGCACGCCGTCGACCGGTACCTGGCGGCGGCGCGGCGGATGGGCCTCGAGATGCCGCAGGCGACGGACCACCTGCCGGTATCGGCCGAGGCGCGCGGCGCGGCACGGCGTCTGCTGGCCGGGCAGGGGCTGGGGCCCGGGGAGCCGTTCGTGGTGGTGTGCGCCCACGCCCGCTGGCTGACCAAGCAGTGGCCGCCCGACCGGTTCGCCCAGGTCCTGGACCGGATGCGCAGCCAGACCGCCGCCCGGGCCGTCCTCATCGGCAGCGCCGAGGCCGTGGCCAACGGCCGCGCCGTCGCCCAGGCCATGACGGAGCCGCCTATTGACCTGACGAACCGAACCACGTTAAAAGAACTGGTGGCCGTCATCGCCGAGGCCCGCGCGATGGTGACGAACGACTCGGGCCCGATGCACGTGGCCGCCGCCGTCGGCACTCCGGTCGTCGCCATCTTCGGCCCGACCAACCCACGCCGCACGGGCCCGTACGGGCCGGGTCACCGCGTGCTTGGGGGCCGGGCGGCGTGCAGCCCGTGTTACCGTCGGCAGTGCCTATACGGCAGCGGCACGGCGGCGCTACTGTGTCTGACGAACGTTACGCCGGAGGCCGTGACCGAGCAACTGCTTGAGGCGTGGCGCCAAGCCGAGCCGCGCTAGGCGTACTCGTTGCTCGCGACGAAGGAGCAGTCGGTGCCATTTCGTGCGGGATGGGACAAGGCGAAGGCGTGGTTCATCCACCTGCTGCATCTGGACGAGTCGGCCCACACCATTGCGCTGGGGGCCGCCATCGGTGTCTTCATCGCGATGACGCCGACGATTGGCATCCAGATGATGCTGATTTTCTTCATCACGTCGCTGCTGCGGGCGAGTCGGGTGGCCGGCGTGCCGATGGCGTGGATCACCAACCCCGCCACCATCCCGCCCATCTACGCGTTCAACCTGTACGTCGGCGCCCTGATGGTCGGCGGCTCCGACCGGATGCTGGCCGACTTCCAGAAGGCCGCCGGCAGCATCGTCAGCGAGGACCTGCCGTGGTGGGACCTGGTGAAGCAGTGGTGGGACGTGGTCATGAAGGTCGCCCTGCCGCTGTGGGTCGGCAGCATTGTCGTGGGCCTGGTCTCGGGCGTCGCGGCGTACGTCATCATGTACTACCTGATTACGGTGTATCGCCGGCACCATCGCCGGGTGCTGGCCGCCCGTGAGACCGAAACGCCGTCGGCCGGCGACGCGCCGGCCGCGGCTGCCCCGCACCCGTCGGACGACACGAAACCATGAGCGCGCACTTCGCCATCATCGGTAACGGCGCCGCCGGATACCGGGCCGCCAAGGCCCTCCGCCGCGACGACGGCGACGCCCAGATCAGCGTCTTCACGGACGAGCGTTACCCGTTCTACCTGCGGCGGCAACTGGGCGAGTTCCTGGCGGGCGACCTGACCCTCCAGGAGGTCATCTTTCAGAGCCGCAACGCCTACCGCCGCGAACGCATCGACCTGTTCCTCATGACGCGCGTGGCTTCAATCGACCCCGGCGCCCACACCCTCGTCTTCGGCTCCGGGCAGCGGGTCCAGTACGATCGCCTGCTCATCGCCACGGGCACCCAGGCCGTGCCGTTCGAGATTCCGGGTATGGACCTGGAAGGCGTGACGACGTTCGACACGCTCACCCAGGCCCAGGAGGTCCGCGCCGTCGTCCAGGACGTGCGAAAGGCCGCCATCATGGGCGAGGGCATCATCGGCCTGGCGCTGGCCGAGACCCTCCTCGAGCGCAGCATCCGGGTGACGCAACTGATGCGCGGCGAGCGGCTCTGGCCGGAGATGCTTGACGCCGAGACCAGCACCCGGCTGGAGGCGATCCTGGAGCGGCGCGGCGTGACGCTTTGTCGCAACGCCCAGGCCCGGGCCGTCATCGGCGCCGGCAGCAAGGCCATCGGCATCGAGACGACCGACGGCCGGACGTTCCCGGCCGACCTGGTGGCGTGCGGGTGCCGGCGCCGGCCCGCCATCGCCCTGGTGGGCGGGTCCGGCATCGAGACGGGGCGCGGCATCCGGGTGGACGCGGCGCTTCGGACCAGCCAGGCCGACGTGTTCGCCGCCGGCGACGTGGCCGAGCCCGCCGACGTCGACGAGTTCGGCGAGGAGGGCGCCGTGTTCTGCTGGCAGCGGGCCTGGGGCCAGGGCGCCCTGGCCGCCGCCAGCATGCTCGACCGCCGCGCCGCGCCCGTCCTCGAGGCGGTCCGCCTACGGACCATCGTCTTCGGCCACGATCTGGCGGTCATCGGTCGCGGCCATCTTCCGGCGGGCGGCAACGTGACGGTTGTCGAACACCACGACACGCCGGACGTCCACCGCCGGCTCGTCTTCGACGGCGGCGTCCTCGTCGGCGCCATCGTCTTCGGCACCGGCGAGACGGTGCACGAGTTGAGCCGCATGGTCGCCGAGAAGGCCGCGCGCGACGCCGTCGAGGCGGCCCTGGCCCCCGCGACCGCGGAGCCGGCGCCCGACCGGTTGCCGACGACGTTCGCGCGGCACTGCCCCATCTGCGCGGCCGAACTGGTGGTGCACCACGGCACGCGATCCGGCGCGGTGCTGCGGTGCCACGTCTGCAACACCGACCTGGTGGTCCGCTGGGACGGCGAGCGCGGCTGGCTCGAGATAGGCCGACCGTAGGCGGCCGGCCGGTCGGCCCCCCTGGACCCCGCATGACGCATGACCATCGGCATCTCGTGCTGGCGTCGAACTCGCCGCGGCGGCGCGACCTGCTGCGGCAGGCGGGGTACCGGTTCGACGTGCGGCCGCCGCCGGCGGGCGAGAGCGCCGTGCGGCCTCGCGCGGCACCGGGTCCGTACGTCGAGAGCCTGGCCTACCTGAAGGCCGCGACCGCCATCGAGGCCCACGGCCTGACCGGGGGGCTCGTCCTGGGGGCCGACACGGCCGTCGAACTGGACGGCGTTATCATCGGCAAGCCAGCCGACGAGGCCGACGCTCGGCGAATCCTCGGCCGGCTGTCGGGCTCCCGGCATCGCGTCCTGACGGGCCTGGCCCTCGTGGACCTCGACACGGGCCGGCGGCTGCTGGCGCACGAGGCCACGGGCGTCCGCATGCGGGCCATGACACCCGAGGAGATTGACGCGTACGTCGCCAGCGGCGAGGCTCTGGGCAAGGCCGGGGCCTACGCCATCCAGGAGACCGGCGACCGGTACGTCGAGCAGGTTGACGGCAGTTTCACGAACGTCGTGGGCCTGCCGATGCGACTGCTGGAGCGGATGATCAAGGCGGCGGGATATGATCCGAAGGCGTTTCGCGACTGACAGGCCGCGGTCGGTCTGTGTACCCACCGCGACACACGCGGCGCCGGCGCGGCGGGTACGGGGTCCCGCCGCGCCCGCCGC
>DATKZB010000131.1:0-10447 GCA_035528235.1 Phycisphaerae bacterium
TGCGCCGGCCACGCTCACGGCCGGGCAAGACCGGCCGTGGCACACGGCGCTGGGGCACGGCCCCAGCGCTACAGTCTTTTGCGCGCCCAGGTAGGGGCACGACATGTCGTGCCCCTACGAACACCCCCGCGAGCGCCGGCACGAACGCCCGGCGAACGCCGGAACCCGTTTGACCGGCCCCCTATTACACCGCATAATGTCCGTGGCAACGGTTGGCTCCGGCGGAGGAGGAAACGGCTTATGCGGCGCGCGCGGCTCCTGGCCCTAGTGGTCCTGCTCGTGACGGCGGCCCGCGGCGCGCCCGCCGCCGACGCGGGGCCCGCCGCCGACGCGTTCCAGGAAGCCCTGGCCCGCCGGGCACGGGCGAACGTCCCGGGCGACATCTACCTGCCCGTCCTCGCGCCGGCTGTGGAACCCGAGACGCGGCAACTCGCGCCGGCCGAGGCGGCCGACGCCCTGGAGCGCGACTGGCTCTTCCAGGCGGTCGGCGAACCGCTGGCCGCGCGGACCCGCAAGGAGATCGCCTGGGCCCGCGAGTTGGCCGCCCGGCTCGGCCGCACGGCCCGTCCGCCGGACCTCTCGGCCGAGGTGGCCGAACTCGACGCCCTCCAGGCCCGCCTCGCGGCCGAGGCGCCCGCGGGCGCTGCGGTACCCGGCGGCGTCGACGCGGCACCGGCGTGGATCTGGTTCCCCGAAGGCCGGCCCTTTGAGGACGCCCCCGTGGCGCCGCGGTTCTTCCGCCGCACGTTCGACGTGCCAGCCGGCGTCGCCGTGCGGTGGGCGCGCCTTCGCATCGCCGCCGACGACGCGTGCGAAGTCTTCCTGAACGGCGCGCGGCTGGGCTCGCACGAGACGTGGCAGCGTGCGGCGGGGATGAGCATGGGGCGCGAGTCGCTCCGGCCGGGCCGGAACGTCCTGGCCGTCCGGGCCGAGAACCGTGCCGCCCCCGTGACGAAGAATCCCGCCGGCCTCATCGCCCGCCTGACGCTGGTCCTGGCCGACGACCGGCGGATGACACTGGTATCGGACCCCTCCTGGCGGGCCGCCACCGAGGCCCCGACCGGGTGGCACGAGACGGCGTTCGACGACTCGGCTTGGCCGGCGGCCGCCGTCACGGCGCCGCTGGGCGGCGGGCCGTAGGGACGCATTGCGGATCTCGACGCCGCGGCCGACTGGGCCGACGGCGACCCCGCCGCGCGCGAACTCTACCTGGCCGTCCGACGCGTCAAGCGGCGCATCGCGCTGGCGAACCCCGCCGTGGACTTCGACGAGTTACTCTTCATCGACCAGCCTTACCCGCAAGGGCCGGAGTGGCAGCACGAGTCGATCCACCGGATGAGCATCAAGGCGGCGCCGGGCGGGCGGCTGCTGGTACTGCGAGGGCTGGACCCCGGCGGCGCGGTGCGGAAACTCGCGCCCGGGAAGCCGGGCAGTTTCTGGCGGCCCGACCTGTCGTTCGACGCCCGGCGGGTCCTCTTCTGTTACAAGGCCCACGACGAGAAGAGTTTTCACCTGTACGAGACGGGCATCGACGGCCGGGGCACCCGGCGGCTGACCGACGGGCCGTACGACGACCTCGACCCGATTTACCTGGCCGACGGGCGGATCCTCTTCACGACGACGCGCGGCAACAGTTACGTACGGTGCGGGCCGTTCATCTACTCGGCCCTGCTGGCGCGGTGCGACGCCGATGGTGAAAATATCTACATCTTGAGTTGCGGCAACGAGACCGAGTGGACGCCCGCCCTGATGGACGACGGCCGCGTCATCTACTCGCGGTGGGAGTACACCGACAAGCCGCTCTGGCGCATCCAGAGCCTCTGGACCACCCAGCCCGACGGCACCGGCACCACGGTCTTCTGGGGCAACCAGACCGTCTGGCCCGATCACCTGTCGGAGCCGCGCCCCATTCCCGGCACCCGCCGCGTCATGTTCTCGGGCGTCGGGCACCACGACTGGTTCTCGGGGTCCATCGGCATCGTCGACCCCGGCAAGGGCCTCAACTTTCCGCTGGGCCTGACGAAGGTGACGTGCGACCTGCCGTGGCCCGAGTGCGGCACGCCGCCCGAGGACCCGCACGAGTCGGCCGACTACCACCCCTCTGGCCGGTACACGGGGTACAAGACGCCGTACCCGCTGTCGGAGGAGGATTTCCTGGTCTCGGCGCGGGGCGAGGGCAGCCGGTTCCGCCTGTACCTGATGGACGTGCGCGGCAACCGCGAACTTATCTATGAGGGTGCACACAACATCTGGCACGCCGTTCCGGTCCGGCCGCGCCCGCGTCCGCCGCAATCGCCCGACCGCGTGGCCTGGCCCGGCACGGGCCCCGACCGCCAGCCTCCCCAGTCGGGCCTCTTCTACAGCGCCGACGTCTGCCAGGGCGTGCCGGACCTGCCGCGAGAGAAGGTCAAGTACCTGCGGGTCATTCAGACCGACCACAAGACCTACTCGACGTGGCGGAAGACGTACCGCAACTCCGGCCCGCCCGTCTCGATCATCCAGGAGGAAGGCGTCAAGCGGATCCTCTCGGTCGTGCCGGTGATGCCGGACGGATCGGTATACTTCAAAGCGCCGCCGGGGCGGTCTCTGCATTTTCAACTATTGGACGAGCACTTCCGGTGCCTCCAGACGATGCGGAGTTTTACCGGCCTCATGCCCGGCGAGCATCGCGGATGCATCGGCTGCCACGAGTCGCACAGCACGGCGCCGCCGGCCACGGGCGGGTTGGCATTCCGCCGGCCGCCCGTCGAACTGACTCCCCCGCCGTGGGGCGACGAGAGCATCGGCTACGAGCGGTTCGCCCAGCCCGTGCTCGACCGGTACTGCGGCAAGTGTCACCAGGGCGACGGAAAGGGCCGGCCGACGCTCGACCTGACGCTCCGGCCGGGGCACGGGCCCTTCAAGGAACCGTACCTGACGCTGGTGGGCGCGGCCGGGTGGGGCAACCCGGTGCCCGGCGGCGGGCGCAAGGGATACGGGTTCGCCGGGGCCATCCCGGTCGAGACGATGGACCCGAGCACCCGCGACCCGAAGGCCTACGCCACGTTGCGGCCGATGCGGTACCTCGCGTACACCAGCCCGCTCGTGGCCCGGGCGATGAGCGGCAAGCATCACGGCGTGCGGGTGGACCCGCTCGGCCTCAGGCGGCTCATCGCGTGGATCGACACGTGCTGCCCGTACCAGGGAGACCCGGAGGTCCGGGCCGAGGCGGACCCGGACTTTCCGTGCATCGACGAGTTGCCCATCCGGCCGCGCGTGGCCACGGCCCCGCGCATCGAGCGGCCGTGACGCGGCTGGTGCAGCCTATGGCCGGGGCTGGAGCGCGAACTTGGCGAACGTCTCGAGGTCCTTGTACTCGCTCCGCCAGGTCGTGTAGATGAGTCCATCGGCGCCCTTGACCTTGGCGGCCGCGTCGCGCCAGCCCATGACGTTGGCCTTGACGTCGTCGGTGTCGTAGTACCCCGCCATAATCATCTTGTGGCCGCGCTGGGCGAAGAACGGCATCGACGCGTCGCGCTTCTCGAAGCACCAGCACGCCACGTTCACGTCTTTCGAGAGGCCTTCCCACGACCCCGCCAGCGTGCTCGCCACGAGGTAATACTTATCGACCGCGTTGTGGTTGGGGTCGAACATGTCGCTCCAGACGAAGGCCTCGGCCTCGGGGTCCACCCGGCGGATGATCTCGCGGCACCGGCGGACGTTCTCGGCCAGGATCTGCCCGGCCGTCTTGCCGCCCGCGCGACACAGTTCGCAATGGCCGGCCACGCGGAGTTCGTCGTGGCTCATGAGGTATTTCCTGGGCGCGAAGTGCTGCTTGATGAGCCGCACCTGCTTCTCCATGTAGCCGAAGAGTTCGTCGTGCACCAGGCATGCCGATACCTGCCCGTCGTAGATGACCACCGTGTGGTAGAACGAAACCTTGAGCGTCTCGCCCTCCCGGATGCGCGAGTCGGGCGCCAGGACCAGCGGCGGCTCGGGATGCACCACCTCGTACGCCCCCGGCCACGGCACGCGGCCCATCTTGGGATACGCCCACGGCTGGAAGTCGCGACCCTCCTCGTACACGGTCTGGCCGTCGGCGCTCGTGACGCGCAAGGGGCACCCCTGGCGCCGGACCATGTTGACGCCGGCCACCTCGCGGACGCTGACGTCGTCCATCCAGAACGCCCCCTCCTTGCCGCCCCACATGCCGATGTACAGGCTGACCTCGGCGTGCTGGAGCGTGTTGAAGAGGATGCTGTGCAGCGTCCAGTCCTGGGTGGGCTTGACGCCCAGCGTCGCGTGGTTCAGGGCCCGGCCCTCGGCCAGGGGGTTGATGAGCAGGCTGGCGGCGGGCGCCAGGTCGCGCGTCTTGATCCAGGCGTCGATGCGGTACTGCCGGTACGGCGCGAGGGTCAGTTTCTTGACCAGGCGTCCGTTGCCGTGGCTACTGCCCTCGCGGAACTTATCGACCCGCACCGAGGCCGCGCCCGAGTGGCGGACCTCGGTGTCGCGCCGCGCGCACTCGTCCATCCAGTCCCAGCCGGCGATCTTCTCGCCGCGCGTCTCCTCGAAGCCGCCGTTCGGCAGGCGGTTCGACGGGTCGGCCACGGTCGCGCGGCCGTCCTTGACGAGCATGGGGCAATCGCGGACGGGCATGCCCTCGGCCAGGTTCGGGTTGTTCTGAAGCACGTCGTTCGAGTACCCGACGGGCATGACGGCGGGGATGAGTTCCAGGCCCAGGTCCTCGGCGGCCTTGCGGGTCCGCGCCAGGTTCGTGTAGTACCAGTCGGGCCGGCCCTCGATGCGGCCGAACTTCGAGTCGCCGATGATCACGCCGTTGTAGCCGGCCTTCTTCGCGCGGCCCATCAGGGTGATGAGGTCGTCGACCCGCTCGTTGACCTGGAAGTTGCGCGGGGCGTACACCCACAGCCACCGCCAGGGCGACTCGGCCGCCCACGCGGGCAAGGCCCACGCCGCCGCCAGCACCAGCACCGCCGTCCACGCGCACGCTTGCCTCATGATGCCCTCCTCTACTTCGGCGCCATCCACCGGTGCCGCTTGGATCCCTTGTACATGGCTTCCATGACGGATGAGCGCGCGGCGGCGCCGCGCACGTTCACCAGGGCCGGGGCCGGCCGGCCGGCGGCCGCATCGAGAAACTGGTCCAGCGGGCTCGGCAGCGCCGCCGGCAGGTCGGTCCAGGGCGACCGGCCGTCGGCCCCCGCCACCTTCGCGCTCTGGAAGTAGAGTTTGCCGTCGATAATGGCCGCATGGCCCTCCGTGCCGCTCACGATCAGGCTCACGGGGTTGGCCACGTCGACCCATCCGGCCGCCAGCGTGCCGATGGCGCCGCAGGCGAACTTCAGGAGGCCCTCGCCGGTCTCGTCGCAGCCGGGGTATCGCCCGGTGACGATGTCGAGTTCGGCCGTGGCGCTGGCCACGTCGCCCATGAGCCACATCAGGAGGTCCAGCCCGTGCGTGCCCAGGTCGCCGAAGGCGCCGACGCCCGCCACCTTCGGGTCGGCCATCCACCGCCACTCGGTGTCGAACCACCCGCCCAGCGACCCACCGTGACACACGCTCGCCCGGACGCGCGTGACGGTGCCGAAGGCGCCGGCCTCGATCTGCCGCTTCAGAAAGAGGTGGACCGGGCTGCACCGCATGGCGTACCCGGTGTTGTAGACGACGCCGGCCCGCTCGATGAGGTCGGCCATCTCGTAGGCGTCCTTGGCGCCCATGCCGAGGGGCTTCTCGACGAAGAGGTGTTTGCGCGCGGCCGTGGCCTCGCGGACGAGACGCCGGTGCCGATTCGTCTCGGAGCAGATGACGACGGCGGCAACCTCGGGGTCGTCCCAGATTCGTTTGCGGCCGCGGACGGCCTTGGCGCCCAGGTCGGCCGCCCGGGCCTTGGCCAGCGCGGGGTCGGGGTCCCAGACGTACCGCGTCCGGACGTCGGGCCGGGCCGCCACGTTCTTGGCAAACCCCGGCGTGTGGATGTGTGCGCAGCCGACAAAGGCGATGGTGAGCATGCCTGGTCCTCCGATCTCGGGTCGTGTTTAGCAACGCCACTTCGCCACTTCATCGCGCCTGGCGGCCTTCCGGAAACGGCCTCTGTTGTAGGGGCACGACATGTCGTGCCCCTACGAACACGCGTCTGGCCCGACCGTGGCAGGATTAGAGACGAACCTTGACGGGCCGGCCGGTCCGGGCGGCTTTGACTTCGGCCTCGACGATGGCCACGGCGGCCAGGGCCTCGGCCGGGTCGATCCGCTCGGGCAGCCGGCCTGTGGCCACGCACTCGACAAAGTATCGCAATTCCTCGGTGTAACCGTCCTGGGCGGGCACCGGCGGATGCGTCGGCTCGGTCGCGCCGGCCTCGTGAATCGTGAGCGTGGGCGACGAGAGCGTCGAGTACTCGACGGCCGCCCGCTCGAAGACGATGCTCGCCGCCATCCGGAACGGGAACGACGGCGGGTAGTCCCATCCGCCCTCGGCCACGACGACCGGGCCGTCGGCGTAATGATAGGTCGCGACGACGTGCGCCAGACCGTCGCCCTCGAACGCGCCGACGGCCGAGACCTTCTCGGGCCGCCCGAAGTACCATTGCACCGTGTCGGTATCGTGGATGTGCAGGTCGAGCGCGGCGGCGCCGCTGCGGGCCGGGTCCTGGAGCCAGTTGTCCCACGACCAGAGGGGCCGGGCGCTCAGGCGCGTGAAGACGGCGCTCGTGACGCGGCCGTAGCGGCCGTCCTCGATCATCTGCTTGATGAGGAGGTACTCGGGCCAGAACCGCAGAACGTGCCCGATGGCGAGCATCCGCCCGCACGCCCCGGCCGTCTCGATCATCCGCTTCGCCTTGCGCGACGTGATGGCCATCGGCTTCTCGCAGAAGACGTGCTTGCCGGCCTTGAGGGCCTTGATTGCCATGGACGCATGCTGAAACGTCGGCACGCACAGGTCCACCATGTCGACGTCCTTGTCGCGGAGCAGCCTGGGCAGGCTGGTGTGGAGGTGCAGGCCCGCCAGGTCGGTCTGTTGGGCGGCCCCGGTGTCGATGTTGCCGGCCGCGTCGGACCAGTCGCCCGAGAGTTTCCGGCCCGAGACGTCGCACAGCGCCACGACCTCGGCGTCCGGGATCGCCCGGTACCCCTTGAAATGCGTCGTGCCCATCATGCCCAGCCCCACGATACCGACTCGGACAGCCATCGTGTGCCTCCTTGCGTTTCCAGACCGAGCGTAGAACGGGTTTTCCAACAGCGGTGCCGCGTTGTGGCATCCGTTCTAGCGTCCCGCCGCAAGGAGGTCAACGCAGAACTCGCCGGTCCGCTTGGCGCCGACGCCGCCGGCCGGTACGATGGTGACGCTAGTGGAGGCCCGGCTGATGCGCCTACGTTGGCTCCTCGAATGTCTGGCGGTGTTCGTGCCTCTGGCGGCGGCCGGCGCCCGCGCCGCCGAACCGGCCCCGCCGCCCGCCGATGCCGTCGCCATCCTCCGGGCGTTCTTCGCCGAGAACGACGCGGCCCGCCGCGCCGACCTGGCCGCGCGCTTCGGTCCCCTCGCCCCCGCCGCCTGGGACGACCTCAAGGCCATGCTCCACCGCGTGGCGCCGCGGCCGGCGCTCGCGCCCGGGCGGCACACGCTGCGGATGGCCGGCGGCGACGGCATCCCCGCCATCACGTACACCCTCCGCGTGCCGCAGGGGTACGTGGCCGACGGGCCGCGCGGCTGGCCGCTCATCCTCAGCACCCACGGCACGGGGGGCTCCGGCGAGAAGGCCGTCGAGTTCATCGAGCACCTGCTGGGGCCCGACGTCGAAAAGTACCTGGTGGCCGGGCCCGATTCGCCCCGGGGCGGCGTGTACGAGGCCGAGCGGCTGACCATCGCGTACCCCGTGCGGCTGCTGGCCGACGTCCGCCGGCAGGCCAACGTCGACGCCGACCGCTGCGTGCTGACGGGCTACTCGCGCGGCGGCTACACGACCTGGGGCACGGTCCTGTTCTCGCCCGGCGAATGGGCGGGGGCCGTGCCGATGGCCTCCTGGCCCCTGACCGAGGCCGGCTCGGCCGGGACCGTCCTCTTTCTGCCCAACGTGCTGAACCTGGCGGTGCAGGCCCACTGGGGCGCCGACGACATCGAGGCGGGGCAGAAGGAAGGTATCAACACGCTTTCGCGCGATGCGGCGGCCGAGATGAAACGCCTGGGGGCCAAGCACTTCGAGCCCGTCGAGTACGCCGGTCAGGGACACGGCCTGGACATCCGGAAGGACAAGGTCCGCGCGTTCCTGGAGGCGGCGCGGCGCGACCCCTTCCCGGCCGACTGCCGCCTGCTCTTCCACCGCCTGTACCAGGGCCGGGCGTATTACGTGCGGGCGACGGCGACGGCGACGGCGACCGAGGAGTTCGACTTCCGCGCGAGGCGGGTCCTGAAGGTCGCCCGGAAGCAGGATTTCGACAAGGCCAAGCGGGCCCTCTGGCGGAGAGAGGGGTACGAACTGACGGCCCGCCTGCCGCCCGGCAAGAACCTGGTGGCCGTCTTCGCGCGGAACCTCAAGGAAATCGAGATCGACCTGCCGGCCGAGCGGCTCGACTTCGCGCGGCCCATTACGCTGACCGTCAACGGCCGCACGGCCAAGACGCTGCGCGGACCCGTCGATTGGACGTGCCTGCTCGAGACGGCCCGCGAGACGTACGACTTCGAGCGGCTCATCGCCGGCCGCATCCGCCTGCCCGCGGGCCGGTAGGCCGCGGCGCGCCGCGGCTAAACCACGGCAACGGCGCCGGGTGGCCCTGTCGTTTAGCCGTCGCCGGTACGGCGACGGGAACGACCGTCGAGCATCCACCGGCGCTGCCCGCGGCCGTGCCGGCCGCGGCTAAACGACGGCAACGGCACCGGGCGGCATACGGGCTATCGTTTGCGGCGCCGCAGCAGGATGGCGGCCCCTCCGACCGCCAGCAACGCCAGGGTCGCCGGCTCGGGATAGTGTACCATCGGCGGCACTGCGTCCAGCCCGATTGGCGGATCGAGGAAGATGGGGGTTCCGACGGGATCGACGGGACCACCCGCGACAATGTCCGCCAGGTCCCCATCCCACACTCCGCCGATGCCCGCGTCACCCATCCCCCCGCCCGCCGCGCTGCCGCCGCTGCCGCCGCTGCCACTGTCGTCGGGAGTAGTCCCGCCGGCCGGGTCCAGGTCGGGCGGCACGGGATCGGGTTCTGGCGCGGGTGGGTCCGGTTCGGGCGGAGGCGGGTCGGGTTCGGGCGGCAGCGGAGGCAGCGTCTCCTGCAGGGCCGGGTCGAGCACCAGAGCAATCGCATCGCCCATCGTCACCGTGCCGACGTCCTCTGGCGCCGCATCAGGCGAACTTATCTTGGGTACACCGTCCTCCATCCACAGGGCTCCCGTCGCACACTCGTACTGCTTGCCATCTGTGCCGATTAGCATGTCCGGCCGAAAGGCGTTCACCTCGGTCACGGCGTCGGCCTCCGGCGAGAGGAAACCGGTGACGGTGAACGTGACGTTGGCCACGTGGAACTCGGCGGGTTGCCGGCCGTCGCCCCAGACCAAACGTCCCGCGCGGGCCGCAAACCAGCCGCTGGGATTGGGCCCGATGGTCCCCCCCATGTCCAGGTCTCCGTCCCCGTCCAGGTCCGGCTGGTGCGCCAACCCGTTTGGGATGTCCTGGGACCCGCCGCTGGTGAACGGCCAGAGGATCTCGCCCCACAGGTCTCCGAGGACGCTGCCGCAGTTGACGTTCGTCGATTGGAAAGAGGCCTTGAACCCCCACAGGGCATCGTCGGTGTAGTCGGCGTTCGAGCCGATGACGCTCACGTACAGGTCCATGGCGACGACCTGGCCGACGTGGGTGATGACGACGCTGGTGTCGGTGCTGTCGTGCAGGCGCAACTCGCCGAAGATCCCTGCGGCCGCAGGATGCGCCGAGAGGCCGACCACCGCGACCAGAAGGAAGGAGAATGGGACGTTGGGTCGCATGGCAGCACCCCCCCCAAACCCCTCAGCCGGATTTCCGGGCGGTGCGCCGGCCGTGGCCCGACGGCTCGTCCCGGCGCGGTCCGCCCGGCACGCCATGTCCTTAAGCCCATTGTCGCAGGTTCCGTACCACAAGTCAGCCCGATACTCACCCAAGACCGGCATCGACACGCCTAGATTCGCCGCCAAACGAGGGCCCGCGTCCGCGGAAAACGCGTTGGGTACACCTGGGGTTCAGGACTCGGCGCGCGCCGCCGCGGTCCGCCGGGTGCCACGGCTCGCCTCGGGCGAGCAGTGCCCGTGATGGCGCCCGCCAAGGCGGACGGCTAACTCGGCCGGGTGGCATGGTCATCCCGAAGCGACTGTGTTGGGCGTCAAGCGTTTTTGGGTTGCCATGGTTGTTTGGTCCTCAGGATCGCGTTCAGGGTAACGAGCAGTTTTCTCATGGCGGCGACGAGAGCGACTTTGGCCTTTT
>DATKZB010000132.1:0-4334 GCA_035528235.1 Phycisphaerae bacterium
GGTCGGCTCGGCCGCCGTGGCAGCCGCCACGGGCGCCGCGGCCGGATGCCGCGCCGACCGGGCGCCGCCCGAAAGGAGACGCGACGTGAAGATCTACATCCACACCGACCTGGAGGGCATCTCGGGCATCGACTCGATGGACATGATCGAGCGCAGCGGCCCGCGCTACCGCGCCTGCTGCGAACTCCTCATGGCCGACCTGAACGCCGCCGTCGACGGCGCCTTCGCCGGCGGCGCCACGCACGTGACGGTGCTCGACAGCCACGGCGGCGGCAACAACTTCATCCTCGACCTCCTGGACAAGCGGGCCGAGAACGACACCAAGCCCAACAAGAAATGGTGGGGCATTCTGGATGCGTCGTACGCCGGCACGTTTTTCATCGGCGCCCACGCCATGGCCGGCACGCTGAACGCCTTTCTGGACCACACGCAATCGTCGGTCTCGTGGCACGATTACAGCATCAACGGCCGGCGGATGGGCGAACTGGGGCAGTGGGCCCTGGTGGCCGGGCACTTCGGAGTGCCGATGCTCATGGTCGCCGGCGACGAGGCCGCCTGCGCCGAGGCCCGCGAGTTCTTCGATCCCGTCGAGACAGCGGCCGTCAAACGCGGCATCGGGCGGAACCGGGCCGACCTGGTGCCCCTCGACGAGGCCCGCGCCCGCATCCGCGAGGCCGCACGCCGGGCCGTCGCGCTGGTCGGCAAGGCCAAACCGTTCACGATGAAGAAACCGCTGGAGATAACGCTCGAGTACAACCGGGCCGACTATTGCGACGGCGCGGCGTCCAAGCCCGGGCATCCAGCGCCTCGACGCCCGCACGGTCCGCTGGGTAACCGATTCGCCGCTGGAGTTTCACCCGTAAGGAGCCCGGGCGCAGCCACGCGTCTGCGCGGCGGGTCCCCGCACCCGCCGCGAGAAGACAACGCACGGCCGGGCAAGCCGGCGCCGGGGTGTGACTGATTTTTCTGGCAGCCAGTTTGGATGCCGAGTGTGAGGCGGCTTCCAGCCGTCTTATCGCCGCGAAGCGGCGTGCAGGCCGGGGCCTTTGGCCCCGGTTCAGGGGTGGCGAACCCTCTTCTCCAATTTTTCCTCGCCGTGGCTCGCCGCAGGCGAGCCACGGCGAGGAAAAAAAGAGCAGAGGCAGGGCGCTTGATGACCCCGGCCCAAAGGGCCGGGGCTATACCCGCCTGCCGCGGGCGAAGGCCCATGAAATGGGCCTCAAAGGATCCGCCAGAATCCGCAACCACACCCCGCCGCCCCGTCGCCGGATTCGCGCTGGACGCGCCGGCCCACGTGGTGTAGAATCTCGCGTTCGCACGCTGTGGTCGGAAAGGTCTGGGACACATGACAGCGGCAGTCACAACGGCGGACCTGACGCCCAGCGCCCTGGACGTAAGCGTCCTGGTGCTGAACCGCCTGTTCATGGCGGTGCGGGTGGTCCGCGCGCGGCACGCGTTCCGGTTGCTGTGGAAAGAGATTGCCGAGGTCGTATCGGTTGAGGACAAGACGTACGCGACGTACGATTTCTGGTCGTGGGCCGAGGTGTCGCAGGCCCGTCGCCAGTTCCACCCCGAGTCGCACGACTGGGTCCGCACCGTCCGCTTCGAAATCGCCGTGCCGCGCGTCATCCGCCTCCTGACCTACGACCGCCTGCCCAAAACGCGCGTGCGGTTGAACCGGCGGAACCTCTTCGCCCGCGACGAGAACCGGTGCCAGTACTGCGGCCGCAAGGTCCGCAGCACCGACCTCTCGATCGACCACGTCCTGCCCCGCAGCCGCGGCGGCCGGACCGTCTGGACGAACGTCGTCTGCGCCTGCATGACGTGCAACGTCCGCAAGGGCGGCCGCACCCCCCGGGAAGCCGGCATGCAGATGGTCCGCGAGCCCAAGCAGCCGCGATTCAGCCCCGTCATCAGCCTCCACGCCGGAAACGAGAAGTACCGGTCGTGGAAACAATTCCTCGACACCGCCTACTGGCACGTCGAACTGCGCGACTGACGCCGGCCCGCCGCGGGGTCTCCATGCTCCTTTGCCAACTCCTTGACTTCTTGCGCGGCGGCCTTCCCAGTGCTACTTTGTCAACTCATCGCCACCGTGCGCGGCGGCCTTCCTAGGCCGCCGCGACAGGTTGCCCTCCGCCAGCTCGCGGTGGCCTGGGAAGGCCACCGCGCGGGGTCCCCATAGGCCCTCGCGGAGTTGACAAAGTAGCGTTAGAAAGCGTCCCACGGCGGTTTTCCACCCGTTTTCCAGATGTGTTCCACAAGGGTCGGCGGCCCCACCCGCGGGGAGCCCATCCGTAACCGCTTAATCGGCAATGACTTACAGGCGACGTCCCGCGCCGCCGCACGCCGCGTTTGACTCGCCGCGTTTTCTGCGTAAGCTTACAGGTGTCCGGGCCGGAGCGGCCGGTAACAGGGCCGAAGGTTTTCCGTTGAGTACAGGGCGCCGGTCGCCCGGCCACCATCTCCGAGGATCGGTGGATCCGGACACGAGACACGCGAAAAACCCGGTGGCGGCCCCAGTGGCCGCCGCCAGGCCGGGGGCGGGGCCGGGTGCGGCGTTTACAGGGGCGTGACGCCGTGCGATGGCTCCTGCCTCCGGCCGAAGAAAATCTCGACCCGGCCGTTTTTTGCCGGGTCTCGCCGAGGCGTATCGACGCGAAAAGGCCGCCAGGCACGCTGCGGCACCGAAAAACCCGCTTTTTGACACCGTCCGCACGGGGCGGGCGCGACAGGGCAGAAACTTGCGCCGGCCGCACTAGTCGGCCCGGACCCTCGAGCCCTTGGGTCGCGCCCGCCCCTGACCCTTCCCGCACGGGCCGATAACCACAAATCTCTTATCTATTCTCCACCTAAATTTGCCCCTCGCCGAATCCTGCGTATACTTCTAATGGCAGGAGAAAACTTTTTCCTGCCGTAGCATCCGGGGGATTCATGGCAAGACGTATCCAGCAGAGTGTTCTCGGTGTCGGTACACACCTGGGGGTGGGTGCCCGGTGCCGGAGCGTGTCTGGGGAGCGTCTTGGAGGGGCAGACAAGCGATGTCGAACCATACGCGCAGGGCCAGAGGTCTTCTGGCCGCCGCCGCGGTCGCCTTGTTGGCGGCCGCCCAGGTGGCGGCGGCACCACTGAATTCGTCCGAGGCCGTCGTCTTCTACGGCTCCAGCCTCAGCGAGACCCCGACCGCCGACATCGGCGGCGCGGTGTCCGACCCCCTCTGCGCGAATGCGTTCGTGGCAGTGGCGGACATGGACGTCTCGTTTCTGGCCGAGGCCGTCTCCGGACCGCCGCCGCTGGAGTACCTGCCCGAACGGACGAACGTCGTGGCGTACAATGCGCCGCCGGTGGTCCACGCCCTCGACACGGCGCCGCAACCGCCGGTCCACTTCGCCACGTACCGGTATCCGGAGGTCACGGGCCTGGCCGATTTGGGCTCGGGCGGGCGCGACGTCCCCCTGGGCGACACCACGTTTTTCTCGATGGGTCCGGGCGGATTCGGCGGGTACATGAGCGGCCGGCCGTCGGGCGGGGTCGAGAACTGGACCCACATCACGCGAACGGCCATCAGTTACATCCGGCCCAGCGTCAACGTCCAGATGATGCTGGCGCTCGAGGTGCCGGGCACGCCCCCCGCCAACGATTTCGAGGGACCGGGCATGGAGTCGCGCGTCTACCTGGCCGTCGATCGCCAGACCCGCGTCGACTCGGCCGACATCGGGGCCAGCACGTCGCGCTTCGGCCGACGCGCCAAGCCCACCCCCATCGACGAGCCGCAGACGGCCGTCTCCGCCGGACTCGACCTGGGCCTGCTGCCGACGTTCCTGTCGCAGATGGGTCTGGGCGTGTCGGTGGTGGCGTCGCGCGGACAAGAGACGGGGAACCTGCGGATCGCCCTGGTCGGCACGACCGAGTTGCCGGTCGACTGGGCCCCGCGCGAGCGACCGTATCAGCACCCGGTCGGCATGGCGGTGAACCCGCTGCTGTCGGCCAGCCCGTACGACGAGCCGTACCCGTCGGGCGGCGTCTCGGGCGGAGGCCCTCCGGGCGACCCCGGCGACAACCCCGGCGACGGGCCGACCCCCATCACGCCCACGCCCGTGCCGGAACCGGCCACCGCAGCGCTGCTGGTCGCCGGAGCGGCCATGGCCATCGCACGCCGCACGCGCCGGCGCCGGTAACCGACCGTATAGCCGCTGACTGAGAATCTGTTTCAGAACCACCGAGGGTGGCGGGTCTCCTGACCCGCCACCTGCATTTCTGCCTCGCCTGCCGGGGGTGGCATGCCCACGCCGCTGTTGAGCATTTTGCATCGTGAATCGCAACCGGGCGCCGGA
>DATKZB010000133.1:0-3884 GCA_035528235.1 Phycisphaerae bacterium
GTACGAGATGACGCCGTACAACGAGGGCCGGCCCCCCTGGGCCACCGCCGACACCAGCAGCGAGTGGCTGGCCAACCACACCGCCCCCCAGGCGGCGCTGTTCGTCCCGGAGGGCGAGGCCCCCGAGCGGCCGGCCGGAAAGGCCACCGGCGGCCAGGTCATCATCGGCAGTTACGTCAGCGAGGGCGGCAGCGGCATCGCCTGGCTCGACCTTGAGGGCCGCAAACTCCACGGTCAGCTCTGGATCGGAGGCATCTGGACCGGCGCCTCCGTCCTGGCCCGCGACAATGGCGACCGCCCCGTCCCGGGCGTCTACGCCTACACCGGCGCGTGGTGGCCCGGCGGGGGGTACAACGAGCACCGCTCCGAACTGCGGCTGTACCAACTCCTCAAACCGGACCTCAAGGAGAAGGCCCCGCGCGACAAGCGGCTCGGCTATGGCGAGGACCGGCCCGTCCTGAAGCCCAACTTCGAGTTCCCCAAGGACCCCCAGTGGCGGGCCGACAACACCGACGGCCTGGGCGGCATGGCCGTCCACAACGGTCTGCTCGTGGCCTCGCTGCCGATGTCGGGCAAACTCCTCTTCATCGACGCGGCCGCGCACCGGGTCGTCGGGTACGTGCCCATCGAGGCCCCGCGCGGACTGGCATTCGACCGGCAGGGGCGGCTGCTCGCCGTCTCGGGCAAGCGCATCCTCCGCTACGCGCTGCCGGCGTCCGTGCGCGAGGTCGATGACAACGCCCCGCCCGTCACGGGCCGGGCACTGACGCTCGCGAAGCCCGAGGTGCTGGTCGGCACGGGCCTGGACGACCCCCGGCAGATGGCGTTCGACGCCCGCGGCAACCTGTACGTGAGCGACCGCGGCCAGAGCCACCAGGTGAAGGTCTTCGGCCCCGATGGCAAACCCTTGCGGGCCATCGGCGACCCCGGACGCCCTGCCCCCGGCCCCTACAAACCCAACCACATGAACAACCCCGCCGGCATCACCATCAGCGGCGACGACCACCTCTGGGTAACCGAGCAGGACTACGCCCCCAAACGGCTCAGCGTCTGGACGCTCGACGGCCGACTCGTCAAGGCCCTCTACGGGCCGCCGCGATACGGCGGCAACGGGTCGCTCGACCCCAAAGACCCTACCCTCTATTACTATGCCGGCGACGGCGGCGCCATGACGCTGAAACTCGACTGGGCGAAGCAGACCAGCCGGCCCATCGAGGTTTACGTCCGGACCGACACCAACCCCGCCTCGCTGCCCTACGCCGGGTTCGTCAACATGCCGCCGCAGACCGCCATCTATCTTGGCGAACGCAAGTACATGACCAGCGTCTTCAACACCCACCCGACGAACGGGGCGTCCATCGGCATGATCTGGCTGATTGAGGACGGCGTGGCCGTCGCCCGGGCGGCCCTCGGCCGCGCCAACGACTGGCCGCTGCTGGCCGCATCGCTCAGCCAACACAACCAGAACTTCTCCGTCCGATGGACCGGACAGGTCATGCCCCAGTTCAGCGAGACCTACACCTTCGCCACCGTCTCGGACGACGGGGTGCGCCTGTGGGTCGACGGCAAGCCGCTCATCGACAACTGGGCCCCGCACGGCACCACCGAGGACAAGGGCCAGGTGACGCTGGAGGCGGGCAAACGGTACGCCGTCCGGATGGAGTTCTTCCAGGGCAGCGGCGGCGCCACGGCCCGGCTGCTCTGGTCCAGCCCCAGCCGGCCGAAGCAGGTCATCCCGGCCGACCGTCTCTTTCCCAAGGCCGACGCCCAGAAGCCCGGCGGCCTGACCGCCGAGTACTTCGGCAAGAAAGACCTCTCGGACCTCAAGGCCACGTCGGTCGATGCGACGGTCGACTTCGACTGGGCCACCCGCGGGCCCAAGGCCTTCCAGCCCCAGGGCGCCGACGCCTTCGCCTCGCGCCTGCCGCCGGACGTCAAGCCCGGCGACCCCATCCTGTTCCTCTGGTGCGATGGGAACGACAATGGCCGCGTCGAGGCCGAGGAGGTCGCGTTCCAGAAGGCCCGGACCGGCGGCATCACGGTCGCCGAGGACCTCTCGTTCGTGGCCGCGCGGGTCGACGACCGGGCCGTGCGGTATCGGCCGGTAGGGTTCACGGCCAAGGGCACGCCCCGGTACGACCTGGCGAAGGGCGAGACCCTGGCCACCGCCGTCCAGAACCCCACCAGCAGCGGCGGCGACCAGGCACTCCTGGGCGAGGGCGGATGGACCGTCCTGACGGTGGCACCGGCCCCGCTGGCGCCCGAGAGCGTCGGCGGCGTCCGCAACGGCGTCCCGACGTGGTCGTACCCCAACCCCTGGCCGGGCCTTCACGCCTCGCACATCGCCCCGGTGCCCGACCGGCCCGGCATGCTCATCGGCACGACCCGCCTCCTGGGCCTGCCCGTCAAGCCCAGAGACTCGGACCTGGGACAGGTCTGGGCCCTCAATGGCAACAAGGGCACCGTCTACCTGATGACGACCGACGGCCTGTTCGTGGCCACGCTCTTCAAGGACTGCCGCACGGCCTCGTGGTCGATGCCGAAGGCCGAGCGCGGCATGTCGGTGGCCGAGGCCAGCCTGCACGAGGAGAACTTCTGGCCCACCATCGTCCAGACCGCCGACGGGCAGGTGTACCTGGTGGCCATGAACGGCGCCATCGTGAAGGTCTCGGGCCTGGAGAAGGCCCGCCGCCTGCCCGACGCCCCACTCAAGGTCACGCCGCCCATGCTGGCCTCGGCCCGGGCGTACTTCGTCGAGAGCGAGGCCGCCCGCCAGCGCCGCGAGCGCGCCAAGACCGACACGACGTTGGCCGTGCCCCTGCGCGCCGCCCCGCCGACGGTCGACGGCAACCTCGACGACTGGGCCCAGGCCCAGTGGGCCCTCATCGACCAGCGCACCGGCCAGGTGGGCGACTGGGGACGCGTGGCCCTGAAGACCGAGGCCGCCGTCGCCGTGGTCGGCGACCGGTTGTACGCCGCCTTCAAGGCCGACGACCCCAACCTGCTGCGCAACGCCGGCACGTCGCTGCCGCACCTCTTCAAGACCGGCGGCGCCATCGACCTCATGATCGGGACCGACCCCGCCGCCGACCCCCAACGCGCCAAGGCCGTGGCCGGCGACGTGCGGCTGCTGGTCGCCCGCGTCAAGGACAAGACCGTGGCCGTGCTCTACCGGCCGGTGGCGCCGGGCACGACGACCGAGCGGGTGGTCTTTGCCTCGCCGCTGCGGTCGCTGGCGTTCGACCGCGTCGACGACGTGTCCGAGCGGGTTACGCTGGCGTCGACCGTCACGAAGAACAAGGAGAAGAACCGCGACGTCGGGCTCATCGAGATATCGGTGCCGCTGGAAGTGCTGGGCCTGAGGCCCCAGCCGGGTCGGACCATCCGGGCCGACGTGGGCGTGCTGCGCGGCAACGGGTTCCGCACCCTCCACCGCGTGTACTGGAGCAACAAGGCCACGGGCCTGACGTCGGACGAGCCCAGCGAGGCCGAACTGACACCGCAACTCTGGGGCCGGTGGCAGTTCGTCGCCGAGAAGGCCGACGACGGTAAATGACGCCGGCCCCTGCGCCGTGCGCGGTGGGTCCCCGTACCCACCGCGCCAACCCGCCATCACACCACGAGCGCGGCGGGTGCGGGGACCCGCCGCGCGAACACCCAGAGTTGCGCCGGGCGCCTTACGGGCCGCCGAATCGCAGGCCCTCGATCACCGACCCGTCGGGGTTGCGGACGCGGATGCACGCCGCGCAGCCCATCGTGTGCTGGGTAATTTTGGCCAGGAACTCGTTCCAGTCCTCCTTGAGGACGGCTTCGGCCTTGTCCTGGCCGGGCGTGAAGCCCCGGATGGCGTTGTTGGCATGGACGAGTTTGCCGTTGACCCAGAG
>DATKZB010000134.1:0-46899 GCA_035528235.1 Phycisphaerae bacterium
GACCAGGACGGGCTGGAACCGCCGCTCCAGGGCCGCGTCTTTCTCGACGTGCTTGCGATACTCGTCGAGGGTGGTGGCGCCGATGCAATGGAGTTCGCCGCGGGCGAGCATGGGCTTGAGCATGTTGCCGGCGTCGACGGCGCCCTCGGCCCGGCCCGCGCCGACGACGGTGTGGAGTTCGTCGATGAAGAGGAGGGTCCGGCCCTCGGACTCCTTGATTTCGCCGAGGACGGCCTTGAGTCGTTCCTCGAACTCGCCGCGGTACTTCGCCCCGGCCACCAGGGCACCCATGTCGAGCGCGAAGAGGGTCTTGTCTTTGAGGCCCTCGGGCACGTCGCCGCGCACGATCCGCTGGGCCAGGCCCTCGACGATGGCGGTCTTGCCGACGCCGGGCTCGCCGATGAGGACGGGGTTGTTCTTGGTCTTGCGCGACAGGATTCGGATGACGCGTCGGATCTCGGCGTCGCGTCCGATGACGGGGTCGAGTTTGCCGGCCCGGGCTTCCTTCACCAGGTCGCGGCCGTAGCGGGTCAGGGCGTCGTAGGTGCCCTCGGGGCTCGCGCTCGTGACGCGCTGGCTGCCGCGCACCTCCGACAACGCCTTGAGGAACTTATCGTGCGTAACGCCCAGCGCGGCCAGTGCGCGGCCGGCGGGCGAGTCGGCGGCCGTGTCGATGATGGCCAGGACGACGTGCTCCACCGAGACGTACTCGTCCTTGAGGCGCTTGGCCTCGTCCTCGGCCTTGACGAGGACCTCGCTGAGCCGCTGCGTGACGTACACGTTGCCCGGCCGCACGCCGGGGCCGCCGACCTGCGGCCGGCGGTCGAGTGCGTGCTCCAGTTCCGCCCGGAGGGCGTCAACCGGCACGTCCATCTTGTTCAGCAGGCGCGGCAAGAGGCCTTCGCTCTGGTCGACGAGGGCGGCCAGCAGGTGCTCGACGTCCACCTCCTGGTGACCGCGACGCACGGCCAGCGACTGGGCGTCGTGCATGGCCTCCTGGCACTTCTGCGTCAGACGATTCGTGTCCATCGTGCGTGTCTCCCCCTGCGTCCGCGTCGGCCGGGGCGCGTGTGCCACGGCCGGTCTTGCCCGGCCGTGCTCGCCACGTGCATGTAGGCCGGGGCGCGCCCCGGCACCGGTGTATAGTCTGTCCACTCTATCCAACAGCAAACACTGTGCCACGAGGGAGCGGGCTTCGCAAGGTCTTGCGGGCGTTTCTGAGCGGGAACCGGGTCCGGAATATGCCATTTTGGCAGGCGGAACGGCCAGTAACCATCTGTCCTGCAACGCTGCTTCGCTGCTCAATGCCGCCTGGCGGCCTTCCTAGGCCGCCAGGAACATCCGTGAGCCCCCATCGCGGCGGCCCGCGTGCGACATGCCCACGCCAACAGCGAACATTTTGCATCGTGAATCGCAACCGGCCATCGGAGCATAACTTGTAGCGCGGGGGTTTACCCCCCGCGCCACATGTCCTAAGCCCCACGACCGCGGGGGATAAACCCCCGCGCTACAGCGGTGGATGCAAAATGTTCAACAGCGGCGTGGGCATGCCACCCCGGAGCGGAGGCTTGCCAGAAACTCTTGGCACACCCCTTCCCGGCCGCGCGGCACGGTCGGTTGACGGCCGCCCCGCGGCCGGCTACAATGTCGGCGACTAGTGCTACTTTGTCAACTCGGCGTGGGCCCCTTGGAGCCCGCGCGGTGGCCTTCCTAGGCCACCGCGAGTTGGCGCAGGGCAACCTGTCGCGGCGGCCTAGGAAGGCCGCCGCGCACGGGGTGGCGATGAGTTGACAAAGTCGCACTACCAACCAGTACTTATGGCCGAGGGCCAGAAAGTCGACATCCCGACCACGGGTCCGGGGGTTACCGACCTGCTGGGCCGTCAGGAGGTCACCGGCCTCGTCCGCCAGACCTTGCGCGAGGAAAGGCGGGCAAGCGTCGAGGGCCTGTGGGGATCCAGCGCGCCCGCCCTGGCCGCCGCACTTCTTCCGGATTGCCCGTCCACGCTGCTGTACGTCCTGGCGCACATCGACTCGGTGGACGACGCCCGCGACGACTGGCGCCTGTTTGCCGGCGAGGAGGCCCAGGTCTTTCCGGCGTGGGAATCGCTGCCGACCGAGTCGGACGTGTCGGACGAGATCCTGGCCGATCGTCTGCGCGTGCTCAAGGTTCTGCGGGCCGGCCAGCAGGGCGCCGGACCCCTGCCGCGCGTGCTCGTGACCACCATCCAGGCGCTCATGCAGCCGGTGCCGTCGCCGCGCCACCTGGCCGAGAACACGATGGAGTTGACGGTGGGCGCGGAGTACAGCGTGGCGCGTCTGAGGAAGTGGCTGGCCGAGCGCGGGTTCCGGCCGGCCGAACTGGTCCTGGAGCCCGGCCAGTACGCGGTGCGCGGCGGCATTCTGGACGTGTACCCGCCCACGGCACCGGCCCCATATCGGCTGGAGTTCTTCGGCGACGACCTGGAGAGCCTTCGGACGTTCGATCCCTCGACGCAGCGGAGCCTCGACGACCGCGACCACGTCGCCATCTCGTTCATGCCCACCGGCAAGGGCGGCCCGCTGGCCCCCGAGACGACGACCAACCTGCTGGACTACCTGCCCGAGGACGCCTGGATCGTGTGGCAGGACCCGCTGGAGATCGCCGAGGTGGGCCGGTCGTTCATCGCGCGGCTGGCGAGCCCGGTGGGCGTGTACGCGTTCGACGCCGTGGTGCGCGAGTCGCGCGGGTTCGCGCGGCTGGACCTGTCGAGTTTCACGTCGGGTGGCGCCAGCGACGCCTTCACCCTTCGGACCGAAAGCCTGCCGCCCTTCAGCGGCAAGGCCGAAATGGTGCGGCAGGAACTGGCCGAGGTGGCGGCCGAGTCGGCCGTGCTCCTGTTCTCGGACAACGAGGCGGAGCGCGACCGCATGGCCGAGATCGTCGGTTCGATGGAACCCCAGGCCAAAGAGCGGATGCGGCTGGGCGTCGGACGGCTCGGGGCCGGCTTCCGCCTGGTGGCCGAGCGCGTGGCGGTGGTCGCCAATCACGAGATCTTCCGGCGGTACCAGACCCGGCGGCGCCTGGGCCGGCGCATCGAGACCCGGGCCATCGACACCTGGCTCGACCTGAAGCGCAACGACCTGGTGGTGCACGTGGTGCACGGCATCGGCCGGTACCTGGGCATGAAGACCCTGCGGCGCGACTCCAAGACCCTGTCCGACACCCGCGAGGCGCCGCCCGCCGACCCGCAGGCCGCGCACCAGACCGCCGATTACCTGCTGCTGGAGTTCCGCGACAAGGTGAAGGTCTACGTGCCGGCGTCGCAGGTGGACCTGGTGCAGAAGTACGTGGGCGGGTTCAAGGGCCGGCCGCAGTTGTCGCGCGTGGGCGGCAAGGCGTGGGGCGAAAAGAAACGGCGCGTCGAGGCCGCCGTCGAGACCTTCGCCGTGGAACTCTTGCGCATCCAGGCCGTCCGCCAGGCCCGGCCCGGCATCGCCTACCCCGAGGACAGCCTCTGGCAGAAGGAGTTCGAGGCCTCGTTCCCCTACCCCGACACCGACGACCAGACGGCCGCCATGCACGAGATCAAGCGCGACATGCGTTCGCAGCGGCCCATGGACCGCCTGGTGTGCGGCGACGTGGGTTACGGCAAGACCGAACTGGCGGTCCGGGCGGCCTTCAAGGCCGTCGAGGCGGGCAAGCAGGTGGCCGTCCTCGTGCCGACGACCGTGCTGACGGTCCAGCACCTGAAGACCTTCCGCGAGCGGATGGCCGATTACCCCGTGGTCGTCGAGATGATGTGCCGGTTCCAGACGCGCGGCCAGCAGGCCGAGATTCTCGACCGGTTTCGCAAGGGGCAGGTCGACATCCTCATCGGCACGCACCGTCTGCTTCAGAAAGACGTCGTGCCGGCCGACCTGGGCCTGCTGGTGGTCGACGAGGAGCAGCGTTTCGGCGTCCGGCACAAGGAGACGCTCAAGCAGATGCGGCAGATGGTGGACGTGCTGACGCTGACGGCCACGCCCATCCCGCGGACGCTGCACATGTCGCTGCTGGGCATCCGCGACATCTCGAGCCTGACGACCGCCCCCCAGGACCGCCGCGCCGTGCGGACCGAGGTGTGCCCGTGGGCCGACGCGCTGCTGCGCCAGGCCATCCTGCGCGAACTGGCGCGCGACGGCCAGGTCTTCTTCGTGCACAACCGCATCCGGACCATCGAGTCGGTGGCCGATCGGGTCCGGGCCCTCGTGCCGGAGGCCCGCGTCCAGTGGGCCCACGGCCGCATGAACGAACACGAACTGGAGGACCGGATGCTCCGGTTCTTTGCGGGCGAGACCGACGTCCTCGTCTCCACCACCATCATCGAGTCCGGCCTCGACGTGCCGCGCGCCAACACCATGTTCATCCACGACGCCGACCGCTTCGGCCTGGCCGACATGCACCAGTTGCGTGGCCGCGTGGGACGGTACAAGCACCGGGCGTACTGCTATCTCTTGCGGCCCGAGAACCGCCCGTTGACGCCGGCCGCCGCGAAGCGGCTCCACGCCATCGAGCAGTACTCCGAACTCGGGGCCGGGTTCCAGATCGCCATGCGCGACCTGGAGATACGCGGGGCCGGCAACATCCTGGGGTCCGAGCAGTCCGGCCACATCACCGCCGTCGGGTACGAGATGTACTGCCAGCTCCTGGATGCCGCCGTGAGGCGGTTTCAGGGCAAACCCGTTGAGGAGCCCCAACGGGCCGACGTGCAACTCGACCTGCCCGCCTTCATCCCCAACCACTACGTGCCGACCGAGAGCCAGCGCATCAGCCTGTACCGTCAGTTGCAACGGGCCGCCACGGCCGAGACCCTGGCGGAGGTGGCGGCCGAGGTCGCCGACATGTACGGCCCCATGCCCGAGGAGGTCCGACGGCTAACCGACCTGGAGGCGGTGCGCGTGGCGGCAGGCCGACTGGCCGTCCGGAGTGTGCATCGCAAGGGCGCAGACCTGGTGTTCACGCTCGAAGACGCCGGGCGCCTCACGCCGCTGCTGGCCGAGCAGGCCGACCCCGAGGTCCGCCGGGCGGGCGTGGTCCGCGTGATCAACCCGTACACCGTCGTCTGGCGGCTGCACGAGGACGCCGGGGCTGCGGCCGCCCTCGCGCTGCTGAAGAAGGTGCTTGCCGGTGGCGGGAGCGCCAAATAGAATAGGGGTCTTGTTTGACGCCTTTGGGGTGGACGGGTTCCATGAGAGCCATGCACGTGTTAGGGGTGGTGGGCCTGGTGGTCCTCGCCGCGGCCGGGTGCGGCCGCCGGGGACGCGAACTCGATGCCCTGACGCCCCAGGCTGCCGCGCGGGGCGAATACGACGCCGACGCCGGCGCGCCCGGCGAAGAGATCAACCCCGTCCAGTTGGCCAAGCCGGCCACCGGCCTGACGGGACCGAAATCGCCCGGCCCCACGGCCACGCTGACGCGGCCCGACCTCGACGCCCAGTACGAGGCCCGTCTGGGCGACGTGGCGCTGCCCATCCCCAAGGAGCGGCTGCCCGTGCTGGCCGACGCCGACACCAAGGGCGAGTCGCCCATTCTGGTCAACACCGTCCTGGCCGAGGTCAACGGCGAAGTCATCACGCGCGAAGACATTCTGGGCCCCATACGGCCCCAGATGCAGGCCTGGCGCAAGGAGTACACCCCCGAGGCCTTCGAGAGCCGCTGCCGCCAGGTCATCAACATGAGACTGCGAGAGGCGATCAGCCGGCGGCTGGTCGTCCAGGAGGCCAAGGCCAAACTCTCTGAAGAGGAGAAGAAGCAGATCGATAGCACGCTGGGCCGGACCGTGAAGAACCTGGCGTCCGAGGCAGGCAGCGCCATGCAGCTCGAAGAGAAACTCAAGAGCGAGGGGTCCTCGCTCAGCGAAGAGCAAGAGCGGCAACGAGACCAGTTGATGGTCCAGCGGTACCTGCGGAGCAAGATTGCGCCCACGGTCCACATTACCCATTCCGAATTGCTCGACGCCTACAACCAGGTTCGCGACGAACGTTACGTCCAGCCCACACGGGTGCGGCTGGGTCTGGTGGCCATCCAAAAGAGCCAGTCGCCCTCCGTGACCGAGGCCCGGGCCGTGGCCGAGGCCGTCCAGAAACGGGCGTCGGCCGGCGAGGACTTCGGCCGGCTGGCCCGACGCTACAGCCACGACCCCATGGCCGAGAAGGGCGGAGACTGGGGATTCGTGACCCAAGGGGCCTTTCGCGTCAAGGCCGTCGACGTCGTCCTCTTCGCGCTCGAAGAGGGCCGGGTGGGGCCACTCGTCGAGACCGACGACACCTTCTACGTCGTCAAGGCCCTCGAACGGAAGCCCGGACACACCATCCCCTTCACCCAGGTCCAGGACGAGTTGGAAGACGAGGTCCGCGACCGCAAGTACAACGAAACGGTCAGCCAGTACATCCAGGACCTGTACCAGCGCGGCTACGTCCGCGTGATGCCGGAGAACATGTAGGAGCAGCCGCATGCCCGAAGTGGTTTTCCAGCCGTACGATCTTCGCCTCCAGGTGCCGCGCGGCACCAGCCTGCTGGCCGCCGCCGACGAGGCCGCCGAGATGGTGGACGACGATTTCTTCGCCGGCGAACTGTGCGAAGGACGGCACGAGTGCGGCAACTGCGTGGTCGAGGTCATCGAGGGCGCCGACGCCCTGTCGCCCATGACGGAGTCCGAGCGGAAGTTGCTCGAAAACCTCGGCCAGGGCACCGCCGCGCGAACCGCCTGCACCGCACGCGTCTACGGCGACGTCACGGTCCGCATCCCCAGCCCCGTCAAACACACCGACCCGCAGGGCCAGGCCCAGATGCAGGCCCATCCGTAGGACGCGTCCCCTCGGAGCGAGCGCCCCGTTGCCCAGAACCGCCAAGCCCGGCCCCTTCACGCACGTGGCGATCATCGGGCCGGGCGCCGTCGGCCTGTGCCTGGCGGTCCGCCTGGCCGGCGCGCCGGCCGCGCCGCGCGTCACACTGATCGACCACGACGCCGCACGGGCCCGGCGGCTGAGCGCGCGGCCGATCCAACTTCGCTCGCGCTCGGGCGACGCCAAGGCCGACGTCCCGGTCCGCCTGGCGCCCGATGCCCCGGCCGACCTCGTCATCCTGGCGACCAAGGCCCATCACGCCCGCGCCGCCGCCTCGTCGGCCGCTGCCTGGATAGGCCGGGCGCCCCTGGTGACCATCCAGAACGGTCTGGGCGCAGGGGCCGAGGTGGCCGACGCCCTGCCCGCCACGACCGTCGTCACGGGTGTGACGTACCTGGCGGCCAACCGGCTGGCCGAGGGCGAGGTCTGCCACGTGGCCGGCGCCGTGACACACCTGGGGTACGAAGGCCGCCCCGCCGACGGCACGGTCGAGCGGGTGGCGGAGTTGCTGGAGCGGTCGGGCCTTCCGGCCCGGGCCGAGGCCGACATGGTGCCGCGGGTGTGGGGCAAACTGCTCGTCAACGCGGCCATCAACCCCGTGGCGGCGCTGGCCGGCGCCCGGAACGGGGAGGTCGCCGTCCGGGCGACGCTGCGGGCGATGGCCGAGGCGATTGCCCTGGAAGGACAGGCCGCCGCGACAGCCGCCGGCATCCGGCTGCCCTACGCGAGCGCCGCCGAGGCGGCCGTCGAGACCGCCCGCCAGACCGCCGACAACCGCTGCTCGATGCTCCAGGACCTGGAGGCCGGGCGGACCACCGAGATCGAGTACCTGAACGGCGCCATCGTCCGCGCGGCCGAGGCCGCCAGCGTGCCGGTGCCGGTCAACCGCGCCGTGACCGCGCTGGTGCGGCAGGTTACGGCGGCACAACCGGGGGCCCCATCATGAACCGTGAAGACACGCGACGCCGACAACGACTGGTCCGGCTCGGCATCTGCGGTGCCGTCCTGGCCGCGCTGGTGACGGCGCTGGCCGCCATACCGGCCGTCGACCGGAACTGGGCCAAGGAACTGGCCACCTCGCGCACCCCGCTGCACGAACCGCAAGAGACCAGCATGGACCGTGTCCAGGAGCCACCGTACGTCGCGGCGCTGGTGGTGTGCGCGGTCATGGTGGTCCGTCTGTGGCGGCGGCCCGACCGGCTGCCCTACTGGGTGCTGCTCGCGGCAATGGTGGCCTGGCTGCTGTGGCGCGAACTGCCGTGGGACGAGCGCATCCTGGGCGCCAACACGTTCAGTTGGGCCAAGTACCTGAAAGACCCGGCCGTGCCGCTGCTGGCAAGGGTCGGCCTCGGGGGCGGGTCGATAGCCGTGACGGTCGCCCTTATCGGGTACTTCGTGTGGCGCCGCCGGGCGCTCGGGCGGCTCATCCGCGAGAGGCTCTTCTCGCCCAGCACGGTCTTCGTCGTGCTGGCGGGATTGGCGCTGGTGGCCGCCCAGATGGCCGACAAGCACCGGTCGGTGGACAAGTTCCTCGGCGTGAGCCTGTCGGCGTGGGACCTCAAGGATTACCTGGAGGAATCCCTGGAGTTGGTGGGCCCGGTGCTCCTGGTGATGGCGTGCATCCTGGCGGCGATGGAAGAGCCGCGCCCGGAGCGTCCGTCATAGGACGGGCGGGGGTTCGTCGCGCGGCGGCCCGCCGGGCGACGGCCCCGGGCGGCCGGGCCTGTCCTCGCGAAACGGGCCGCGCTTGCCCGGGCCGCGCTGGCGCGGTTCCGGCCGGTCTTCCATCGCTTCTCGGAGGCGTTGCTCGACGATCTCGCGACGGTGCTCGGCCCGGTCGCGGAGTTCGCGGCGGAGTTGTTCGATGCGTTCCTCCAGGCCGCGGATGTGGGCCTCCTGGGTGGCCATTTCGAGTTCAAACATTTCGTTGATGACGCCCCGAAGTTCCTGAACCAGGGCTTCCCTTTCCTGCTGGTTCTTGGTCTCGCGGACCCGCTGGGCGAGTTCGGCCGCACGCATCCGGATTCGCCGTTCCTCGATGGCCTTGTGGAAGGCCGCCTCGTCGCGCTCCTTCAGGTGCAGCAGTTGCGAGACCTCGAACCGCAGTCGCCGGCACAGTTGGCGGAACCGCTCGGGCTCCGACTCCCGCATCTTCTGGAGCGACTCCAGACGCCACGGCATGTGCTTGCGGACGAAGGCCAGGATGTTCTCGACCTGCTCGTCGGTCACGTCGCGGAAGATGGCCGGCTCGCGGCCGCGCATGAACGGGGGCGGATCGAGGGACCCGCGCCGGTCGCCCTCGCGGGGCCCGGGCGGCAGCGGACCCGGAGGCCGGTCGGGCGGACCCGGAGGCCGAGGCGGCCCTGCCGCCGGCTCCACTACCCGCGGCGCGCCGCCCGGTTCCTCGGCCGGCGCCCAGCCCGAAATGACCGTCGTGGCCAGGGCAAACGCCAGCACCGCCAGAAGATGTCGCATGACTGCCTCCTCGTCCGCCACGCCGCGCTCGCCGAACCAACTTCCCGGCCGGCGCGGCTGCCCCAGATTCGACCCGCTATCCCCTCTTATCCCTGGACGCCCACCTCGTCGGCCAGGCGGCCGAGGGGCAATCGGCCCTGGCCCTTGATGGCCTCGGGAACCGCACCGCCGGAACCGTTTCCGCTATCCCAGGTGGCGGCGAACGTGTTGAGTTCGAGCATCTCCAGTTCCGCCGAGATCTCGGTGATCTCGTCCACCACGTAACTCTCGTCGCGCCACGCCGGCTGCGTCACGTCGGAGGCGGGGAAAAGGGTGTACGTCAGCGCGGCCGCGATGAGAACGGCCGCCGCGGCCACCCACCGATAGCGGTACACCCGCCCCACCACGCTCGGCCGCGACACCCGGTGGGCCGCCGCCACCGACAGGCGCCGGCGAAGCATCTCGATGGCCTCGGGCCGGACGGCCGGCGCGGCCGGGAGCGCCGTGAGGGCCTCCAGGCCCCGCTCGACGGCGCGGCACTCGGTCCGGCAGGTCGGGCAGGTCTCCAGGTGGGCCGCGAGGGCGCGGCGGCGGCGGGCCGACACCTCGCCGGCAGCGTACAGCACCCACTGGTCTCGATCAGGGCAACGGTTCATGGCTTTCCTCTGGAATCAGGTCCCCCAACTTTCTCAGCGCCCGGTGGGCCCGTGCCAGGACCGTTCCGAGCGGCTCGCCCGTGGCCCGGGCAATCGCCTTAAACGTCAGGTCGCCGTAATAACGCATGAGCAGCACCTCGCGATCGGCGTCCGGCAGCCGGGCCAGGGCCTGTTCGACGTCCCGGCGACGTTCCCGGCCGAGGGCGTCGGCCTCCGGCGGCACGTCCCTGGCGAGGACGGCCTGGGCCGGCGCCGCGGCGGCATCGTCATCGAGGCCCGTGGCGGGCTCGCGCGGGCGACGGCGGATCCAGTCGCGCGCCAGGTTTACCGCGATGCGAAAGATCCACGCCCGGAACTTCCCCTCCGAGCGATACGTCCCGAGGCTGCGGAAGGCACGAAGAAGCGTTTCCTGCATCAGGTCTTCGGCCACGTCTGACCGGCCGACCATGCGAAGCAGCAGGCCGTAAACCCGCGGCGAGAACGCCACCAGCAGCCGCTCGACGTCCTCGGAATCGCCTGTCTGTCCGGTCATGCCTTCCGCCTGTCTGAACGGCCGTGTGGCCGGATTATTGCAGGCGATTCCGCCGGCCCCCGGCCGGTTGACACCGGGCCGCCCCCCGGGCTATCATCGGCCCATGCGGACGCTCGGCCTCGACCTCGGGCAGCGGCGCGTCGGCGTCGCCGTCAGCGACCCCGATGGTAGCATGGCGCACCCCCTCCTGCAATTCGAACCCCGGGGCCGCCGCGACCTCGTGGCCACGGTGGCGCGGCTGGTGGGGGAACAGGAGGCGGGGCGGGTCGTCGTCGGCATGCCCCTGCTCCTGGACGGCACCAAGGGCGAGCAGGCCCGCCGAACCGAGGCCGTCGTGGCAGCCCTCGAGGAGACGCTCGACGTGCCCGTGACGACGTGGGACGAGCGGTTCAGCACCGCCCAGGCCGACGCCGCCATGCGCGAGGCGGGTCTTGGGCCCCGCCAACGCCGGTCGCGCCGCGACAAGGTGGCCGCGACGCTCATCCTCCAGTCTTACCTGGACGCCGGGCGCCGGCCTTAGCCGGGCCGGCGGCGACGGGCTGGCTGTCGACGCGGACTTCCTGGCCGCGGTCGTCGAGGCAGCGGTACGAGACCTGGTCCATGCCGGCCGCGGCGTCGCCGATGAGGCGGATGCGGCGGTTGTAGGTGCTCTCCATCCGCGTCAGGCCCGTGCGCCGGGTGTTGTTGACGTACTCGGCCACTTGGGGATGAAGCCGGACCTCGACGGTGCTGACCTGGTTGCAGCCGGCCAGCAGTTTCATGTACCGCATGACCTCCAGGGCCATCGACTCGGCGTTCTTGATAATGCCGGATCCCTTGCAGTAGGGGCAGTCCATGTAGGTGGTGCGTTCGAGGCTGGGCTGGACGCGCTGGCGGGTCATCTCGACGACGCCGAACTTCGAGATGTGCGCCATCTGGTACCGGGCGCGGTCGGTCTTGAAGGCGTCGCGGAAGCCCTTCTCGACGTTCCGGCGGTTGGCGAGTTTTTCCATGTCGACGAAGTCGATGATGAGCAGGCCGCCGAGGTCGCGCAGGCGGATCTGGCGTGCAATCTCCTTGGCGGCCATGAGATTGAGCTGGTGGGCCGATTCCTCGGCGTCGCGGCCGTGGCGGAAACTGCCGGAGTTCACGTCGATGGCCACGATGGCTTCCGTCTGGTCGATGACCAGGTTGCCGCCCTTCGGCAGGGGGACCGTCCGGCTGTAGACGCGTTCGATGGCCTCCTCGATGCCGTAGCGGTGGAACAGGGGCACGTCGTCGTGGTAGAGTTTGGCGCGGTTCTGGTAGCGAGGCATGACGATCTTCATAAAGTCGCCGACGCGGCGCAGGGCCGCGTCGGAATCGACCCAGATCGCCTCGATTTCCGGCGTATAGATATCGCGTAGAGTCCGAAGCACGAGGTCGGACTCGCGGAAGATCTCGGCCGGGGCCTTGTCGGTCTTGGCCCGGGCCTTGACGACCTTCCAGAGGCGCACCAGGTACTGGAGGTCTCGCTGGATTTCGCGTTTGCTGCGCCCCAGGCCGGCCGTCCGGATGATGAACCCCATGTCGGGCGGGGGATCGAGTTCGGCCAGCAGGTCGCGCATCTGCCGACGGACGGCCTCGTCCTCGATCTTGCGCGACACGCCCAGCCGGCCCAGGTGGGGCATCAGAACCAGGTAACGCCCGGGAATCGACAGCGCGGTCGTCAGCGACGGGCCCTTCGTGCCGATGCCTTCCTTGGTGATCTGGACGACCACGTCGTCGCCGGGCCGGAAGATCTCCTGGATGGTCCGGCGGCGGTGCCGGTCGCGGCCCTTGCCCTTGTCCTGGTCCTGGTCCTTGTCCGGGTCCTTCGGCTTCCCGTTGCCGCCGCGGAGGCGTCCGGGGTAGGCCCGGGGGATAACGTCGCTGACGTGGAGGAACCCGTTCTTGGCCATTCCGATGTCGACGAAGGCGGCCTGGATGGAGGGTTCGACGTTGTTGACGCGTCCCTTGTAGATGTTGCTGACGTGCCGCTCGACGCTGGCACGTTCCATGTAGAGTTCTTCGAGTTCGCCATCGCGGGTGATGGCGATGCGGCACTCCTCGCCCTCCACGACGTTGACCAGCATTTCGGTGCTCATCGCGACCCGTGTCCTTTCGGGCTGTCGGTTTCGTGGGGCGGGAGGCGCATCCGGCGGGGCGTTCAGCCCAGGCGGACCTCGACGCGGCGCAGGTCGGCCCGGGCGACGGCCTCGCGGTCGAAGCCCAGCAGCCGCAGGACCTCGTCGGGCCGGACGGTGCCGCCGGGGCCGGTGGTCAGGACCATGCGCACCCCTTGGGCGCCGACCGGTTCGAGTTGCTCGATGAACGCCCGGGCGTCGAGGGCCTTGTCGCCCTTCGGCCGGTGGCGGACAATCGGCGCCTCGGATTGCCCGAGCAACCGGGCGATCCGGTCTGGGAGGTCGGGACAGGGCGCCTCGATCATCGCGACGTAGATGACGGCAACCGGCCGTGCCTTGTCGGTGGGGCGGATCAGGTCGAGCGAATCGACCCGGACGTCGGCGGGAACCTGGCGGCGAAGCTCGCCGAGTACAGCCTCAGGATTGACCCAGTCGGCCAGTTCGAACTCCAAAATTTCGGCCTCTGAGGCAATGCCGACGCTGCGCGGTTCCACGAGCGACATCTTCGGCCGCGGGTTGAATCCCTGGCTCATTCGCAGTGGCAAGGCCGCGCGGCGAAGCGCTCGCTCCCACACTCGCATCATGTCGTGATGACTGAGGTACCGCTTGTCTCCTTCCACGCGAAACCAAAGACGAAGCCGTTGACGAAACAAACTCGCTCCTGATACAGCGGATGCCTCGTATACCCCTGCCGCGACCGTCGCGGTCCTTGTCGTACTCAGGATACCCTATTGTAGGCCGTTCGCCCCCGGGCCACAACCCCGAATCCCTCAGACGAGTTCCGTCACGCCCGGCACGGGCACCGGCGGCACGGGGTTCGGGCCGAACTCGTACTTGGCCGGCGCCAGGTCCAGTTTGGACGACTCCATGACCCACTTCCAGGAGATCTCGCGGCCGGTGTAAGCCGACATGCGGCCCATGACGGAGGTCAGCGACGTCTCGGCGATCTGCCGGCCCTCGTTCAGGGGTTTGCCCGCGCGGATGCCGGCCACCAGGTCGGCGTGTTCCTGGACCGACGGGTCCGGCACGGTCTTCTCGTACGTCCACTCGTTCTGGCCCGTAATGACCCCGCGCGAGGGGTACGCCATGCCCTTGGAGCCCACGATGACGGCGTCGACCCGGTGGGCGGTATTGTTGGCCTGGCGGCAGAGGCTCATGACGCGGACCCCGCCGGGGTACTCGTACTCGACGCCGAAGTGGTCCCAGATGTTGCCCCACTTGGGGTCGGTGCGGGTCTGCCGGCCGCCCGTGGCGATGCACTTGACGGGCGTGGCCCCGAGGGCCCAGTTCATGATGTCGTGCTGGTGGACGTGCTGCTCGACGATGTGGTCGCCGGAGAGCCAGGTGAAGTAGTACCAGTTGCGGCACTGGTACTCCATTTCGGACCAGTCTGGCTTGGGCTGGTGGTGCCAGAGTTCGCCGGTCAGGAAGTAACACTCGCCGGAGCGGATGTCGCCGATGGCGCCGTCGTGGACGCGCTGGATGGTCTCGACGGCGTTGGCCTGGTGGCGGGTCTGGGTGCCCGCGACGATGGCCAGACCCTTCTCTTCGGCCATGCGGGCGGTCTCGATGACGTGCCGCACGCCCGCCGGGTCCACCGCCACGGGTTTCTCGGCAAAGACGTGTTTGCCGGCCTCGATGGCGGCCCGCATGTGGATGGGCCGGAAGCCCGGGGGCTGGGTCAGCAGCACCAGGTCCACGCACTCCAGGACCGCCTGGCAGTTGTCCCAGCCGTGAAAACAGCGGTCGGGCGTGACCTGGAACTGGTCGGCCGAGAGTTCCTTGGTTCCCTTGAGGCGGTTGAAGCAGCCGTCGACGCGGTCTTTGAAGAGGTCGCCCAGGGCGCGGATCTGAACGCCGGGGGCGGACTTGGCACAGTTCACAACGTCCTGGGTCCCGCGGCCGCCGGTGCCGACCAGGCCGATGCGGAGGGTGTCGGTGCCCGCGGCATGGGCGACGGCGGCGAGGCCCGCTGCAACGGTTCCGGCCGAGGCAAGGCTCTTGGCTGGCTTCATGGTCCCACCCTCCTTGGTGCGGGAGCGTCGGTCCACGGTCGCCCTCTGGACGGCGGCACAGAAAGAGCCCGCGCGGCGGATCGCGAGGACCCGCCGCGCGGGGCTGAACCTTAGATGAGTTCCACCTTGCCCGGAATGGCAACGGCCGGCGGCTCGAACGGCCCGAACTCGTACTTCTCGGGGCCGAGTTTGAGTTTCGACGTCTGGGTGACCCACTTCCAGGAGATTTCGCGGCCGGTGTAGGCCGACATGCGGCCCATGACGGCGGCCATGCACGATTCGGTGACCTGCTTGCCCTCGTTGTAGTGCGGGCCGGTGCCGAGGATGCTCTTGATGAAGTCCTCGTGCTCGACGACGTAGTGGTTGGGGTCTTCGCCCTTGAAGTCCCATTTATTCTCGCCCGAGATGTTGCCGTTGGCGTTGGAGGTGCCCTTCTCGCCGACGAGGCGTTCGGAGACGCGGCCGGCGCTCTTGGGCCAATGCGAGCAGTAAGACGCGCAGCGGACGCCGCCGGGGAACTCGTACTCGACGGCAAAGTGGTCGTAGATATTGCCCGGCTCCTCGCGGGTCTGGCGTCCGCCGACGGCGATGCACTTCTCGGGCGGGCCCTTGAACGCCCACAGCATGATGTCGAGGTTGTGGACGTGCTGCTCGACAATGTGGTCGCCACAGGTCCAGCACCAGGCGTACCAGTTGAGGCACTGCCACTCGATGTCGGACATGTTGTTGCCACGTTTGCGGTTGTGGGTAACCGGCCCGCCCATCCAGTAGAACTGTCCGCCGGTGAGTTTGCCCATGGCGCCGTTATGGATCTGCTCGATGGTGGCCTGGTAGCGTTTGGAGTGGCGGCGCTGGGTGCCGGCGACGACGGTGAGTTCCTTCTTGTCGGCCTCGTCGGCCGCCGCGAGGTTCTGGCGGTAGCCCCAGGGGTCGACGCAGACGGGCTTCTCCATGTAGACGTGCTTGCCGGCGGCGATGGCTGCCGGAAAGTGGATGGGCCGGAAGCCCGGCGGCGTGGCCGTGATGATGCCATCGATGTCGCAGGCCAGCACCTTCTTGTAGTTGTCGAAGCCGCCGAAGCACCGCTCCTCGGTGACGTCCGTCCGGTCCTTGTAGTTGTCGTCTTTCTTGAGGCTGTTCATGAAGCCCTTGGCACGGTCGACCCACAGGTCGCCCAGGGCGACGATCTTGACGTTGGCGTTGATGTTCTTGGCGGCGTTCAGGAAGTCGCGCGTGGCGCCGGTGCCGCGGCCGCCGCAACCGATGACGCCGACCTTGATGACGTCCGACCCGGCCGCATGGGCCACGTGGCCCGCGTACCCCGACATCAGGACGGCGGCCGACGTGGCAGCCGTTCCTTTGAGGAAGTTACGGCGACTTACCTGATTCCCTGCACTTGGCTCAGCCATGGACACACCCTTTCCGTTCTGTGCGACGCGTCGTTCAGGCGGTCGCTTCTTCCCATTGGGCCTTGAGGAACTTGAATGACTTGGGGATCTCGACGTTCGGATCGCCCTCGACGTGGCATTCGAGACTGCAATAGTCCTGGTAACCGATGCGCTCGAGGCCGCGGAACCCGTCGACGAAACTGCGCTCGGGCTTGTTGGGCTCCTTCCGCTGGTCCTGGCCGGGCAGCCACCGGATGCGGCTCGCCAGGTGCACGTGGTGGCACCACTTGCCGGCCGACAGGAAGGCGCCCTGGTCGCTCGTCTCCTCGATGCACATATGATAGAAGTCGCCCATCATGCAGACGCCGTCGCTGCCCGAGTCGCGGCAGAGTTGGGCGCCCAGGGCCAACTGGTTCAGGAAGCGGGCCTCGCCGCGGTTCAGCGGTTCCATGAGCAGGCGGCCGCCGACCTTGGCGGCGTGCTCGCCGACCTCGCGCAGGTGCCCCAGGATGACCTTCTTGGCCTCGTAAAACTCCAGTTGCGGATGGCCGTTGAAGGCCGGCACGAGAATGACGCCGGTGGACCCGGCCTCGGCGCCGACCTCGACGGCCCGCTTGAGGTCCTCGACGGCCTTCTGACGCTTGGCCTCGTCGGGGTCGATGAGGGGGAAGTAACCCCAGCACAGCGCGGCCACGCCGCAGCCGGTGCCTTCGAGGTCCTTCCGTGTCTGCTTGGCCCGGTTCAGGTCCATGCCGCCGAACTCCAGGCCGCAGCCGCCGAACTCCTGGACCTTCTCGGCCTTCTCCTTGACGCTCTTGCCGGGGATCTTGCCGTCCTGGCTGCACAGTTTGAGCACGCCCGGCTTGGCCGGCTCGGCGGCCGCGCGCACCGCCCGCCCGCCCGCCGACAGCCCTGCCGCCGCGCCGGCGCCGACAAGAGACGTCTTGAGGAAATCGCGTCGATCCATGGTTCCGCCCCTTATACCCGTTTGACGTTCGAAAGCGTAGCACCATTTACCGCCCGGCGTCGCCGCGATGGCAGCCCGCCGGGCCAGGCCTCACGTCACCAGTTCCGGAAACTGCCGCCGGGTAATCTCGGCCAGGTAGGCATCCACTTCGCGGTCGGAATCGAACTGGAACACCTTGTCGCAGACCTCCCGGGCCTGGTCCATCGTCACGGCGCGAATCACCTTCTTAATCTCCAACAGCGTGGCGGGGGATACGCTGAAAACCTGGACGCCCAGGCCCAGCAGGACGAGAACGTAGTTGGGCTCGCCGGCCATTTCGCCGCACACCGCCACCTCGACGCCGGCCTCGCGTGCCGCGTCGACGACGGTCTTGATGAGCCGCAGGACCGCCGGATGGCCGGGCGTGTACATGCCCGCCACGCGTTCGTTCGACCGGTCGACCGCCAGGACGTACTGCGTCAGGTCGTTGGTGCCGATGCTGAAGAAGTCGCACTCCCGGGCGAAGTTCCGGGCCAGGATGGCGGCACTGGGCACCTCGATCATGATGCCGACCCGGATGTCGGCGTCGGTGTGGACGCTTTCTTCCTCGAGGTCCTCGCGGACGTCGGCCAGCAGCATCTTCGCCTGCCGCAACTCCTTCAGGTTGGTGATGAGCGGGAACATGATCCGCACGGGCCCCAGGGTGCTGGCCCGGAGGATGGCCCGCAGTTGCGTCTTGAACGCCGCAACGTGCTGAAGGCTGAAGCGGATGCTGCGGCACCCGAGAAAGGGGTTCCGTTCGTCGTAGTCGCCCAAGAGATGCGTGAACTTGTCGGCCCCGAGGTCGCACGTCCGGATGGTCAGCGGCCGCCCGCCGCTGGCCTCGACGGCCTCGGCGTACGCCCGGAAGTGGTCTTCCTCGCTGGGCTCCTCGTTGCGGTCCAGGTACAGAAACTCCGTCCGGTACAGGCCGATGCCGCTGGCCCCGCGGTCCAGGCAGGTCCGGACTTCGTGCGGGAACTCGATGTTGCCCCACAGGTGGACCTCGTGGCCGTCCAGGGTGACGGCCGGCTCGTCCTTGAGGTGGCCGAGTTCCTCCTCAAGACGGTGGAACCGCTGCTCGGCCTCGCGGAAACGCGTGATGGCGGGCTCGTCGGGATTGATGACCACCAGGCCACGGTTGCCGTCGACGATGACGAGGTCGCCGCCGGAGATGTCGGCGGTGATGTTCTGGAGTCCGACGACCGCCGGGATGCCCATGGCCCGCGCCACGATGGTGGTGTGGCTGGTCCGACCGCCGGCGTCGGTGGCGAAGGCGAGGACCTTCGAGCGGTCCAGGCCGGCCGTCTGGCTGGGGGTCAGGTCGTGGGCGATGATGATGACGGGCTGCGTCAGTTGACTGAGGTTCTCGCGTTTGGCCCCGATCAGGTTCCTCAGGAGCCGCTTCTCGACGTCCCAGACGTCGGCGACGCGCTCGGACATGTACCGGTTCGGCAGGGCGAGGATCTTGTCGGCATAGCCCTTCACGACCTGGGCGACGGCGAATTCGGGGGTGTAGTGCTCGCGGGAGACCAATTCGCGGACCTCGGCGATGAGTTTGGGGTCGCCGAGCAGGGCGTCCTGGACGTCGAAGATGGCGCCGAGTTTCTCGCCGATGTCCGACGTCACGCGCTGGCGCAGGTCGCGGACCTCCTCCCTGGCCCGCCGGACGGCGCCGTCGAACCGGACCAGTTCGGTCTCGACCTCGCCGGGTTCGATGATGCGGCGGGGAATCCGGAACTGCTCGCTGTCCAGGACGACGGCGGGAGCGATCGCCACGCCCGGCGAGACCGCGATGCCTTTGCGCGTTTCCATGGGACTTAGGTCGGCCCCCGGAGTGGGTCAGTCCTTGTCGAAGTCGGCTACGATTCCGGCCAGGGCATCGAGGCAGGCCTGGGCGTCTTTCCCTTCGCTCTCCAGGAGGAGCATCGTGCCCGGCGCGGCCTCAAGCAACATCATCTCCGTAATGATCTTGCCGTTGACCTCCTGGTCGCCCTTGTGCACCGTGACGGTGCAGTCGAACCGGCCGGCGGTCTCGACGAATTTGGCCGCCGGCCGCATGTGCAGCCCCTGAGGATTGACGATTTTTACCTCGCGTACGGGCACAAGCATGTCTTCCCAGGGCGTGGGGGCCGACGCCGGCGGGCGTCATCCCATTTCCTCATCGGCCTCGCGCAGCAAGTCCACCAGTTCCTCGCGGGTGGACGCCTGGCACATGAAGCGGCGGAGGTGGTCGTTCTTGATGCTGCGGAAGATGTGCTCCATCGCCTTCAGGTGCTGCTCGGGCTGATCCGGGTTCGACAGCAGCAGGAAGAACAGGCGGACCGGCTCGCGGTCCAGGGAGGCGAAATCGATACCCGCGGCGCTGCGGGCCACCAGACCCACCACCCCCTTGATGCCCTCGTGTTTGGCGTGCGGGATCGCGACACCGTTGCCGAACCCCGTCGTCCCCTTCTTCTCGCGACGCAGGACGGCCTCCACCACCTTGGCGTGGTCTTTCTTCGCCAGGGCCTTGATGGTGACCAAGTGGCCGACCATCTCGTCGATCACGGCCCGGGCCGTCTCCGCCGCCAGACTGGGCAGGACGGCGTCGGGCGCGATGAATTCCATCAGTTTCATCTGGGCAGGTCCTCGTAACCAACGCCGCCTACGTGCGCGTGGGCTGATGCGGGCTCGGCCCGCGGCCTTTCCGGTGGCGGGTCCGGTCCTTGTATTCGATCAACTGCCGCTCGAGGCGGTCCACCGCCTGGTCGATGACCGCGTGCAAGTCGTGCCCCACGGCATGGGCCACCAGGTCGTGCGTCCGCTCCAGGTTGACGATCAGCTCGCAGGAGAACCCGTCGCCCCCCTTGTTGAGCACCACCCGGATCGACTGAATCTTGTCGTAGTACTTGAGCAGTCTCCCGGCTTTCTCCTTAGCCCGGTCCTTCATCTCGTCGGCAATCGAATCGTGCCGAACGGTGACTTCTATCTGCAAAGTATTCCTCCATCCCTAGAGACCGCTCGTCCGACCGCCAGGAAACGCCTTTCGACGTTGGAACGGAGTGTATCAGCCCCCCGCGGCAAAGTCAACGATTTCGCGCCACGCCCCGAGCAGGCCCCCGTCGGTCGGCCTTTTTGGGGTTGACGGTTGGCCTGGCCCGGGGTACAGTAAGCCGCTTTAGGAAACGGGGAAACTGTGCGCCGGCGCCGTGGCTGCGCGTCGGGCACTCGGGACCGGTCATGAACCTCGACGAACTGAGAAAGCGGATTGATGACATCGACACGCGGCTCGTCGAGTTGCTCAACGAGCGGGCCCGCTGTGCCGTCGACGTCGGAAAGGTCAAACGCCAAGCCGGTCAGGACTCGGTCTACAACCCCGAACGCGAACGCGAGATCTTCGAGCACATCATGCAGGCCAACCAGGGTCCCCTCTCCGACCACGCCCTGATGGCCATCTGGAAAGAGATGATGAGCGGGAGCCTCTCGCTCGAGAAGGCCCTGAAGATCGCCTACCTGGGGCCGGAGGGCAGTTTCAGCCACCTGGCCGCCCTCGAAAAATTCGGCCACAGCGTCGAACTCGTCTCCGTCCGCGACATCTCGGCGGTCTTCGACCAGGTGGCCCGCGCCGCGGCCGACTACGGCATCGTCCCCGTCGAGAACACCACCGGCGGCGCCGTCCGCGACACCATGGAGTGTTTCCTGTGGGTCCACGGGCCCATCAAGGTCTGCGCCGAGATGGCCCTGCCCATCCACCAGAACCTCCTGTCGAAGACGACCCTCGAAAAAATCACCAAGATCTACTCCAAACCACAGGTCTTCGACCAGTGCCGCCAGTGGCTTACCAAGCACATCAAGCAGGCCGACCTGGTGGCCGTGGGGTCGACGGCCGAGGCCGCGCTGCTGGCCTCGCGCGTCGAGGGCACCGCCGCCATCGGTTCCGAAATGGCCGCCGAGGTGTACGACCTCACGAACCTGGCCCCCTCCATCGAAGACAACCCCCGGAACCAGACGCGGTTCCTCGTTCTCGGCCGGGCAAGCCCCAAGCCCACCGGCCGAGACAAGACCTGCCTGCTGTTCAGCGTCGTTCACAAGGCGGGGGCACTGGTCGAGGTCCTCGACATCATCCGCCGGCACGGCATCAACATGACCAAGATCGAGTCGCACCCCTTCCCCACCAAGACGTGGGAGTATTACTTCTTCGTCGACATCGAGGGCCACGCCGACGACGAGAACGTCAAGGCGGCCCTCGAAGAGTCGCGGCGCCATTGCCGCCAACTGGAAATCCTGGGGTCGTTCCCCGTGGCCGTAACGGCCGAATAACCGACGCGAGGCTCGTTTCCGCATGATCATCGTCATGCAATCCAAGGCGGCCGACGCCCAGGTCGACGCGGTCAGGGGCCGCATCGAGGACCTGGGGCTGAAGGCCCACATCTCGCGCGGCGAGTTCCGGACCATCATCGGGGCCATCGGCGACGAGACCCTCCTCAAAGCCGAGTTCTTCGCGGGCCTGGCGGGTGTCGAGTCCGTCATGCCCATCATGAAGCCCTACAAACTCGCCAGCCGCGACTTCCACGCCGAGGACACCGTCCTGGAGATCGGCCCCTTCAAGGCCGGCGGGCCGTACGTCTCGGTCATCGCGGGCCCCTGTGCCATCGAGAGCGAGAAACAGTGCCGCGACACCGCCCGCGTCGTCCGCGACGCCGGCGCCGTGATGCTCCGCGGCGGCGCCTTCAAGCCGCGCACCAGCCCCTACAGTTTCCAGGGACTGGGGGAGGACGGCCTCAAGATCCTCCAGGCCGTCGGCGCCGAGGTCGGCCTGCCCACCGTCACCGAAGTCGTCGACGTCCGCGAGGTCGAACTCGTCGCCCGCTACGCCGACGTCCTCCAGGTGGGCGCCCGCAACATGCAGAATTTCCGCCTCCTGACCGAGATCGGGCAGACCCGAAAGCCCGTCTTCCTCAAACGCGGACCGGCCGCCACCACCGAGGAACTCCTCATGTCGGCCGAGTACATCCTCAGCGAGGGCAACCACCGCGTCATGCTGTGCGAGCGCGGCGTGCGGGGGTTCGACAAGGCCACCCGCTACACCCTCGACCTGGCCGCCGTGCCCGTCATCCAGGGCACCTGTCACCTGCCGGTCCTCGTCGACCCCAGTCACGCGACCGGACGCCGCGAACTCGTCTCCCCCATGGCCCTGGCCGCCGTGGCCGCCGGGGCCCACGGCATCATGGTCGAGGTGCACCCCGACCCCGAGAAGGCCATGAGCGACGGGCCCCAGCAACTGACGCCCGACGCCTTCCGGTTGATGATGCAGGAACTGGCGCCCATCGCCCACGCCGTCGGACGCCACCTGCAACAGCCCGTTTAGCCGTCGCCAGCACAGCAACGTACGAACTGTTTAGCCGTCGCCCGTACGACAACGTACGAATACTTAGCCGTCGCCCGTATGGCGACTTACGAACTGTTTAGCCGCGACCCGAAGGGGAGCGCGTTACCGTAACCCGCACCGACCGATTCACGGCGGAGGTCGCTCGCATGCGTAAGCCGTTCATCTGTGGCAACTGGAAGATGCACACGAACCGGGCCGAGGCCGTCGCCCTGGCCCAGGCCACTGCCAAGACCGCCGCCGAGGTGCCGGCCGTCGAGGTCGGCGCCTGCCCGCCCGCCTGTTACATCGAGGCGGTCGTGGCTGCCGGCAAGGGCACGCCCCTGGTGGTCGGCGGCCAGAACATGGGCGTCGAGGCCAAGGGCGCCTTTACCGGCGAGATTGCCGGGCCCATGCTCAAGGACCTCGGATGCCGGTACGTCATCCTGGGTCACAGCGAGCGGCGGCACGTGTTCGGCGAACCCGACGACCTCATCGCCCGGAAGATGCACGCGGCCTTCGCCTTCGGCCTGCTGCCGATCCTCTGCGTCGGCGAACTCCTCGAGCAGCGCCAGGCCGGCCAGACCCAGGACGTCGTCCGCCGCCACGTGACCGGCGGCTTCGAAGGCCTCTCGAAGGACCAGGCCGCCCAGGTCGTCGTCGCGTACGAACCCGTCTGGGCCATCGGAACCGGCGAGACCGCCACCCCCGACCAGGCCCAGGAGGTCCACGCGTTTATCCGGGCCCTGCTGACCGACCTGTACGATGCGCCCCTGGCCCAGGCGATCCGCATTCAGTATGGTGGCAGCGTCAAGCCCGACAACACGTACGATCTTCTGGGGCAGCCCGACATCGACGGGGCACTCGTCGGCGGCGCCAGCCTCAAGGCCGAGTCGTTCAGCACCATCATCACCGAGGCCGCCAGGGCACAAACCGTTTAGCCGTCGCCACCCACGGCGACGCATGAACCGTTTAGCCGTCGCCGGCACGGCGACGCATGAACCGTTTAGCCGTCGCCGGCACGGCGACGTAAACCGAGCAACTTGTGATACGAGGTGATCCGTGGAAACCGTATGCATGGTCATGTTCGTGTTGACGGCCGTCATCCTGGTCCTTCTGGTCCTGATTCAGAAAGGCCGCGGCGGCGGCCTGGCCGGGGCGTTTGGCGGCCCCGGCGGCCATAGCGCCTTCGGAACCAAGACGGCCGACGTCTTCATCAAGGCCACCGCCGTCGTCGGGGGCCTCTTCTTCGTCTTGTCGATCCTCACGGCCTGGGTCATGCGGCCCGCCGACGCGTTGCCGCCCGAGAAACCCAAGGCCACGAGTACGGCCGAACCGGGTGGTGCCGCCGACACCCCGGCCACCGACGAGAACACCGGCACCGACACCGACGCGCCTGCCGCGGGCACGCCGGCCGGCGAGACCAAGCCCGCGCCGTAGCGCGCGGGGGACGGGGAGTCCGTATGGCGGACCAGTCGGCCATTCTCGAGACGTTTCGCGAGGCGGGGGCCCTCCTCGAGGGCCACTTCCTGCTCTCGAGCGGCATGCACAGCCCCGTGTACCTCCAGTGCGCCCTCGTCCTTCAGGACCCGCGTCGGGCCGAGCGCCTGTGCGGCCAGTTGGCCAAGGCCGTTTCGGCCGGCTGCGCCCAGACCGTCATCGGCCCGGCCATCGGCGGCATCGTCGTGGCCCAGGAACTGGCCCGCGCCCTGGGCACCCGGGCCATCTTTGCCGAACGCGAGAACGGCTGCATGACTCTGCGGCGCGGCTTCGCCGTCCAGCCCGCCGAGAAGGTCCTCTTGGCCGAAGACGTCGTGACCACCGGCGGCAGCCTCCGCGAGGTCCAGCAGATGGTCACGGCCGCCGGCGCCGAGGTGGTGGGCGTGGCGGCCCTGGTGGACCGCACCAGCGGCCGCGACCCCGGTTTCGGCCTGCCGCTGGCGGCCCTCGTCAGCATCGACGTGCCGGCGTACCCGGCCGACCAGTGTCCCCTGTGCCGCGAGGGCCTGCCGCTCGTCAAACCCGGCAGCCGCGCGGCGCCGGGCAAGAAAAGTTAGCCGGCGGACTTGTCCGCCGCGAGGAGTCGAAACCGTTTGTTAGCCGGCGGACTTGTCCGCCGCGAGGAGTCACGACACGATGATCCGCAGTATGACAGGCTATGGCGCGGCCGAGCGGACGAACGACCAGGTCCGCATCGTGGTCGAGGTTCGGTCCGTCAACAACCGCTTTCTCAAAGTGAACCAGCGGGTGCCCAGCGGCCTGGGCGCCGTCGAGGTGACCATCGAGCGTCTTCTGCGCAAGGCCATCAGCCGCGGCACCGTGAACGTGGCCCTGACGGTCGAGCCGCGCGGTGTCGCCGCCCGCGCCCCCATCAACACCGACATCCTGGCGGCCTACAAGCGCGACCTGGCCGCCGTGACCGACCACCTGTCCGACGACGCCCTGCTGACCCTGCCGGGCGTGGTCGGAAGCGAGGAGATCCTGCTGACGGGCATCCACGACCTGCCGCGCGAGATTGAGGCCGCCGTCGCGGCCGCCGTCGAAAACCTCAACCGCATGCGCGACACCGAGGGCCAGGCCACCGCCGGCGACCTGGCGACCACGATCGACGACGTCGAGCAGCGCATCGCCGCCATCCAGGCCCGGGCGCCGACCGTCGTCGACGAGTATCGCGTGCGGCTCAAGGAACGCGTCGAGGCGATGCTCAACGGCGTCGACGTGACGCCCGACGACCAGACGCTCATCCGCGAGGTCGCCTTCTTTGCCGAACGGTCCGACATCAACGAGGAACTGGCCCGTCTGGCGAGCCACGTGGCCCAGTTCCGCGAGGTGCTGGCCGACTCGGGGCTCGCCGGCAGGAAGTTCGAGTTCCTGACCCAGGAAATGTACCGCGAGGTCAACACGATCGGTTCCAAGGCGAACGACCCGGAGATCTCACGCCAGGTCGTCGAGATCAAGGTCGGCATCGACCGGCTCCGCGAACAGTCGCTGAACATCGAATGACCGCTCCAGAGCCAGTGGCGAAACGCAGCACGCCGGGCGCGCGGCCGCCGGCCTCGGGCCGCCACCTCGTCGTGGTCAGCGGGCCCAGCGGCGCGGGCAAGACGACCGTCTGCCGGGCCGTCGCCGAGCGGATGGGTGTGCCCATCAGCACCAGCGCCACCACGCGGCCGCGGCGGGCCGGAGAGGTCGACGGAAAGGACTATGACTTCATCGGCGAGGAAGAGTTCCGCCGGCGCGCCGACCAGGGGCGATTCGTCGAGTGGGCCGAGGTCTTCGGCCGCCTCTACGGCACCCCCGTCGAGCAACTCGACCGGGCACGCCAGGCCGGCGACGTCCTGCTCCTGGAGATCGACGTTCAGGGCGGGATCCAGATTAAGAAGAAGTTTCCAGAGGCGTTGGCCATCCTGTTGCTGCCGCCCGACCCTCAGGCCCTTCGGTCGCGCCTTTCGAAGCGCGGCACCGAAGCGCCCGAGGAGGCCAGCCAACGGGTCGCCCAGGCCCAGGAAGAAGTCCGGAAAGCCAGGCAAGCCGGCTGCTACGACGCCGAGGTCGTCAACGACCGCCTCGACGACGCCGTCCGGCAGGTCATCGAATGGGTCGAAACACGGAGGAAGCAATCGTGATTGAGGCACTCAAAAGCGACGACGTCGTCAACAAAGCGGGCGGACGGTTCAAACTGGCCTCCCTCGTCCAGAAGCGGCTCGTCGACGTGACGTTGGGCGCGCCCCTGCTGGTCGAGCGAGGCAACATGACGCTGATGGAGGCCGTCGTCCAGGAGGTCCTCGAGGGCAAAATCACCCTGGAACCGCGCGAGACGGGCGCCGCGGCGGCCAAGGGACAAGAGGGCCTCCCCGGCGAGGAAGACAAGTAGACGTGATCCGCGGTGCCGGCCTGGCGGACCGGGCATCCTGGCCCCGCCCGGACGACCCAGGCATGGCAGCCGCCACCGCTGCGCGGAGCCTTCGGCAATGACAACGCCCCAACCCGAATCCAAGACCCTGGCCGGCCGCGAGGTCCTCGTCGGCGTCACGGGCGGCATTGCGGCCTACAAGACCGCGACGCTCGTCTCGCGCCTCGTCCAGGCCGGCGCCGCCGTCACGGTCGTCATGACCGAGGCCGCCAAGCGGTTCGTCGGCCCGCTGACGTTTCAGACGCTCTCCGGCCGACCGGTTTACTCGGACCTGTGGGCGCCGCCCGAGTCGGTCCGGGCCGACCACGTCGGCCTGGCCCAGGCGGCCGAACTGGTGGTGGTCGCCCCGGCGACGGCCAACCTCCTCGGCCAACTCGCCCACGGCATCGCCGACGATTTGCTCTCGACCCTGCTGTTGGCCGTCGACGCCCCCGTCATCGTGGCGCCGGCCATGAACGAGCGGATGTGGCGGCACCCGGCCGTCCAGGCGAACTGCGAGACACTACGGTCGCGCGGCATACGGTTCGTCGGACCGGCCCAGGGGCACCTGGCCTGCGGCACCGTCGGCGAAGGCCGCATGGCCGAACCCCAAGACATCCTGGCGTCCGTCGCCCGCCTCCTGGGCGAGACGCCACGCAAAACCAAGCCGTGAGCCACGCACAACGCCGGCGCCGCGGCCGCACGATGGCCGGCGATGATCATCCGGACCTCCCCGATCGAGGAGTTCGCATGCGCATTCTCATCACCGCCGGACCCACGCGCGAGTACCTGGACCCCGTGCGGTACATCTCGAACGCATCGAGCGGGCGTATCGGGGTCGCTCTGGCGGCCGCCGCCAAGGCCCAGGGGCACCACGTCACCCTCATCCTGGGGCCGACCCACCTCGAACCGCCCGAGGTCGACGACCTCGTCCGCGTGACGAGCGCCGCCGACATGTTCGAGGCCACGGTCGCCCGGTTCGACGGGTGCGAGGTTTTCATCGCCGCGGCCGCCGTCGCCGACTTCCGGCCCGTCGGGCGCGAGCAGCACAAGATCAAGAAACGGCCCGGACGCATCAGCATCGAACTCGAAGCCACCGCCGACATCCTCGGCAGCATGGGCCGACGCCGGCGGCGCGGCCAGGTCCTCGTGGGATTCTGCCTGGAAACGACGGACCTGGAACGCCGGGCACGCGGCAAACTGGAGGCCAAGGGGCTCGACCTGGTCGTCGCCAACTCGGCCGACGCCATCGACGCCCCGCGCCAGGACGCACTCATCCTGACACCCGGCGGACGCACCGAGACCCTCACCCAGGTCACCAAAGAGGAACTCGCCGACCGCGTCCTGGCCGCCGCCATGGCCGTCAAGGGCGCCAGACGCTGACGCCCAAGGCCGCGCCTCGCGGCCGCGGCCATGTGTTTGCGCGGCGGGTCCCCGTACCCGCCGCGCGGCATAAAGGAGCGACGTAACGTCGCGGGCCTACGCGGACCCCTCGCAGTCGCAGCCGGTGTCGCACTTCGACGGGGCGGCCGGCGGCTCGGCCCCGCAGCACGGTTTCTTCTTCGTCGCGCGGTCCAGCAGGTTGATCTCGGCGTCCACGACGCTCCGCAGTGCGAGCAGGAACTCCCGCCCGGCGCCCACCGCGTGGTCCTTCGCGGGAGCGAACTCCGCCATAATCGTCCCGAGGGCCTCGCGGGCCTTCTTCACGTGATCCGCCATGGTGCTTCCTCCTTGTGGTTTGTGCTACCGCGTCCGACCATCAGCATAGCGTGCGGGGCGGCAGGGGTCAACCGCAACCCACATCGTTGCGGCGGCGGGGCCGTGCCGCTACGATGCACCCTCATGGAATCCTCCGCAATCGGCAGCGAGGCGGCCGACGTGGCGGTCGTCGGCGCCGGGCCGGCCGGCCTGATGGCCGCCATCACCGCGGCCCAGGGCGGACGCCGCGTCCTGGTGCTCGAACAACTCCAGGTCCCCGGCCGCAAACTCCTCGCCACCGGCGGCGGACGGTGCAACCTCGCCAACACGCTCCCCCCCGAGGAGTTCATGGCCCGCTTCGGGCGACAGGGCCGGTTCATGCAGCCCGCGCTCGCGGCCATGGACGGCGACGGCCTGCGCCGGTTCTTCGACGCCTTGGGCGTGCCCACCCACGCGCCCGACGGCTTGCACGTCTACCCCGTCAGCGAGAAGGCCGCCGACGTTCTGGACGCCCTGCGGCGGCGGATGAAGACGCTCGGCGGCGTCGTCCGCGCACGGGTCCGCGTGACCGGCCTCGCCATCGGCAACGGCACGCTCCAGGGTCTGGAGACCGACGGCGGCCCCGTTGCTGCGCGGCACGTCGTCGTGGCGACGGGCGGGCGCGGCTACCCCGCCCTCGGCGCCACCGGCACAGGATACGCCCTCGCCCGGCAGGCGGGGCACTCGATGGTCGAGCCGACGCCGGCCCTCGTGCCGCTGGTGACGCGGGAAACGTGGCCGGCCGAGTGCGCGGGCGTCGCGCTGCCGGCCGCCCGGGTCCGCATCGACCTGCCCAGACAGGCGAAGGCGGGCCGGACGGGCGACGTCCTCCTGACGCACACGGGCCTCTCGGGCCCGGCGGTGCTCGACCTCTCGGGCGACGTGGCGGCGATGCTCGCACACCGGCCGACGGTGCCGCTTCGCCTCGACCTTGTGCCGGGAACCACCCACCAGGAGTGGATCCGGCGGTTCGACCGCTGGCAGGAATCGGACGGGGCCAGGACCCTCGGCACGCTGCTCGGCCGGCACGTGCCACGGTCGTTGGCCAAAGTGCTCTGCCGGCTGGCGGGCATCGACCCCGGCTGGCGGCCGGGGCGGCTGACGCGGCCGCTCCGCCGCACGCTTGCCGACCTCCTGACCGCCCTGCCCCTGACCGTCACGGGCACCGAGGGTTGGGACCGCGCCATGGTGACGCGCGGCGGGGTGGCGCTGAAGGAGGTCGACCCGGCGACGCTCGGGAGCCGCCGCCTGCCGGGTCTCGCCTTCGCGGGCGAAATCCTGGACCTCGACGGACCCAGCGGCGGGTTCAACCTTCAGTGGGCCTTCGCAAGCGGGCACCTGGCCGGCCGGTCCATGGTCGCCGGAGCAATTTGAGATTGCGTGTCTGCGCGGCGGGTCCCCGCACCCGCCGCGCTGGGCGTCCGACTGCGGGTCGGCGCGGTGGGTACGGGGACCCACCGCGCCCAAGGGATGTGAATACGCAATCTTGAGAGCCGGTAGCGGGAGGTCACAGCCATGAAAGCAACCGGACTGCTTGCAGCCGTGGTGCTGGTCGCGTGGTCGGCCGGCACGGCCGCCGGCGCCGGCCTGGACGTCGCGGCGTCCCAGAACACGAAGACGGTCCCGCGGTGGGACATCTTCGAGGTCACCTTGCGGCACGACGGCGCGGTCAAGGACCCGTTTGCCGACGTGACGATCGAGGTCGTGTTCACGTCGCCCGGCGGCCGGGCGTACACGGTGGGCGGATTCCACTATGGCTCGACCACGCCGACCCAGATTCGCCGCAAGGAGATGCCGGCCGGCCACCAGGGCCGCCGCGTCGAGGTCGAGTACGTCCTGGGCAAGCCGAATCTGTGGAAGGCCCGTTTCGCACCCAACGAGGTCGGCCGCTGGACCTACGCCTGGACGTTCGCCGACGCCACGGGCAACCAGGCCGCCGGCCGGGGCGCGGTCGAGTGCATCCAGGGCCGCCGCCCCCTGCACGGTTTCGTCCGCCAGGACCCCCGGAGCCCCATGCGATGGGTCTTTGACGACGGCACGCCGTACCACCCCATCGGGCTGCAGGACGGCTGGTTCGACAACCCGGGCGTGGGGTCGGTGCTGTCGCAGGCGTCGCTGGAGGGTCCGTTCCGGACCGACCGCAAGGACCTGGCCGCCTCGCCGGCGGGGGCGCTTTTTCGGCGTGGCCCGGCCCCGAACCCGCAGAACGCCGACGCGCAGTTCCGCCGCTTTGCCGCCTGCGGCTTCAACATGATGCGGTTCAGCCAGCACAACTTCTCGTACACCATCTCGCACAACCTCGACCATGTCGGCACGCACGAGAGCGTGATGACCGACGAGCTCCTGGCCCGCATGCGGGCCTACGGCCTGCGCGTCTTCTACGGCATCTTCGGATACATGAAGGTCGCCAACGACCATCCGGACGACGCCGAGGCGATGGCGAAAGTCAAACGCCAGATCAAGTACCACGTCGACCGCTGGGGCGCCTACGTCGACTTCTGGGAGTTCCTGAACGAGCAGAACGCCAAGGACGAGTGGTACGCCCAGATGGCCCCGTACCTGAAGTCCATCGACCCGTACCACCATCCCGTGACCACCAGTTGGGAACGGCCGCACCTGAAGGACATCGACCTGTCGGCCCCGCACGCGTACCTGGGCCTGGGCGAGGACGGCGCCGCCGGCGGCATGGCCGGGATGTGCACGGGCTGGAAGAAGCCCGGCAAACCCGTCATCGTGGGCGAGACCGGCAACGTCGTCGACGCCAAGCGCATGGGCGAGTTGGCCGCCAAGGGCATCGGCGGCGTCTGGGACCCGGGGTCGGCCCTGCGGATGCGACTCCGAAACTGGGCCGCCTTCTTCAACGAGGTCTCGCTCGTCTTCTGGAACACCAGTTACGCCCGCGACGGGCACTTCATGAACATCTGGCTGGGGCCCCGGGAACGCGAGTACGTCCGGGCCATGCAGTCGTTCGCCTACGCCCTGGGCGCGGGCCTGCGGATGGTGCCCGTGGAGGTGACCCCGCACGCCGACGCCCGGGCCTGGGGCCTGGCCAACGACCGCCGGGCCGGCGTCTACCTCGAACACCCGAAGGACCACGCGACCCCCCTGGAGGGCATCAAGGTAACGCTCGACGTGCCCTGCCCCGCCAAGGCGTACTGGTACTCGCCCGAGACGGCGGCCATCCTGGCGACGACCGACGCCCCGTCCGGCCGGCACACGTTCGCGGCCCCGGCGTTCGCGATCGACCTGGCGCTGCTCATCACGCCCGACTCACCGCCCGACGTCGACGGCGACGGCATCCCCAACGATCGCGACCCGGACGACGACAACGACGGCACGCCCGACGCCAAGGACGCCTTTCCGCTCGACCCGTCGGAATGGGCCGACGCCGACGGCGACCTCATCGGCGATAACATCGATGCCGACGTCGACGCCGACGGCAAGGGCGACGACCGCAACGGCAACGGCACGCCCGATTGCGAGGAACTCGACATCGACGGCGACGGCGTGCCGCGCTCGGGCGCCGTGCCGTGGGACGCCTTCCCCCTGGACCCCAAGGAGTGCCGCGACACCGACGGCGACGGCACGGGCGACAACGCCGACACCGACGACGATGGCGACGGCTGGACCGACGACGAGGAGAAGACGGCCGGCACCGACCCGCTGGACCGGCTGAGTTTCCCCGCGAAGTAAGGCGGCGTTCGGCCCTCGCCGGTACGGCGACGCAAATCCGCGTTTAGCCGTCGCCGGCACGGCGACGAGGCTGGGCGCAAGTTCCCGCGGCCGTACCGGCCGCGGCTAAACGGTCGCGCGCCACGTTTAGCCGTCGCCGGTACGGCGACGGGTCGAAGACCGGCCCCTGGGACCTGGCGACCGCCCTGGCCCAGCCGGCCGCCGTCCGGCCGGGCGACACCCTCTGGCTGCTGGGCGGGACGTACCGGGGCATCTTCACGGCGCGCCTCAAGGGCACGGCCGAGGCCCCCGTCACGCTCCGCCAGGCGCCGGGCGAGCGGGCCACCGTCGACTGTGTCGCGGCCGACGGGAAACTGGGTCTCTTCACCGTCGAGGGCGAGCACGCCCGGTACTGGGGCTTCGAGGTCACCTGCTCCGGCACCGACCGGTGGGCCGACGACAAGGGCTCGCATCCGGCGGAGTCGGCGCGCGGCGGGGTGAACGCCATGGGCGGCCACCTGGCCTTCATCAACCTGGTGGTGCACGACGGCTCGAACGGGTTCGGGTGGTGGTCGAGCGGCGAGGGCGGCGAACTCTACGGATGCATTATCTATAATAATGGATGGGACGCGCCCGACCGCGGACACGGCCACGCCATCTACGCCCAGAACAGGACGGGCACCAAGCGCATCGTCGATTGCGTGCTGTTCAACCAGTTCTGTTACGGCATCCACGCGTACGGGTCGAGCCGGGCCTTCATCAACGGGTTCCACCTGGAGGGCAACGCCAGTTTCAACAACGGGGCCGCCAAGAGCGCCCAGAGCCTCGCCCCGGGCATCCTGGTGGGCGGCGGAAGCCCCTCGGAACGGATCGTCGTGCGAGACAACTTCACCTACTCCACCGGCCACCGCGCCACGGCCCTGCAACTCGGGTACGGGGCCGACAACAAGGACGCCGTCGTCACGGGCAACTACTTCGTGGGGCCGTCGACCCTGACGAAGTGGGAGCGGCTCGAGGTGACGGGCAACACGTTCATCGCGCCCGACGGACCCGTGGGCGTCGGTCCGCCGCCCGAGGGCCTCGACCTGGCGGCATCGAACACGCTCATCCGGGGCCGGCCCACGGGCACGAAAGTCTTCGTCCGCCCCAACCGGTACGAACCCGGCCGGGCCCACGTCATCGTGTACAACTGGGACCGCCGGAGCGAAGTCGAGGTCAACCTCGAAGGTCTCCTGAAGACGGGGGCCGCGTACCGCCTCGTCAGCGCCCAGGATTTCTTCGGCAACCCCATTGTCGCAGGTCGATACGACGGCAAACCCGTGCGCGTGCCGATGACCGAGTATCGGGCGCCGGCGCCCGTGGGCAAACCCGACTACGTGCCGCCCGCCACGGGGCCGGAGTTCAACGTGTTCGTCGTCCTGCCGCAGGCGCCGTGACGAGGAGACCCGGGCCCGCCGCGCCGCCGCACGAAGGCTCCGTCTGAAGACGGGTCTTGCGGGTAGCCGCCCTCGGGCCCGGTGCTTTCCTGCAATAACCCCGACCACCCCCGCGTTCAGACTGGCGCCATCGCAGGAGCACGTGGGTCGAAGGGACCCGCGTCCGAAGCGAAACAAAAGGAGAGAGACATGAAGCGGTTAACGATCGTTGGTCTTCTGGTGCTGTTGGTCGCGGTACCCGCCATGGTGGTCTTCGGGCAGGACAATCCGGGCGAGGGCCGTCCGCCTCCCCCGCCGCGCGGGATGAGAGACCGGCCCGACGGCGAAGGGCCGGGAAGAGGCCCGCCCCCGATGCCGCCGATTCCGCCCGAAAAACGCGAGCAACTCGAGCCCGCCGTGCGGGCGTTCACCGAGGCGCTGGCGACGTTCCACCGCGCGGCCGTCGAGGTTCTGGGGCCGCGCCTGGGCACCCGGTTCACGATGCACGTCATCAGCCGGTTCATGGAAGCGAATCGGCCCAAGCCGCCGGAGGGCGAAAAGCCCGATGGCCCGCCGCCCCAGGGCGAAGGCCCGAGAGGCCCAAGGCCGCCGAGGGGCGAAGGCCCGAGAGGCCCGAGACCCCCCAGGGGCGGGGGCAACCTGTAACGGCGCGGCCAGGCGCGAGTCCTGGAAACTGTCTGAACACTCAGAGTGACGCGCGGCGGCCTTCCCAGGCCGCCGCGTTGTCTTTGCGAAACAGACGCGGGCGGCCCGGCGAGGCCGCTCGCCGCGCAGTCCTGGTGCTATTTCGTCAACGCGGTGTGGGCTCCTTTGGACCCCGCGCGGTGGCCTTCCCAGGCCACCGCGAATTGACGCAGAGCAACCTGTCGCGGCGGCCTAGGAAGGCCGCCGCGCACGGTGACGACGAGTTACAGAGTAGCGCTAGATGGGTTGCTTCATCCACCGCCGTTCGGCGCACCGCCGCAGAAGCGGCAGGCCGGGTCGCGCCGCCGCCGGATCGTCCGATACGTCCCCGCCAGACCGTCGTATACGCCCAGGCGATGGGCCATGTTCTCGCCCGCGGCCAGGAGGATCTTGACGGCCTCGACGGCCTGGAGCGTGCCCAGGACGCCCGCCACGGCGCCGAGGATGCCGACCTCGGCGGCCGTCGGCACCTCGTCGCCCGGCGGCTCGGGCAGCAGGCACCGGTAACACGGGCTCGCTTCGGCGGGGATGACGCTGAGCAGTTGCCCCTCGAACCGCAGGACCGCGGCCGAAACGAGCGGCCGCCCCTGGCGCCAGCACGCGTCGGCCACAACGAACCGGGTCGGGAAGTTGTCGGTGCAGTCGAGGACCAGGTCGGCCCCGCTCAGCAGGTGCGGGGCGTTGTCGACCGTCACGGGGTCGGCGACGGTCTCGACGCGGCAGTCGGGGTTCAGGGCGCGGACGGCCCGCTCGGCCGAGGCGGCCTTCGGCCGGCCGACGTCGGCAGCGCGGTGAAGGATCTGGCGGTTCAGGTTCGACGGGTCGAGCCGGTCGGGCTCGATAATGGTCAGCCGCCCCACGCCCGCGGCCGCCAGGTAGAGGATGGCCGCCGACCCCAGGCCGCCGGCGCCGACGACGACGACGCGGCCGTCCAGGAGCCGCCGCTGCCCCGCCTCGCCTACCTGGGCCAGGCGGAGGTTGCGGTCGTAGCGGGTGCGTTGGTCGGCGTCCAGGTCCGAAGCCATGGGGTCCGAAGCCTCCGGCCGTCGCTGCCGGGGCGGGGCGACGGCAACGACAGATGTCCATTAGAGAAAGCGGAACAGGCGGCGGATCATCGCCACCGCCCCCGGTGGCGCCGTCGCGTCAGGCCGCGGCCGGACGCCGGCGGGCAAAGAAGAGGCGTACCTTCATGCCCACGCCCACCAGCACCGTCAGGAGGCCCGCCACCGGGAAGATGCCGATCGCCAGCCCGACGACGCCCAGCACGATGAGGGCCGTCGAGACGGCGGCCTGTGCCCGCAGGCCCACCTCGCGGCCGCGGAGCCACCGCCGCACCAGGGCAATCAGGATCACCAGGACCGCGGCGCCGCCGACGCGCTCGAGACCCTCGATGAGCGGCATCGACGCCGAGCGGGCGGTAACCTCGACCTCTCCGCGCGGCACGGTGAACTGGATCAGCGTGCCACGGCGAGGCAGGTCGACGTCGAGGCTGGCCGCGCCCGCGACGTCGCCCGGTCCGGCAGCGCCGGTCGCCGGCACCAAAGCCAGGATGGTCCCGCCGTGCGTGACGGCGGCGCCGCTGTGCGTCATGTAGCCCCACGCGCGGCCCCCGGCACCGCCGCCGACCACTGTTCCCCTCGTGGCCGTCTGGGGTTGCTGCTGTCCGGCGCGTTGTTCGAGTTTGCGTTGGTACCGTTCGACGACGGCGGCCTGGCTGAGGCCGCGCTGCTGGGGCTCGGCGGCCTGCTTGGCCTTCTCCTGGGCCTTGCCGGCCTTGTCGCCGAGGATGGCGAAATTGTCGAACATCTGGACCCCGGCCTGGCCGGGCGCCTGGACCTGCTTGCGCTGGAGGTCTTCCACCTGCTTGCTGTCGCGGAATCGGACGCCGACCTTGCCCTGCGCGGCCTCGGCTTCCTTGTTGGCGAGGGCGTTCTGGTCGAACCAGGCTTCGTTGAATTGCGGCTGGTCGGCCGGCCTGGCCGCCGGCTTCTGAGCGGATTCCTTCCAGTTGGGCGAGAGGTCCTGGACGAGATTGCGGGCGCGGCGGTTTCGCTGTCCGGCGTAGAGTTCGCGCATGGAGTCGTTGTTATAACCCACCTCGTCGCGCTGGGCCTTTTCCTGCGACTCGATCTCGCGGCCGACGCTCTGGAGGATGGTGGCGCTGCTCGAAAGTTCGGTCTGCACGGTCGCGTTGCCGCGGTAACTTTTTAGGTCCTCCTGGAGCCCCTGGAGCGACTGGCCGACGTTGGCCAGGTTCGACTTGGCCCGCATCTGGGCGAAGGGGTTCTCGGACCGCAGCGTCTGCATCAGGCGGTCGGCCACCTTGTTCTGGTACGACAGCAGGCCCGCCTCGAGTGTGCCCGCCTCGGTCACGCGGGTCATCGTGCCGCCAAAGTCGAACCACACGTGCGTCTCGGGCAGGTACAACTGCACCTGGCTGAGTTCGGCGTTGATGTTGACGGCGCGGACCAGCGGGAACTCGACCGACCACGCCAGGGCGCCCAGCGACTCGATCCGGCCGCCGTACTTCAGAACGACGGCGTAGTCGAGGTCGCCGGAGGCGGTCTTGACGATGGGGATGCGCACGCGTCGCGGCGCGGCGGCGTCGTCCATAAGGGTCGGCTTGACCGGCTCGCCGGCCACGACGGCCGTCCAGAGCGCCGCCCCCTGGGGCATCTCGACCTCCAGAAACTGCTCGATCCGGTTGTCGATACGATAGACCACCTGGCCGCGGTAGGCGCCGCTGGAGTCCATCACCAAATCCGTCTGCGCCAGGCCGATGCGTGCACCGACGGTCTCGACGGCCGCACGTTCCTTCGTCTGGAACGCCAGCCGGGGCGCCTCGGCGCCCGGCGCGACGATAAACGCCTGCGTCATGCCGCCGCGAAGGATCCCCGCCACCGCCGCCCACTCTTTCTGCTGGCGGTTCAGCGATTCCAGGCCGTCTTGCTGCGCGATGACCACCTCGTCGCGGCCCGCGCTCTCGATGGCCACGTACCGGCGATCGGTCCGGCCCGTCTCGACGACCGGAATCGGCACGTCGTGCGTCCCGGCCGACAGCAGCCGGTCGTTCTCCACCAGGACGCGCAGGTCGTCCATGACCTCGTCCTGGAGTTCCAGGCGCACCCGCACCATCGCCCCGTCGTCGCCCACGGGGGTAATCGTCTTCTGCCTGAGGAGCGGCACCTGGATGCGGGCGTCCTTCATCCAGGCCGGCAGCAGGAACGTGACCTCGCGGACGCCGGCGTTCTTGATGGTCCAGTTGACCAGGATCGTTTCGTCGATCGAGCGGTCGGTGACCCGCGAGTTGGTGACCGTGAAGCACGCAACGTCCGGCTGGCGGGCCGCCAGGACCAGCCGCCCCGCGTAGTCGGGCCGGGTGTAATGCAGCGCCAGCACCGCCAGGCCCTTCTGGTCGTTGCTCAGCCAGCTGCTGACCTGTTGCAGGAGCACCCGCTCGATGTTCGCCAGGTCCTCGGTCCGCACGTCGAACGCCGGGTCGACCTGCACGACGACGTCGCCCTGCTGCCGCTCGACGTCGAGGACTTCGATGCGCGGCACGGCCGTTTCGAGCGTCTTGGCGTCCTGGCCGAGTTTGCCCTGGATGACGATGGGGCACTGGCCCTGGACGCCGCCGGCCAGGTAAACGGTCAGGACCTTGCGGCCGCCGTCGTCGGTCAGGGCCCACTCGAACGCGCCGGGCGCCAGAACGCGCTCCAGGTCGAGGTCCGGCGGAACGACGAACCGCGCCCAGTACAGCGGCCGGTTCTCGACGCTCAAGGTCGCCCGGGCCTCCAGGCTCCGCTCGCGCTCGGCCACCCGGACGATCATCTGGACGGTCGCCGACTTGCGCGCCGCCACCGGCTCGGCCGCCAGACGGACCGAGAACGGCGTGGCCACGAAAGCGTACGCCTGGAACGGCCGGATGCCCAGGGGGCTTTCGACCTCGGCCGCGCCGGCCTGGGGCTTCTTCTTCGTCTCGGCCGGCAGGTCGTCGCGCCGCACGCCCGTGGTGCCGACCGTCCGCAGGTCGAGCAGCGGGCTGCGCCGGATGACGAGCCGGCCCGTGTGCCGCTGGGCACCCGTCACGCCGATGACGGGCACCTCGAACGGCTGCCCGCCGAACGGGGCCGCGCCCTGCCCGGCCTGCTGCCAGATCGAGACCGTGAAATCCTCCGAGCCCTTGGCCCGCTTGAGCAGCGTCACCGTGACCTCGCGGCGGCCGGCGGCGTCTTTCAGTTCCCAACCGCGGACGTTCGTCCCCTCGACCTTCTCAACGGCGTACCCGGCGGGGACCTCGACGGTAAAGAAGTCGCGTTCGCCGTGGCGGAACTCGAGGTGGAGCGACCAGACGAGGCGCAGACTGTCTTCCTGGACGTCGAGGACGGCCTGGGAATCGGCCGTCAGGGTCTGGTCGAGTTGGCCTTCGGCGACCTTCGGCCGCCACTGGACGCCGACCGATCCGTCGGCGCCGAGGGCCGTGCGGATGGCCTCGCCGGCGGCTTTCGTCTCGTAGACCGCGCGGTCCGACACGCCGCCCAACCGGACCTCGGTGCCGGCGTCGGGCACCGTCAGGGTCAGCGCCGTGGCGGGGGCGGCCGGCACACGCCCCTCGGTCACGCGCCATCCGCCGCGGCGCGACAACCGCATCCGCACCGCCACGTCCAGGCGGTGCCGTCCCTTGCCCGAGACGTACAGCACGACGAACGACCGCTTGGGCGGTTCCTTGGCGTCCTTGCTCTGGGGCGCACTGGGATCGACGTCGGCCACGCTCAGGCGGGCGGGCCGGCCGTCGAGGTCGGCCTTGGCCAGGACGCCGCCCTCCAGGGGCAGCGGCACCGCCACGTAGTCGTCGGCGTAGACGTCGACGTCGAGGGTGCCCTCGACCAGCAGGAACTCGTCGCCGCGCAGGGTCGCGCGGAACGCCGCACCCGCCAGCGCGTACGGCGCGGGCGGCGGCTTGGCGCCGATGGGCTTGTCGGGGTACGCCAGGTTCCACAACTCGACATATTTGTCATACGGAACGAGCAGGCGGCCGGCCTCCTGGATGCCCGTCTTCGACGCCGGGTCGTACGGCAGGATGATGGCGTCGGCGGGCACCTTGACCGGCTTGGGCGGCGGCACGATCTGGACGACGTACGGCCCGTCCTTCTCCTCGGCCGCGGCCGGGGCGCCCGTCATCAACAGCGCCGCCGCCACGAGCACCATCCCCGCCGCCACCACCGGCGGCACGAAGGCCCCGCGCACCTTGCCGGCAAACCATCGAACGCAACTGGCCGCCAGGTAGTACGGTATCAGCACGCACGCCGCGTAGAACGCCCCGTTCACGACCATCGCCAACTCGATGCGGGCCGTGATGACGGGAATCAGCGTCGCCACCAGGCCGACGCCCACCACGTACGCCGCCTTGCGCCAGACCCGCTGCGTCGTCAGGGCCACGCCCACCACGATGACCGCCAGCGCCAGTCCCCACGCCAGGGTCTCGATGCGGCCGCCGTCGGCGACGGTCAGGTCGAGCCGCGGCTCCGACCCGAGGCTGCGGAACGTGACGGCCTCGCCGGTGGGCACCAGGCGGATGTCGAGACTGGCCACGCCCTCCAGGGCCCAGGCCTTTCGGAGTTGTTCCTTGGCGATATCCTTCTTGGACACCGGCGCCTTGGCCGGCCTGGCCGGCGCCGTGGTGGCGGTGGGTGGCGGCGGGGTCGCCGGCGCCGGTTCCTCGGCCGGCTTGGCGTCGGGCTCCGCGGCGGAAGCCGACTCGTCCCCATCCGGTCCGGCCGGCATTCTCTTATGAAGGCGGTCGGCATCCTCCTTGCCGCCCGCGACGCGACCGCGCGAGCGCATGCCGCCCGTCCGGCCGTTCTTCTCCCCCTCGGCGCGCTTGAACTCCTCGCGCGACTCGCCCCCGGCCTCCTCGTCGGCCTCGACGCCCCCGAGGCTGAGCTGCTCCGCCACCTCACGGCCCGGCCTCTGCCCGACATTCTGCACCATCTGCACCTTGGGAGCCGCCATCTGCGCGGCGCAGCCGCCGAACCCCAGGACGAGACCCAGGGCGCCGTGGTCGAAGTCCACGCCGCCCGACCCGTAGTACAGCGCCGTGGCCACGTTGGCGACGGCCAGCGGCGGCGGGGCCACCTCGTGCGTCACGACGCTGCCCTCCGAGCGGATGACCTTGTACCCGGTGGGCATGAACAGGCGCCACAGCAGGTCGGCCACGGGCACCTCTTCGCCCTCGCCGACCGTGCCGGCGTGCAGCACCAGCCGCGGCGCCGGCACGTCCACGCCGCGCCAGAAACCCAGCCCCCCGACCGGCGTCTCGTAGACGACCAGCAGGTCGCGGACGGCCCCGGCGGCGGCGGCCGGCAGGTTCAGCAGCATCCGGTCGGCCTCGCGCTGCGGCTTGATGGGGTCGGAATCGAGCGTGGCCGACCAGAGGGTCGAACCTTTCGGCAGCCGGACCTCCAGGAACAAGGCCTTCGTCCGCAGCAGGAACCGCGCCGCCGTCTGGGCCACGCCGTCGGCCGACATGACGGTGGCCAGTTCGGCCCGCTGGATGATGGCCGGCGGCAGGCCCAGCGTCGGGTGCCGCGCTACCGACACACGGACCGCTGCCGGGACGCCCACGAACCCGTACGCCCCCAGCAGGCGGCGGCCGGGCTGGTACTCGGCGTCGACCAGTTCGCCGATGTCGACCTTGCGCGGATGGGCCGCGATGCGGACGTCGAGTTCCGGGCTGCCCTCGACGGCCACCAGGCCCGACTGGTACGCCACGCCGTCGGCCTCGACGACCGGCAGGGCGAGGTCCTCGGGTTCGAGTTGGTCGAGCCGCTGCTCGAAGTCGACGGCCAGGCGGACGGTGCCGCTTTGCCGCTCGGCCAGCAGGGCCGTCCAGCGGCGGCGGGCCGTGTCCTTCTCGCCGACGGTCTCGCTCGTGTACTCCTTGACCGCGACGTCGTCGAGGCCGCGAATGGCCAGCGCGGTGGGCGTGGTCTCGGGCAGCACCAGCGCCAGCCGACGCGTCCGGGCACCCGCCACGTCGTACACAATCTCGTAGTGCGCCACCAGGACGTCGCGCTCGACGCGGAAGAACGAGAACGTCTGGGCGGTGACGCGCGGCAGCGTCCGCTCGACCGTCAGGCGGGCCCGATACGGCTGGCCCTCGTACCGATAGGCCAGGACGGCCGCCACGCCCGCCAGGCCGTAACGGGTCTTCTCGTTCTCGTCGAGGGGGGTGAGGCCTTCGAGCGTCTCGGGCCGGACGGTCATGTCGTCGCGGGCGTCGACGGCAATGGCGCCGACGTCGCGGGCCGCGCCGGCCACCGCGAACACGGGGAACTCGGCCGACGTGCCGGCCCACTCGCTGAACCACGTCTTGGGCACGTGAACGGCCGTGAAGTACACCTGCCGCTCGGTGCCGGCCGGTATGCCGCTGGGGAGCCGCACGTGGACGCGCGCCGTCTGGCCGGCCGCGCCGTACCGCTCGAACGGCACGGGGTTGCCGTCGGCCCCGGTAACGGCCGTCACGTCCCAGCCGGCGGGTGCCGAGAAGTCGAACGCGAAGAGTTTTTCCTCTTCGGGCACCAGGGCGAAGCCGCCGCGAACGGTCAGGCCGCCGTCCTCCAGGACGGCCAGCAGGTTGGTCGTGACGCGCAGCCGCGCGGGCGGCCGGACGAACCGCGCCGCCAGTCCGAACGCCGCCTGCGGGGCGTAGTACGCCACCACCGGGCGGATGCGGGCCGCGCCCGGCTGGGCCTCCAGCACGGTGGCCGGCAGGGCCTTCGCCAGGACGGCCGTGTCGATGGGGATGAGGCCCTCGGGCGAGATCGCTTCGGCCTTCAGCCGGTCCTCGACGGCCAGGCCGACCACGGCCACGTGACCGACCACGTCGAGCGGTTCGAGTTTCGACAGCGCCCACGACGCCAGGTCGGGCGCGGTCCGCACGGCCGACAGGTTCAGGACGACCGTCTCGGTGGTCTCGTCGCGAAGTTGGACGTCGAGGATGCGGCGGTCGCCCTCGGTCACGATGGCCCAGCGGGCCAGGTTGGGCGACCGCACGTCGGTTACCTCGAACCCGGCGGGCACCGCGAACCGGAAGTCGCGGACGGCCCGGTGCAGGATGCCCATCGACACGGTAACGTGCAGCCGCTCGTAGGCCGCCGTCACCTCGTCGAGCAACACGCTGCGGGCCACCACGATGCGGTCCTTGCGCAGGAGCCGGCTGTTGAGCGTCATGACGAGCGAGACGTCGCCGCGCTGCGGCAGCACCTCGATGCGGGTGACATCGGCCTTCTCGTCGAAGACGCGGGTGACGACCGGCGCGCCGGACTTGACCTCGACGTCGCCGGGCACCGTCAGGCGCAGTCGCGCGGCAGGGGGCGTGGGCAGGCGGAAGCTCAGGATCTGCCGGGCGGCGGTCGTCTGGATCGCCGTCACCATGTCGAGAACGAGCGTGTGCCGGCCCTTGCCCTCGACGAAGAGGGTCAGGCGGCCGTCGTCGGCCAGGCCGATGGCGGCACCGTGCCCATCGAGGGTGGCGCCGCGCAGGCCCACGCCGCCCACGTCGAGGCCGATGGCGTGCAGGCCGTCCTCCAGGATGCTGACGACGAGGGTGCCGGTGATTTCGGCCCGTTCGTCGCCGGCCTTGGCGTCGTAGTCGGCCGAGACCACGAGGGCCGCCTGCGGGGGCCGGCTCTCGGCCTCCTTTTTGGCCTTCGCCAGGAGCGTCTCGTACTGCTCGCGCGACAGGAGGACGCGGTTCGGGTCGCCCTCCAGCAGGGCATTCAGGTCCTCGAACGGGACGAAGATCTCGCGGACGATCTTTTCGGGACCGGGACCGGGCGGGGTCGGCGGTTCGGCGAGGGCCGCGGCCGGGCCGGCCAGCGCGGCCAAGACGAGCACGAGCATGGGCAGGAGTCTACGCATGGTTCTCACCCCCTTCGCTCTGCGAGCCTTCAGCGGGCGGCGGGGCGTCCGGCTGAGGCGGCGGGGCCGGCGGCCTGGCCGCGGCGACGCGAGCGGCGCGGGCGCGGGCCGCCTCGATGGCCTCGCGGCGGGCCTTCCTGCGGGCGATGACGTGCGGGTCGCGCGGACGCGTCCACACCAGGTACCACACCAGCCAGATGACCAGAACGATGAAGATGGCGGCAAACATGACTCCGCCGGCAACCTGCCGCACGAAGTTCGGCGCAAAGACGCCCAGCAGGACCAGCAGGACGATAAACGCCCCCGCGGCCACGCACCGCGTCGTCCACGGCCTCAGCGCCAGGGCGATGCCGATGACGAAGATGACGGCGAACACCGCCACGGCCAGCCAGTTGCCGTCCATGGCGACCAGGCGCAGGCGTCCCTCGGGCGGGGCGGCGGGCTTCAGCGTCGAGAACAGGTACGCCTGCCCGTCGGTCTGGAAAGTCTGCTCGGCGCCGCCCTCGACGTTCAGGCCCTCGCGGACCCACGCGATGAGCCCGGCGTCGGCCCTCCGGGGCACCGGGCGCCACAGGTCTTCGCCCAGATGCCACACCACTTCCTCGGTCCACGGGCCGACGAAGCCCAGGTAGGCCCACTCGCTCGGCAGCCACGCCGACAGGTACACCTTCTGGACGGCGGGTTCCTCGGGGAAGACCGGGCACTCCAGCGCCAGGCCCGCGCCGCTGACGGTGTACCGCAGTTCCAGCAGGAACGGTTCGCCGGCCTGTTGCCCCACGAGGGGCACGAAGAAGGTGTTGCCCTCCTTGTCGCCGCGCTCGAGCGAGACGGCCCGGCCGTTGAGGCGCAGGGGTTCGGTGTCGAACTTCACGTTCTCGGGCAGCCGCACCAGCAGCCGCTGCCGCGCACTGCGGGCCTGGTACAGCGCCTGCACGCTCACCAGGTCGCTGCGGGTCACGACGATCCGCACGAGGGCCCGCTCGATGCAGGTGTGCTTGATATCTTCGAGTTTGTACATCGTGGCGACGACGGTCAGGGCCCAATCCTCGTGGAACTCGAAGGCCCTGGCGGCTCCGGGCACCGCGGCCCCGGGCATGAGGTCGTGTTGCGGGTCGATGGGCCGGAGGCCCTTGACCTTTCCCTCGCCCTCGGCCCGCTGGACGTCGATGGTCTCGGCCTTGGCCAGGACGATCTGGCCCCAGGCGCGGTCGGCGCCCCGGGGAATGAGGCGCGGGATGTCGAGGTTCACGCTCGTGCCGACGTCGAGTTTCTCGATCTTCTTTTCCCAGGTCAGCCTCACGCCGACCGACCCCATGAACTCGGTGTCGCCGGTCAGTCGCCAAGCCACGTAGCCGTCGGCCAGGTCGTCGGGTTTCTCGGCGATGGTCTCGTGGCGGACCGTCAGGGGCGTGACGCGGATGTCGGCGGCCAGGTCCTGCGGCACGTCGACGCGCAGGTTCTTCACGCCGCTGTACAGGACGTCGTAGAACAACTGGGCCGAGTACTTGACGACGCCCGAATCGATTCGCGCCACCAGCAGTTGCCGCGCGGTCACGTGGGGCTTGCGCCGCTCGGCCGCCAGGGCCAGCGACGCCGGCTCCTGGGTGTAGGCGAACGCCAGGACGGGCCGCTCGCCCTTGTGCTGGCCGCTCGCCATGTTCTGGATGGCTTCCTGGTGGGTGACGGTCCGCAGGCCGGCCAGTTTGCCGGGGTTGACGCGAAGGCTCTCGGGCGCGTAGACCACGAGGCGGCCCGTCTCGCGTTCGACGCTCTGGGGCGCCACGCGCGGAATGGCCAGGGGGATGTCGGCGGCCTTGCCGGTGGGCGCCAGCAGGTCGGGCTCGCGCAGGGTCTTGTGGAGTTCCACGGCCAGGGCCACGGGCCCGAGGGCCTTGCGCGAGAGGTTGACGAGAAGGCGCGTCTTGTCGGGGTCCTGGAGGTGATGCGAATCGACCTGGGCGGCCGGTATCTTGGCGACGCTCTGGCCGCGAACGCTCCGGACGTCGTAGCCGGCCGGCACGTCGATCTCGAACCGGAAGACCCCGGCCCGCTCCACCGTGTAGACCACCAGCAGGTTCACCCGCAGGGCCTCGGTGCCCAGGTGGGCCTCGACGAGCGAGTCGGCGAGGACGCGCGGCTGGATCTTCTCGACGCCCAGCGTCAGGTCGAACGGCAGGGCGGCGTACCGGTACGAGAAGTCCCACGCGCCCTTGGCCAGGGCGGCGGGGAGTTCGGCGGCGTCGAGTTGCAGCAGGCCCGTGTGGGCGACGGCCTCGGCCCGCAGGCCCTGGCCCACCTTGACCACGATGACGCCCTGCTGGCGACCCACGCCCACCGCCTTGATGACGGGGGCCTTGACCTGGGGCATCTGCTCGGCGCTGAACTTCTCGAGGTCCAGCACGAGGCTCTGCTTTTCCTTGGCGGGCTCGAACAACTGGACGGTGATCTTCTGGACCTGGCCGGCGGGCGCCACCGACCACTCGCGGACGTTCGGGTCGAAGACGCCGGCCACTTTCTGGTCGGCGGGCACCTCGACCTCGAGGCTCCCCAGTTCCGCCCGGCTGATTTCGTACGCGAGCGTGGCCCGGGTGCGCGCGACGCCCTCCTCGATGGTCGTCTGCTGCTCGACCTGGACGCTGGCCAGCGCCGCCAGGCCCTTGGCCCCTTCGGCCTTGGGCGTCCAGTCGATGCGGACCGTGGGGGCCGCGCCCACGAACGCCAGCACGACGGTCTCGTTGGCCGCCCCGGCGGCGGGCGGAACCTCGGTAGCCGCCAGCAGCGGGTGGATGTTCACCTTGACGCCCGACTCCGGTATCCGCACCTCCCACTTGCTGACCGGGGCCTGCGGGCTCTCGAACGACACGCTGTTCTGGCCCGGGGTCTTGGTGTACGCCTTGGCGAACCCGAGCGTGAGGACCATCGCCTGGGGGGCCTTGCCCTTCTTCTCGACGAGCAACTTGTACCCGCCCTTGGGGTCGGCCACGATGCGGGCGGGCTCGTTGCCCAGGGCGGCCTTCGTCAGGGCCACGTCGCCCAGGCGCAGCAGCACTTCGTTCCAGCCCTCCTTGAGGACCTCGAACTTGATGGTGGCCTCGACGGTGACGACGTCCTTAGAGACGGTGGCCACGCCGGCGATCTCGGTAAGGAGGGCGTCGACGGGCAGTTTGGCCTCCTCGGGCGGGGCCGTTTTGTCGCGGGCGGCCTTCCAGAGTTCCTGGAACTTTTCGTACGGCAGGAACACGCCGCGACCTTCCTTCTCGAAGATCTCGCGGAGTTTCGAGTAGGGGATGTAGATGCTCTGCTCGCGGACGGCCTTCGCCTCTTCCGCCGACAGGGGCGCCTTGGCCTCGGGCGCGGGCGCCGCCGCAGGGGCCGCCGCGGCCCACAGGGTCGCCAGCACCAGTCCGGCCACAACCGGCCATACTCGAGAGGTTCGCATGATCAGGCCCTCGGAAATGGATTCATGACGATACATTGTGGAGGAAGCCCCCGCCGTCACCGTGCGCACCGGCCGTAGGTCTCTTGAATAGACGCAGCCCCGTCGCCCCGGTTCCCCGCATTTTCGGGCCTCGCGGCCGCCCCCGCCAGCAAAAAGCCGTCAGTGGCAGCCGAACCGCGGCCAATATCCGAGCCGCGGCCAGTATCCGAGCCGCGACCGTCAGGGAGCGGCAGGCTGGCCGCGTGGCCCCAACGGCGCCGCTCGCTGGCGCTCGCGGCTAGAGCAGTTCACGCTTGATTGTAGCGATACTGGCCTTTCGCAGGTTTTGAGGATACCGCGGGCGGATGGGGGAAGCAAGGAAGATGAAAGCGAGCCGGCCCGACGTGCCGAGAGAAGAGTTGCGAAGCGACTCGCACCGGAGGCCGGGCCGTGGCTCGCTATACGATCTCATCGTCATTTCTGGGCGTGGTCTTGAGCGTTCGCCTGGCGTTCTCGAAGCGGTCGTGGCCGTACCTGGTCGCCTGCGCGATCCCGTGGCTCCTGTGCGCGGGGCAGCGGTCGGTAACGCGTCTTTGGGCGCTCGGGTCCCATCGGCGAAGCCGGTCGGGGTACTACCGGTTCCTGTCGGACGGCAAGTGGCGATTGGAGGTTTTCTTCCGGTGCCTGTTCGACCTGATGGTTCGGACGTTTCGGGTCTCGGAGTTGACGCTCGTGCTCGACGACACGCTTT
>DATKZB010000135.1:0-16855 GCA_035528235.1 Phycisphaerae bacterium
CCCCATGGGGGCGGTGCCGCTCCCCCTGTCCCACCATGTTCGCTAGTCTCGCAGAAGACGCCTTCACGGACAACATACAAGGGTGACCATGTTCCGGGTCCTCGGCCGGCGAGCCGGCCTCCAGTCTCAAGCCTGCCGCCATTTCCAGTATGCTTTAGTATATATTGAGGCCAATCCATTTGCGTTCAAGACGGCGCGCGAAACGGCCGGTTCCGGCGCATTCGAATCAAAAATCGAAAAAAACGATCAAAAACCGCGCGTTTCCCCTTGCCCATCTTACCAGAATGGGGGCAAATCGGCCCTGGCGCGCCGAAAATGGGGTTTTGGCCTTCCCAAAGGCCCATTTTGGGCCCCGTGGCGGAAGGGCGTTTTCTCAAAGTGTATGACGGTGGGTGGCAGACCACCCGCGCGGGGCAAGCCCCGCGGCTAACTGCCCCCTCGCAGCCCCCTCGCCACCCCTTCGCGGGGCAAGCCCCGCGGCTAACTGCCCTCTCGCGTGAAGCCACCCCTTCGCGGGGCAAGCCCCGCGGCGAACGGCGGTGCCGGGGGATTTTCGGGGGGCACTTGACTTATTCGGCCCACCGAGCGAATACTTAAGTGGGTGAGGGTAGGACCCAAGTGGCAAGGGGGTGGTGAGTGACGCACGGCTCGCCACCCCCTCTGTTTTCCCCCGCCTCAGCCGCCCCGCCAGTTAGAAATCGAGGGTGGCGGGTCTCCTGACCCGCCACCCTCGCAGATTCCGAAACCGTGTTCCTCAGCGGCCACGCCGCCGCGCTGCTAGCGCCAGGCCGCCCAGGGCCACCAGCGCGAGCGTGGCCGGTTCGGGCGTCGGAACGGGCGTGCCGCCGCCCAGTGCCGCCCCGCCCGACAGAAGCCAGGCGGCGTCGATCTTGTCGTAGTCGTTCGAGTTAATGAGCCCGTCGTAGTTGAAGTCGCCCACCGCCCACCGGAAGCCGCCGGGCGGCGTGCCCTGGCCGTTGCCGTAGAACAGCCAGTTGGCGTCGATGCGGTCGTAATCGTTCGAGTTGATGACGCCGTCGAGGTTGGCATCGCCCCACCAGGTGTACTTCGCGAGGACCGAGTCGGCCGGCACCGCTTCGCCTTCCAGGAGCGTCAGGCCGCCGATGCCGGGCTCGGTGTCCTGGTTGTCGATGACGCCCACGGCCGTCAGCGGCGCGGCGGCGGCGGTGCTCGAGTGGATGCCGGGGCCGTCCCAGTAGCCGGCCGGCCCGTCGTGCAGGCCCGAGGCGACCCAGCCGAGGATCTCGGCGAACGGGCTGGCCACGCCGGTGTAATCGAGGATGAGGTTGTGCGTCGTCAGGTCGATGGTCCCGCCGGCCGCGGTGTCGATGTCGATCGCCGCCAGGTGCTGCGCGGCCCCGAGGCGGACGGCGCCGCCCTCGACGCGGAGCGTCAGGTTCGTCCCGGCGGCGCCGGCGTCGGAATCCAGGCCCACCGTGCCGGCGCGAACCTCCAGAACGCTGCCGGCGGCGTGGTTCTGCGGGCCCGAGACCGCCAGCGTCCCGGCCCCGTCCTTGACCAGCGTGTGGCCGCCGAGGCCGAGCGTGCCGGTGACCGACAACGTGTTCGCTGCGGCCACCGTCCACTGGGCGTCGGCCGTCGCGAGCAGGTCGGCGGCGATGGTGTTGGGTTGCGGGCCGGCGCTCGCGACGCCCGCCGGGCCGAGTCTCAGCGTGGAACTGCCGCCCAGCGTCCAGCCGGAGGTCCGAAAGTCGAGGCCGCCGACGGCGTCGCCAACCACCAAGGCGGGCTGGTGGGCCGAGGGCGAATCGAAGACGACGGTCGACGTGGGTCCCGGCGACCAGTCGGCCGACCAGTTGGCCGCGGCCTCCCAGTTCGTGCTCGCCGTGCCGGTCCAGGCGGCGCTCACGGGGAAGACCTCCCAGCCCACGTCGGCCAGGGCCGCGAGGTCGAGGTCGGTAACCCGTTTGCGTGTGCCGATGAGCAGCGACGGGTCCATGGCGGTCTCCTGGAGGGTCCCGTCGAGCTTGCCAAGGGTCCCTTCGGCCCAGTGGGACAGGCCGGAATGCAGGGGCACGTTGCCCTCGTATTCGGCCACCGAGGTTGACCCCGTGAAAGCGGTGCCGGGGACCCACGTGTCCCAGGAGGCGGTCGTGCCGAACCCCAGGACGTGGGTCAGTTCGTGGAGGGCCACCGAGAGGAAGTCGCTCTGGTCCGATGCCGGCAGGTCGCCGACGAGCCCGAAATGCCACGCATACGTCGGGTCGCTGTTGAACGCGACGGCCCCGCCCCACGGGCCGAAATCGGTCGGGGTGGGGCCGGCCGCGCCCGCCTCGCCGCGATACGCTACCGTGTCGATCCACGCCTGCGTCGTTCCGGACACCGAGTACCCGCCGGGCCCGCCGATGCCCAGCGAGCCGCCCAGGTCGCGGGCGCCGACGTAGACGACGAGTGTGTCGGCGGGCACCACCGGGTTGGCGACCGAGACGGATGCGTTGGTGTCGGGCCGGCGGAACTGCATCTCCCAGATGTTGCTGCCGCTGGGCACGATGGTGGCCAGGTCGTCGGCAAAGTGGGCGACCAGGGTGCCAGCGGTCTCCAGGGTCTCGCGCCGGGCGGGCGTGAAGAACCCCGACGTGTCGTACGTGTAGTCGAACGCAATGGTGATGGTGGCGGAGGCCGCCTGGGTCAGGGCCAGTGCCGTCACCACCGATACCACGCCTAACGCCAGCCTTCTCATGCGGCCTCCTGGTGCCGGGAGCCGGATTCCGGGACTCCCTTGCGGCGACCTTTCCGTGCGTGTCTGGCGTGTGCCCGTTGGGCCAAGCCCTGTGCCACGGTTGGAGAGTATACCCCAGGAAGGCGGGCCGGTCAAATCGGGGCAGGCGGTCGAGGGTCCCGGCGCATGGGAGCATTTTGCATCCACCGCTGTAGCGCGGGGGTTTATCCCCCGCGGTCGTGGGGCTTAGGACATCTGGCGCGGGGGGTAAACCCCCGCGCTACAAGTTATGCTCCGATGGCCGGTTGCGATTCACGATGCAAGATGCTCATGGGCGGCGGGGGGCCGGAAAGTCGTGGACAAGCCCCCCGGCGCCGCCGATGATCTGGCGGGGATTAGAGCAGTTTAACATCGCGTGTTCGCGCGGCGGGTCCCCGCACCCGCCGCGCTGGAGGTCCGACTGCGGGTTGGCGCGGTGGGTACGGGGACCCACCGCGCCCAAGAGGTGGTGTGAATACGCAATCTTCAAACGCTGTAGTCCTGCAACCGGTTTCACGGAGTCGCGTCGAGGGAGCGCCCCGCCCATGACGAGCAAGGAACGGATGTTGCGTGCCCTCGCCCGCGAGGTGCCCGACCGTCTGCCCATCACGATCCACCAGTGGCAGCCGTATCACCTCCGGAAGCACCTGGGCGGCGTGACCGACCTGGAGGCGTTCCGGCGGTTCGGCCTCGACGCCTCCATCCCCTACGGCGAGACCGTCGACGAGGCCCGGGGCCAGGACGCCTGGCGACACGAGGCCGTGGTCGTCCGCGCCGACCCCGACGACCACCTCACCCACCACACCGTCCGGACGCCCGGCGGCACGCTGACCTACAAGACGGGCGGTAACCGGATGACCACCTGGATCACCGAGCACCTGGTCAAGCGCCCCGAAGACATCGACCTGGTTGACAAGTACATGCCCGTCCCGCGTCTGAACACTCGGGGCGCGGCCGCGGCCTACGACCGCGTGGGCGACGACGGTATCCTCCGCGGTTTCGTCTGGGGCGACCAGGGCGGGTGCTGGCAGCACGCGTGTTGCCTGTACGGCACGCAGGAGATGATCTTCGCGGCCATCGACGATCCGGCCTGGACGCACCGTTTCATGGACGTGCTGCTGACCAGGAAGTTGCGGTTCATCGAGGAGTCGCTCGACGGCGCCCGGTTCGACCTCATCGAGACGGGCGGCGGGGCGGGGTCGAGCACGGTCATCTCGCCGAAACTCCACACCGAGTTCTGTCTGCCGTACGACCGCGCGATGCACGACGCCCTGCACGCCGCCGGGCAGAAGGTCGTCTATCACACCTGCGGCGGGATGATGCCGCTCCTGGACCTTATCGTGGCGAACGGGTGCGACGCGTCCGAGACGCTCAGCCCGCCCGGGGTCGGCGGCGACGTGCGCGACCTCGGCGAGGTCAAGCGACGGATCGGGCACCGCGTGGCCCTTATCGGCGGCCTGAACCAGTTCCAGGTTCTCGAACAGGGCACGCCCGACGCGGTGCGGGCCGAGGTTCGCCGGCTCTTCGAGGCCGCGGGCCGGCGCGGCGGGTACATCTGTAGCACGTCGGACCACTTCTTCGAGGTCCCGGCCGAGAACCTCCAGGCCATGGCCGATGCCGCCCGGGAGTGCTCGTGAACGACGGGGGGGCGTCGGGGCCGGGCAAGATACGGAGTTGGCGCGGCAAGTAGTGGTGCGTGGTCGCTAGGAAGCTGTTTCAGAACCACCGAGGGGAGACCCGGCGCGCTTATGGTTCATGGCACCCGCCGCCGCGAACCGGCGCAGAACAACCTGTCGCGGCGGCCTGGGAAGGCCGCCGCGCACTATTGAACGCGACCGCGGTGAGCCCGCGCGGTCAACTCGGTTCGGGCGCGGGGCGATCGCCTCCGGCGGGGTCCGCCGCCGGGTGGGGCCTGATGGCCCGGACCAGGCGATTGGCGTCCTCGGCCACCATGTAGAGGCAGGGCACCAGCAGCACCGTGACGACCGCCGAGAAGAGGATGCCGTACCCCAGCGACAGGGCCATGGGGATCATGAATCGGGCCTGTCGCGAGGTCTCGAATATCATCGGGGACAGCCCGCCGAAGGTCGTCAGGGTGGTCAGCAGGATGGGCCGGAACCGTCGGATGCCCGCCTGGCAGATGGCCTCGGCCGGCGCCGCGCCGTCCCGCCGCAGCCGGTTGGCGTAGTCGATCATGACGAGCGAGGTGTTGACGACCACCCCCGCCAGGGCCACGATGCCCATCATGCTCATGACGCTCAGGTCGTAGCCCATCAGCACGTGCCCCAGCACCGCCCCCACGACGCCGAACGGGATGGCCACCATCACGATGAGCGGCTGGACGTAACTGCTGAACGGTATCGCCAGCAGCACGTAGATGCCCAGCAGCGCCATGACCAGACCCACGTACAGGCTCTGCATGCTCTCTCGCAGGTCGGCCTGGCGTCCCTCGTATCCGTAGCCCAGGCCGGGGTAATCGCGGGCGAGGCGGGGCAGGATGTCGGTGTTGAGGGCGGCCTCGACCTTGCCGGTCTCGCCGGCGGGCTCGACGTTGCCGGTGACGGTGACGGTGCGGCGGGCCTCGCGGCGTGTGATGGTGGTGTAGGCCCGTCCGCGTTCGACCTGGGCCACCTCGCGCAGGGGCACGTCGCGTCCGGCGGGGGTGCGGATGAGGAGTTCCTCGATGTCGTACTCGCTGACGCGCTCGGACTCCGGCAGTCGGACCTTGACCTTGATTTCGTTGCGTCCGCGCTGCTGCCGCAGGGCCTCGGCCCCGTAGAACGCGTAGCGGACCTGCCGGGCCACCTCGGCGGCGGTCAGTCCCAGGCTGTGTCCCCCGGGGCGCAGCGAGAAGTTCAACTGCTGCTTGCCCGGCGTGTAGCCGTCGTCGATGTCCTTGACGGTGGGGAAGTTGTCGAGGGCCTCGGCCAGGGCGGCGCTGGCGCGGTCGAGGACGTCGATGTCGCGGTGGCTGAGTTCGACGGTCAGCGACGGGCCGGACCCCGGTCCGCCGCGGTCGGACTGGTAGCGGAGCGACTCCAGGCCCGCCACCTGGCCCACGCGTTCGCGCCACTGGCGGGTGAACTCGGCGGTGCCGATGGGCCGGGTGCCCGGCTGGGTCAGGTAGGCCCGGACCTCGACGACGTTCTCGCGGACCAGGGCGAAGACGCCCTCAACCAGCCGGTCGCCGCCGTTCTTGGCCGCGATGTCGTCGGCCCCCTGGACGAGGCGGTCGCGGACGGTCGTGGCGTGGTCGAAGGGGCTCCCCACGGGCAGCACCGCCTCGACGAACGCATAATCCGCCTCGACCTTGGGCATGAGGATCATGCTGATCCGCCCGCTCCAGACGAAGCCCAGCACGATCACCATCATCGTCAGGCCCACCGCAATCGCCAGGTACCGGCCACGCAGGCACAGGGCCACCAGGGGCCCGTACCCTTTCTGGATAACCGTGGAGACGCCGCGGCTGACCCGCTGCTGCTGAAGGTGCAGCCAGTGGCCGATGCGGGTCCGTCCGCCCTCCTTGGCGTGCGCGAGGTGGGCGGGCAGCACGAACAGGGCCTCGATCCACGAGAGGGTGAAGACGGCCACCACCACCAGGGGGATGGCCATCCAGACCTTGCCCATGATGCCCGGGATGAACATCAGCGGGATGAACGCCACGATGTTCGTCAGGATGCTGAAGGAGATCGGCAGGGCCACGTCGCGTGCCCCGCGGATCGCCGCGTCGGTCAGCTCCATGCCAAGCCGCCGGTAGTTGTAGATGTTCTCGCCGGCCACGATCGCGTTGTCCACCACCATGCCCAACGCGATGATGAAGGCGAACATCGAGATCATGTTGATCGTCACGCCCAGCATCGGCAGAAACAGGAACGCCCCCAGGAACGACGTCGGGATGTTCATCGTTACCCAGAACGCCAGCCGCATCTCCAGAAACAGCCCCAGCACCAGCAGGACGATCGCCAGGCCGTAGACGGCGTTCTTCAGGAGCAGGTCCAGGCGTTGCCGGTAGACCTCCGACCGGTCGTTGCGGAGGTCGTACTCGACGCCGGGCGGCAGGTCGGGGGCGATCTCGGCCATGGCCCGCCGCACCGCATCCGAGACGCCGATGGGCGTCTGCACGCCCACCCGGTACACGTCCACCCCCATGGCCCGGGTGCCGTTGTAGGTCCCCACCGAGTCGGTGTCCTCGAACGTGTCGCGAACGGTTCCGATGTCCTCGATGTACAGGACCGTTCCCTCGGGCGTCGTGATGATGGGAATTCGGGCGAACTCCTGGGCCCAGTCGCGGCGTTCCTTGACGCGGAGCAGGATTTCACCGCCGCGCGTCTCAATCTTGCCGCCAGGCAACTCGACCGACGTGGCGCCCACCCGCTGGGCGATCCCTTCCAGCGTCAGGCCGTACGCCCGCAACTTCTCCTGCGGTACCTCGATGTGGACCTCGTACGCGCGGCCCCCCTCGATATCGACCTGGGTGATACCGGGGTCCATCAGCAGCCGGTCGCGGACCTGCTCGACGATCTCCCGCAGCGACCACTCGCCCACGTCGCCGTGCACCTCGACCGTCAGCACCTCGCGGCGGCGGATCTGGAGCACGACTTCCGACTCCTCGGCCTCCTCCGGGAAGGTCGTGATGCGTTGGACCTGCTGCTGGATCTCCTGGTATGCCTTCTGCTGGTCGGCGTCCTCGTAGAGTTCGGCACGGACCGTTCCCTGGCCCTCGCCCGCCGTGGCGGTGACCTCCTTGACGCCCTCGACGCCCCGGATGGCCTCCTCGATGACCAGTACGATGCCGCGCTCCACCTCCTCCGGGCTCGCACCCGGGTAGGGCACCGTGATGGTCACCATGTCCAGGTCGAAGTCCGGAAACACCTCCTGCTTGATCCGCGCCGCGACAATGACCCCGCCCACCAGGAAGACCAGCATGACGATGTTCGTCGTCACGCGGTTCCGGACCATCCAGGCCATGGGGCCCGGTCGGATGCCGGGCGTCGGGAGGGAAGTCATCGGAGCGTGCCCTCCGCGGCGGGCGCGGGCGCCGGGTTGCTTGCGGCCGATTCCGGCGCCGGCGGCTCATCCGTCCGCAGGCGAAGCGGCATGCCCGCGACCGGCGCCGACAGGTCGGTCGTCACCAGGCGGTCGCCGGCCTGGATGCCGCCGGTCACCAGGACGTGGTCGCGGCCGCGGAAGGCGATCGTGACGGGCCGGATTTCGAGCCGGCCATCGCGGCCCATGACCCAGATGTTGCGGCCGTCGCGGACGAGGCTGCGGTTGACGGTGGCCGCCGACTCGATGTCGGTGCCCTCGATCTCGACCCGCACGTAACTGCCCAGCAGCAGGGCGGGCTGGTCGCGGTTCGCCTCGGCCAGTGCCAGCGGGTCCTCGACCGAGACCAGCAGCCGAGCCATGCGGCCCTGCTCCTCCAGGTCGCCCATCAGGCGGCAGACGTGCCCGGTCCGGAACCGGTCGGCACCCCACGCGGCCTCGTCGTACACACGCACCGCCGACCCCTGCTCCGTGGCCGCGCGGGGTATGCGGACCCACTTCAGTTGGTCCACCGGCACGGCCACTTCGACCCAGTAGGCGTCGGTGCCGACCAGGGTCGCCAGGGCGGTCGTGGTCGAGACCGTGGCGCCCAGGTTGACGCCGCGCGACGTGACGAGGGCGTTGAACGGGGCCCGGATGGCCGTCCGCTCCAGGTCGAGTTGGGCCTGGCGGAGGTCGTTACGGGCCTGGTCCACGGCCACCTGGGCGGTCTTCTTGGCGACCTCGGCCTCTGCCAGGGCGGCCTTGGCGCCTTGCTCCGCCGCCTCGACGGTGCGCAACTGGGGTTGGCGCAGGACCAGTTCCTTCTCGTCCTCGCTGACGGTCTCGCCGAGCAGTTCGTACTCGCGCTGGGCGACGGCCTGCTGGCCCTGTTCGAGTTGGCGTTCGCCTTCGGTGCGGGCGATGGTGCTGCGGCGTTGCTCGATGGCCAGGTCGGATTGCTCGATGGCCAGTTGCGACTGTTTCAGGTCGAGTCCGCTGCGCTCGACCGCCAACGCGTAGTCCTGGCGGTCGATCTGGAGGATGGGATCGCCTGCGCGGAACCGCCCGCCCGGCAGAAACTCGGCGCTCACCTCGACGATCTCGCCGCTCACCCGCGGATGCAGGTCGACCGACCGCGACGGGCACACCGTCCCCATGGCCGGCACCACCGCCTGGTGCCGCGAGAACGAGACCGCCTCCACGTCGACCAGCAGCGCCCGCGGCGTCGGCCGTTGCCGCTTGGCCTCCGGGGCCGTGGTAATCAGGTGCATGGCCAACAGAACGCCACCGGCCACCACGCCCAGCGGCACCACCACGTGCAGGAGCACGCCGACCAGTCGCCGGCGTTTGCGCGGCGGCCCGGCCGGGGCCGCGGCCGCGTGGCCGGCGGGTGCGGGTGTCTTCGGTTCGGATGTCATGCCTCTGACCTCATTAGTTCTACACAATGCCAGTTCGCTACTTCGCCAGTTCGCTACTGCATCCCGCCTGGCGGCCTTCCTAGGCCGCCAGGAACACGCTTCAGGCCCGATCGCGGCGGCCTGGGAAGGCCGCCGCGCGGCAAGTGGCGCTGTAGGACTAGGGTCCGCTGATGGCGGCGCCTTACCGGTTGGCGTCGGCGTCGTCGGCCGGACGCGTCAAGTCCCATCCGCCTCCCAGGGCCCGGTACAGGCCGATGCGGAACTCGATGAGTTCGCGCCGGGCCTGGAGTTGATTCCGCTGGAGCCGCTGCTCGTTCTGGAGCGCCGTCAGGACGCGCAGGTAGTCCAGGGCCCCGTTGACGTACTGCTGGCGCGTTTGCTCGGTGCCCGTGGTGGCCAGGGCGAGTTGCAGCTCGATGCTGGTCAGCAGCCGCTGCTGCTGCTGTTCCTGGACGAGGGCGTCCTCGACCTCCCTGAGCGACTCCAGTATCGCCTGTCCGTACGCGTGAAGCCGCTCCGACGCCACGGCGCGGGTGCGGCTGACCTCGGCCTGCCGCTGGCCGCCGTCGAAGAGCGGGGCGACCAGGTTGGCGCCGAGGCCGGCCAGCCAGTTGTCGAACAGGTCGCGGACCTGCTCGGCCGAGGTCTCCGCGCCGACGGTCAGGCTGACCCGCGGGAACCGGTCGGCCACCGCCGCCGCGACCTGCCGGTCGGCCTGCTGGAGGCGGTGATAGGCGCCGCGGATGTCGGGCCGCTTCCGGATGAGGTCGGCGGGCAGGCCGGTGCGCGGCAGGCCGGGCAGGGCCGGCAACTCGCCGTCGGCCCCCGCCACGGTCGCGCCGGGCGGCCGGCCCACCAGGATGGCCAACTGGTGTTCCAGCACCTTCAGGGCCGACTCGGCCCGGACCTTCTCGGCCCGCGTGGCTTCCACGAGGCCGCGCTGCTGGAGGACGTCGACGGCCGAAACCCTCCCGCGGCGGAAGCGGAGCGTGATCAACTCCAGGTACTTCTCGTTGGTGCCGATCTGCTCATCGAGCAGGGCCAGTTGGCCCCGCAGGTCCAGGATGCGGTACCAGGTGCCCGCGACCTGGGCGGCCAGTGTCATGGCGGCGGCCGCCAGGTCGTCTTCGCTGGCGCGGACGCCGAACTCGGCGGCGTCCACCGTCGACCGGACGCGGCCCCACAGGTCGACCTCGTAACTGGCCGCCAGGCCCAGCGTCAGCGTGGTCTGGTAGTCGGTCGGCGCGCCGCGGGTCGCCTGCCGGGTTCGCAGGGCCTCGGCCTCGCCCGTGAGGCTCGGCCAGAGGGGCGCGCCCGCCCGGCGGGCCGTGGCGGTCGCCTGGTCCAGGCGGTCCCACAGGATGCGGAGGTTCAGGTTGCCCGCCAGGGCCTGTTCGACGAGGTCGTTGAGCCGCGGGTCGTCCAGGGCGAGCCACCAGCGGTCCGGCACGGCCTGGGCGCCGGTGCCGGAGAACGTCTCGGGCACGGCGACCGGCGGCGGGGGGGCTTTCCTCGGCGCCACGCACGCGGGGCACGCGGCCAAGAGGAGGCACAGCGCGAGGCACGCGCGGCGGCGGTGGTGGAGCAGGTCAGGGCAGGGGGGCATGCGTCTCCCCTCGTTCGGCGTCCTCGCGGACGGCCCGGATGCCCGCCAGCGAGAACCGGACGATGTGGTCGGCGTAGGCGCCGAGGTCGTCGATGGGCAGGGGGCCTTGGTCGCCCATCCGGCGGACCAGCCGCCGCCGCCTCATCAGGTCGAGGCATTGACTCAGGATGCTTATCTGGCAGAACCGGACCTGCCGGTCGGACGCCTGCGGCCCGATCAGTTCGCGGACCAGGCCGGTCATCTTCTCGCGCAGCGGCCGGATGGTGTCGCGCATGGCCTCGTGCAGGAGACCGGTCGGGTTGGCCAGTTCGGTGCAGATGATGGCGAACTCGCAACTGGCCTCGTCGGCGATGCGGTCGAGCAGGGCGGCCACCCGGGCCCGCAGCCGCGCCTCGGCCGGGGCGTCGTCGGCCACGCCACCGTCCGGCGGGTGGGTCTTCAGCGACGCCTGGAACGAATGACGCCACGCCTCGACGTACAGGCTCTCCTTGTCGCCGAAGTGGTAGTTGACGGCCGCAATGTTGGCCCCCGCGCGGCGGCAGATGGCCGCGATCGTCGCGTCGCGGTACCCTTTCTGGGCGAAGACCTAGCAGGCGCTGTCCAGCAGGCGTCGGCGCGTGTCGTGAGACCGGTTGGCGGGCGAACCCATCGGACGTCCTCGGCTATCCAATGGGCATTTTAATCGGAGGTTTGACCTTGTCAACCCCTGTTCTGGGGGTTCTTGCCCGGACGTAACCCCTCAATCCGGGCACGGCTTCACGCCCTGGCCGAGCCGCGACCGTAAGGGAGCGGTGCCGTCGCGGCGGGGGGGCCAGTGTACCGCTCCCTTACGGTCGCGTCTCGGTTTCGCCCCCCGAAACGGAGGGGTTACGCCCGGAAGGCCCATGGTTACCCTTCGGGATGACCATGCCACCCGGCTACGTGCTTACACTTCCCAGCCCTTGCGGTAGTCGCGGCGGGCGTACTGGTTGATCTCGGGCGTCCTCACGGACCCGTTTATTTCAGCGTCGTCAGGTACAGGACGATGTTGGTGGCGATGGCGGCCGCGTCGGCCGGCCTGTAGCCGCGGCACTGGTAGGCCTCGCAGCCGGTCAGGCTGAAGAGGACGTCGAATGGCGAATAGAGTCCGATGAGTCGGTCGGCCCTCGTATACGCCCATGAGTTCGGCGTTGAGGCGGCCCATGCGCTGCTCCTTGAGGGCCGAGCGGAACTCGATGCCGCTCGCCAGGTTGTGGCCGACGGCCGGGTCCATGGCCCCGGTCATGAGGCCGTGGTCCTTGGTGAGCAGCCGCAGTTGCCACGTCATCTCGGCGGCCAGTTGCCGGACCGACTGGCCGAAGTCCGGCGCCCCCGTGACGGCCTCGAACCAGAGGAACCCTCCCTTGGCCACGTAGGCCTTCAGGGCGTCTTTCTGGGCGGGTTTCCAGACCAGGGGGGTCGAGCCGGCGATGTAGGCGACGGAGCAGTCGCCCAGGTCCCCCGCCTCCGTGCCGCACTCGGCCAGGGGGGTCCCGCCGGCTTCCTTGACGTCGAGCGTGACGGCGGCGCGGGTCTTGACGATCCGGGCGAGTTGGGCGAAACCGCCGTAGTTGGCGCCCACGTCCCAGTTGCCGCCGTGCACGAGGCGGGCGATCTTAAGGGCCGTCCGGGGGCCGGCCTTGACGGCGGTCGGGTACCGGTCGGTCTTCTCGGCCTCGTTGCCGGCGAGTTTGGCCCGCAGGGGCGCCCCGTCGGTGGCGTAGGTATACAGATTGATACCCCAGTTGAAGAGGTACGCCTTGGCCGCGAAGGCCTTCATGTGCCACGGGCACGAGATGTCGTCGGGGCTGTAGAAGACGGCGGTGCGGATGCCGTCGTGGAGGCCGAGAAGTTCGGGCTTTTCCCTCATGGCGTAGACCGACCGCCACAGGGGGTGGGCGGCGTTCAGGCGGACGAGTTTCCACTCGGGCCAGACCCGGCGGACGAGGTCCTGCAGGCCCTTGCGCACGGCCGGGTTGCCGCACGAGGCCTCCAGCAGAATGGTGCCGCCGGTGTCGGTGAAGGCGCGGAGTTTCTTCAGGTCCTGGTCCGTCCACTTGGGCAGCGTCTCGGGCGTGACGAAGAGGATGGGGGCGTCCTGGAGTTCTTCCAGGGGCGATTTGAGGTCGACGATCTGCCAGTGGAACTGCTGCTCCTTGATCTTCTCGATGTAGGTGGTCAGGTTGGCGATGTCGCGGCGGTGGGCGTTCCAGGTGCCGTCGAACTTGAGTTTGTTGAAGAGGATGGGCGCGCGGCCTTTGTAGAGGAACAGCAGGCAGAAACACGTGTTGATGGGGTCGCCCCAGGCCCCGTTGGGAAACTGCTGGCCCACCAGTCGCGAGGCGCCTTCCTTGTACCAGTTGTGGGTGCCGAAGTACTTGTACCCGGCGGCGATGCCGACCCGCTCCATGCAGTAGAACCAGTAGAAGTTCCACTGGTTCAGGCCGGGGTTCTCGTCGGGCTTGAAGTTCTTGCTGAGCCAGTCCAGGGCCGAGTCCATGCGCCGCTCGGATTCCGTATGGGTCGTCTGGCTGCGGCCCCTCTTGCAGGGGCACCCGCTGGCCGGGTCGAGGACGTCGGAGATGATGAAGAGCGAGGCGAGGCCCGCGGCCGTCATGGACCCGTACGAGCCGCTCATGGGTGTCCCGGCCGGCATGTTCGCGGCGTACCCCCACCCGCCGTCGGGATGCTGGCCCTTGAAGTAGAGGTCGCGGGCCTTGCGGAGCGGTTCCTGGGGAAACTCGATGCCCACTAGGCTGGCCTCGCGCATGGCCAGGATCGGCCACTGGGTGACGGAGAAGTCGTAGTCGCTGGAGTCGAGCCGGTACCGCCAGCCGCCGTCCGGGTTCTGGCCCATCTCGAGGCGCCGGATGTCCTCCATCATCTTCTGCCGGACCACCGACCGCTTGGTGCCGAGGATCTTGTTGTGGACGTACGACAGGCCCATGACACGGATGGGGACGCCGTAGCCCTGTTTGCCGCTGAAGTTCGAGTCCGCGTTCTGGACGACCAGGTAGTTGAGGCCCTTGGACATGACGTCGCTGTTGGGATGCTCGCCCATGTAGGCCAGCGTCATGAAGATGAGGGCGGAGGCGGAGGCATCGCCGCCCCACGATCCGTCGGGGCTCTGGAGACTGATCAGGTACTGCCGGCCGCGCTCGATGGCGAGGCGGACCATCTCGTCGGTCAGGTTGGCGACCGGCGGTCCCTTGAGACTGGGCTCGGAGAAGGCCGGCGCGGGTTGGAGCGCCCCCGGCTGCGGCGCGGCCGGCGGTGCTCCGGGCGCCGGGATAATCGGCGGCGGCGCGGCAGGCGGTGCCCCGGGCGCCGCGGCGGTCGCCTGGGCCCATGCCGCCAGGCCCATCGCCAGAACCAGCCCGAGGACCCCCGCCGCCCTGACCGCCGTCCGTCGAGTGGTGCTCATGGCGTCCTCAATGCTATTCTGTCCCGCGGTGATTCTACCCCGAAGGCGCGCGCTGGCAAGCGTGTTTTCTCGTCTCCGGCGGCGGCACCGCTCCCTGACGGTCGCGGCTCGGCTTCTGATGGTCGCGACTCGGTTTCTGATGGTCGCGACTCGGGCGCTTCTTCGCTAGCCGCGAGCGCCAGCGAGCGGGGCCGTTGGGCCCGCGCCACGGCCGCGACCTCCCCGGGGGCGACGGCGTGGGGCGTTCGCGATTGACACGCCCCAATCCTGGGGTATATAAAAGGGCGGGCAAATGCTTGGATGTTTCCTTGCGCCGGGCTTGGCGAGGTAACCTATGGCACGGCTGCAACGGTTTTTGCTGGTGGCGGCGGCCTCGGCCCTTCTGCTGTCGGCAGCCCGGGGAGAGGAGAACCCCGCGCCCGGCCCGGCGTGCACGGGGTTGAATTCCCCCACCGGCGCCGATACCATGGCCTGGGCGCAGGGAACCCGGTGAGAGGACGACGCATGCTCCGGAAAGCCGGATGGCTTGGTGCTGCGGTGGTGGTGGCGGCGGGGGTGTTCGTGGCCGCGGGATGGGTCCACGCCGCGCCGCGCGGCTGGCCGACTCGCAAGAGCGGCGACATGTGGATCGTCGACACGCCGCACTACCAGTTCGAGACCGACCACGAGCCCAAGGCCGCCCAACTCATCGCTAGCCACCAGGAAGCCCTCTTCCTGGAACTCTACCGCCGCATGGGCAAGACGAAGCCCGAGACGGCCATCAAGCGGATGCAGGTCCGCGTCTTCACGACCGAGCGCCAGTACAAGCAGGCCATGGGCGAGAACGCCGAAGGGTCGCAGGGCCTGTACACGGGCAGCGTCATCGGCGGTTACGCGCCGCCCGACGACCTCGAAAGGTTGCTCGAGACCCTGCGCCACGAGGGGACGCACCAGTTCGTCCGCCAGTTCATCGGCGACAAGTGCCCCGTGTGGCTGAACGAGGGGCTGGCGGTCTTCTTCCAGTACGCCCAGTTCGAGAAGGGCGTACTGAAGATCGGCCAAGTGCCGTTGATGACGTTGAACATCCTCAAGAAGGCCATGGACGAGGGCAAACTCATTTCGATGTCCGAGATGTTGTCCATGTCGTACGACGGGTGGTCGGCCGCCGTCCGGGCCAAGACGCCCCGGGCCAACATCCAGTACCCGCAGGCGTGGTCGATCGACCACTTTCTCGAAGCGGGCGATGGCGGCAAGTACCGGACCCCGTTGCTTCAATACATCTATTTTCTGTCGCGCGGCCAGGCTTCCGACCGGGCGTGGGCGAAGGCCTTCGGCACGAATACCCCCGCCTTCGAAAAGCGATGGAAAGCCTACCTCAAAGAGCTGAAATCCACCGGCGGCATCAACTGCCGCATGAAACTCCGAATGCTCGGTTCCTGGGCGCTTAAGGCCCAGAAGCGGCCCGAGATTCTCAAAGACATGGAAACCTTCCGGACGGTCGCCGTCACGGGCATCCTCGGCGGTTTTACGATCACCCTGGGTGGCGTCGAGACCGAACTGAAGGACGCCGAGAGCATCCGGGACCTGTTCCGGTGCCCCGACGACAAGTCCAAGGGCGACGCCCCCAGTTACGAGATCGTGCCCGACCCCGCCGGCGGCCCCTCTCGGATCCGGTGCACCCGCCACCTGGGGTATGTCCTGGAGACGGGCTACGAGAAGGACGAGGAGGGCAAGTGGAGCGTCAAGGTCATCTCCCGGCCCGTCTTGCCCGGCGAGAAGAAGGACGGGGCCGCCAAGACGCCTCCGGCCGGGGCCGCCAAGCCCGGTGACTAAGCTCGACTCTTGCCATTTCCCCCGGGGCAGGACCCCTGCATACCCCAGGTTCTCGGCAAATGGCTTGGGATTACTTGAACACCATCGGCCTTCGAGGCTGTGCAAGAACCGGCAACCCCGTAAGTCCCTGTTGTTTATGGGCTTTTTCGTATGCTCCAAGATGGCAAGAGTCGAGCTAAGAGCCTCAAGCACAAAGAACGCAGAGAACGCAGGGATTGCGGAGATCGCAGCGAAGAAAGGCAGATAAGGTTGTTGTAGAAGAAAAGACCTCTCTGCGTTCTCTCCGTTCTCTCTGCGGCCCCTGCGTTAAAGTCTTTTCGTTCGAGCCTGTTACTTCTTCTCGGCGGGGGACGGCGCGGCGTCAGACACGGCCCAATAGACCACGCCGAACGCCACGCCCGCCACGACCAGGCCACCCGTCACGATCGCGATAATCGCGCCCGGGCTCAGCTGCTTGCTGCCGCGCGGGGGTGCCTTGGCCGGTGCCCGACCGACCAGCCGGACGGGAGCGGGGGCCTCGGCCGGGGCCGAGGGTCTTGCCGCCGGGACCTTCGCCGGCCATTTCAGCCGCTGCTGGCAATGAGGGCACTGGGTGTGGCCTGCCGCATCGGGGCCGGCGGCCTCGAACGACTGCCGGCACTTCGGACACCGTATACGCATGCCCATGGCGCGTCTCCGTAGCCATGCCAGGCCCTACCGCACGCACGACTTTACCCGGTTTCGCACCGGATGGCAAGGATAAGGGAGGCCTCTGCGCGGGTGCCACTGGCGGCTTGGCCGCCAGTGGCACCCGGCGTACTTACACCACC
>DATKZB010000136.1:0-3244 GCA_035528235.1 Phycisphaerae bacterium
CGCCCGGGGCACGGCGGCCCGTGCCATGTCCCCGTAACACGCCCGTGGCCGGTCGTCAAGCGATAACCGCCGTTCTTGGGCCGGTTCTCGCGGTGTTTCGAGGGGTGGCGGAGGCCGGTCGCCGGAAAAAAATCATTTTTCCCCCGGAGTTCATCTTCTTTTCATGTCGCCGGGGTATACTGGACGAGACGAGTGGGGGACGAAACGCGGCTTGCCGGCTGGTCCGGGGCCGCTGGGCATTCGACAGGAGAGGAGACGGACGATGAAGAAACTGGCTTGTCTGCTGATTATTGCGGTCCTTGGCATAGGTTCGGTCGCCCTATGGGCATGGGCCGACGGGTGCAAGGGCGAGAAGACCGAGAAGAAGATCACCATCGACCAGGTTCCCGAAGCGGCCAGGAAGACCATCGTCAAGGAGGCCGGCAGCAACACGATCACCGAGATCGAGGAAGAGACCAAGGACGGCGTCATCACCTACGAGGCCGAGTGGAAGGTTGACGGCAAGGAGATCGAGATCAAGGTGGCCGCCGACGGTAAACTCCTCAAGAAGGAAATCGAGGACGGCGACGACGACGACGACTAGTAAGCAGGTTTGACACCCCTGCGGGAACCGGCCATGATCGGCGTCGAAGTCCGATGCCGGACTTCCCGCGTGCCGGCCGCGACCTCAGCGGCTCCGCGGGTGTGCTTTTGCGCGGCGGCCTTCCCAGGCCGCCGCGTTCTTCTACTGCGTCCATGGCGTGTCGATTTCAATCATGGATTGGCCATCGGCCAGGTAGTTGTGGATACTCGACCAGGCATACTCCTGTGCCGTCGCCACGATCTTTGCCCGGACGGGGTTGTTGTGGATGTACTGGAGCACGTCGCGCAACTCGGCTAAGGTGGAGATCGCGTTGTCATCATAACGACGCTCCCACAGACTCGTTCCGGCGGGCTTTGCAGTATTGTGTCTGCTCGTCCACGTCTTAAAGCCATCCACAAATCGCGGCAGACCGGAATTAGGCCCGGGCCGCACCACTATGTGGACGTGGTTGGCCATGATAACGTATCCGTACAGGGCGCAGTCGCCGCGGCGCCGGTAGAAGTCCAAGGCGAGCAGCAGAGCCTGTTTCTCGGCAACACTGGCCATGTAGAAGGCGCCGTTGGCCGTGCGTGTGGTGACGTGGAAGGCGACTGCCTTCTCGTCGAAATGTCTTACGCGTGGCATTCGGCGGCGTCTCCTTGCGGTTCTCGCGGCGGCCTGATGCTACTTCGTCAACTCGTCACGACCGTGCGCGGGGGCCTTCCTAGGCCGCTGGGAGAGGTTGCCCTGCGTCAACTCGCGGTGGCCTAGGAAGGCCACCGCGCGGGTTCTTTCGTCGCCGCCGCGCGGGAGTTCTTGGCCGGCCGTGCGCCTAGCGGCTCCGCGGGTCGAAGGCGTCGCGGAGGCCGTCGCCCGCGAAGTTCAGCCCCAGCAACGTCGCCCCCAACGCGAGGCACGGGAACACCAGTAGCCACCAGTACACCCGGACGGGGTTCAGGGCCTCGACGGCGTCGCTGGCCAGCGTGCCCCACGAGGCCAGCGGCGGCGGCACGCCAAGACCCAGAAACGAGAGGAACGATTCCTGGAGGATCGCCAGCGGCACCGTCAGCGTGGCGCACACCAGGATTGTCCCGGTCAGGTTCGGCAGCATCTCCTTGACGATGGTCCGGCCCCCGCCCGACCCGATGGCCCGCGCCGCCTGAATGAATTCCGACTCGCGCAGCGCCAGCACCTGTCCTCGCACCACGCGGGCCATCGTCAGCCACGACACCCCGCCGATGGCCATGAACAGCACGACCATCCGCAGCCAGATCGTCTGCTCGGCAAACAGGACCAGCAGCAGAATCACCAGCAGGACGTACGGCAGGCCGTAGAGGACGTCGACGATCCGCATCATGGCCGTATCGACGCCGCGACCCGTGTACCCCGCCGTGATGCCCCAGAACGTGCCGATGATAATACTCACCCCTGCCGCGCACACCCCCACGCCAAGCGACACGCACCCGCCCACCAGCGTCCGGGCGAACAGGTTGCGGCCCAGCGGGTCGGTGCCGAACGGAAGGAACGGGTCGAGGCTGGGCGGCCGCGGATGGACGCCCTCCAGCGGCGTCTGGTACGGCTGCGGGCGTCCGGCGGCCACCTCCCAGCGGTCCCAGACCACGCCGCCGAGGCAGAAGGCCACGATGACGCCGAGCACCACGAGCCCCGCCATGGCCAGGCGGTTCCGCCGGAACCGGCGCATGGCCAAGCCCAGCGGCGAAAGGGCCGGCCGGGCCGCCGCCGCGTTGTCGCCCGCGTCAGTCATAACGGATCCTCGGGTCGAGCCACGCGTACCCCAGGTCGACCGCCAGGTTGAAGATGACCAGCAGCGCCGCGTACAGCAGGACCGTGGCCAGGATGAGCGGGTGGTCGCGGTGCAGGGCCGAATCGACGAAGTGCTGTCCCACGCCCGGAATGGCGAAGATCTTCTCCACGACGAACGACCCCGTGAAGATGCCCGCCGCCGCCGGCCCCAGGTATCCCAGGACGGGCAGCCAGGCGTTGCGCAGGGCGTGGTCCAGCAGGACGCGCCGCTCCGCCAGGCCCTTGGCCCGGGCGGTCCGCACGAAATCGGCCGAGAGGACCTCCAGCATACCCGTCCGCACCAGCCGCGCGATGTACGCCGCCGGCAGGGCACCCAGCGCCAGCGCCGGCAACACGATCTGGCTGGGGCTGCCCCATCCGCCCACGGGCAGCCATCGCAGGGCGAACGCGAAGACGGCCATCAGCACCGTGGCGATGACGAACGACGGTTGGCTGATGCCGATCATCGCCCCGGCCATGGCGGTGTAATCGATGAGCGACCGCGGCCGCGCTGCACTGACCACGCCCGCCGCCGTCCCCACGACCACCGCCAGGCCCAGGGCGCAGATGCCCAGGCTCAGGCTCACAGGGAACGCGGGGGCCAGGATGTCGTGGATGACGTTGCGGTTCGGGTACCGCATCGACGCTTGGCCGCGCAGCGTCACCAGGTCGCGGCCGTACAACAGGTACTGCACCCAGATGGGCCGGTCGAGGTGGTACTCGGCCATGCGGGCCTCCATCACTTCGGGCGGCAGTCCTTTCTCCTGGGCGAAGGGGCTGCCCGGCGCGGCATGGATGAGCAGAAACGCCACGGTGTAGATGGCCAGCAGCGTGGGGATGAAGTACAGCATCCGTCGCAGGATGTAATAGCCCATGGGC
>DATKZB010000137.1:0-3851 GCA_035528235.1 Phycisphaerae bacterium
GAAGGCCTGAAATGGTTCTGGAAGATCTCGGCGATGATGGGCGTGGCGTTCTGGCTGGGTCTGTTCTGGCGTCGGACGACGGTGGCGGGCGCGTGGGCCGCCACCCTGACGGCGGTTGCCGTCCTGTTGGGCACATCATTCCTGCCGCAGGCGGTGCTCGCGCGCCTCCAGGGGACGGCACCGGCCGAGCGTCTCTGGCTCGTCCACGAGACGGCGAAGGGGCTGGAGATCTACCTGCCGTGGCAGATGGTCTTCTACCTGTCGGCGGGGATGCTGGCGGGCATCATCGTGAGCCTGCTCACGAAGCGCGTCGCCGAGAGCAAGTTGGAGGCCTTTTACGCGCTGACCCGCACGCCGGTGGCGCCGGGCGAGACGGTCGAACGGCCGTGCACGCTGCCCGAGGGTGTTGCGGTTCCCGCGCGGCGGCGGCTGCTGCCGTGGCGTGATTCCGAGATCCTGGTTCCGACCGTCACGTCGGTCATCGGTTTTTTTGCGGCCTGGGTCATCGTGGGTGCCCTGATCGCGGTCTTTTACGTCATCACGCAGTGACGGCTGCGGAGGCCGCTGGCCGGCGTTGAGCCGTCGCCGGCACGGCGACGGTCGTTGCCGTTGAAGCGCCGTCGGCCTCTCAGTAGACGCACTCGCGTGCGGCATCGGCCATGGCCTGGAGGTTCTTGAGGGGCGCCTCGAAGAAGTGGTCGCAGGCGGAGCAGATGTATCCCCCGTCCGGTCCGGCGGCCTCGAAAAGCCCCCGCACATGGTCGCGCACCTCCTCCGGCGTGCCCTTCTCCAGGATCTGGAACTGGTTGAGGCCGCCGATGAGAGCCACGCGGTCCCCGATTCGGCGTTTCACCTCGCCGAGGTCGGTCACGTCGCCGCCGACCTCCGGCGGGCTCAGCGTCTCGGAGGCGTCGCACCCGTTCGCGACGATGAGGTCGAGCAGGGGCATCATCCCGCCGCATGTGTGGTACGCCACCTTCTGGCCGGCGGCGTGGCAGGCGTCGTGCAACTTGCGGTCGTAGGGCAGGCAGAACTCCTCGTGCATCGTGGGCGAGATGACGGTGCTGGAGCCCGCCCCGCCGCCCGTCTCGATCAGGTCGAACCTCGCCCCGTCCAGCGACTGCTCGATAAACCGCAGTTTCTTCTCCAGCAGCACCTGCATGAGCCGATGCGTCCACGCCGGGTCGTCGATGGCCGCAAGGATCATCTGCTCGTGACCGAAGAGGCAGCACGCGTGCTGCCAGCATCCGGCCTGGTCGCCCCAGACGAAGCCGCGCAGGATGCCGGCGTCGCCGAGGTCGTCGTACGCCCCGGCCACCCCCTCCTTGCTCATCGTCGGGACGGGCATGTGCCTGGCGATGAGGTCCACGTCCTCGGGTTGCTTGATCATGCACTCGGTGATCCAGGTGGTCATCCGGTTGCCGCCCGTCTTGTAGGTGAGCGTGCCGCCGGGGGTGCGGACGGTGTGATGGACGATGCGGTCGTCGGGGTCGTCGTTGACGACGGTGAACGTGTGCCGCCAGTTCGGGTCGGCGTCGGCCGGCTGCTCGGTCGTCTGGACCCAGACTTGGCCGACCGCAGCGGTGTAGGCGATGGAGGCGTCGAGGCCGAACCGCCGGAACGCCTCCAGGTCGGTCGCGCCGCCGAGGTACTTCTCCAGGTGATACGGCTGCCACTGGTGGACGGTCATCGGCAGACGGTCGGGCACCTCGCGCGCCAGGGCCCGCAGCATGCGTTCCTTGCTGGTCATGGCGGGGACTCTCCTCGGGGGTCAATCGTAATGAAACACCTCTTCCATGGACGCCCAGAACTCGTCGGGGCCGCGCGTTTCGAGCGGCTCGAGCAGCGGCTTGCAGACGTCCCACCACGCCTGGGTGGCCGGGTCGGCTGCCATCCGGGCCATGTCGGCGTCGAAATCGTCGCCCGTGTACTCGAAGTAACTGAACAGGACGCCGTCCTTGTGGTAGATGGAGTAGTTGCGGATGTGGCACTCGCGGATCATCGCCAGGACGCCGGCCGGAACGGCGGCGTGCAGCCGCTTGTACTCCTCGACGTTCTCCGCCGGCACCCGCACCATCATGCCGTAACGTGCCATCGCGGACTCCCACGTTGTGCCGTCAGACCGTTTTCGCGTCGCATGGCGGCGCGGTGGTTCTCCTGAACCACCGCGCCTCAAGTGGTCAGGCCCCAAGCGCGGCGGGTACGGAGACCCGCCGCGCAGAGGCTCAGATAGCGTTGTAAGATCAAACCTCCCGGTCGAACTCGCCGAGGTCCAGCGGATAGGTCCCGTGCTCGCGGACCAGGTTGACCAGGTAATCATACGTGGCCGGTGCGACGTTGTCAGGCACGGAATGGTCGGACTGGAGGATGAATCCGCCGCCCTTGGCCGCATTGAGTTTCGTGAGGACCTCCCTCCGGACGGCGTCGCGGTCGTTGGTGGCGAGCACCCGTACGTCGATGTTGCCGTTGAACGCCCATCGGTCGCCGTAGCGGCGCTTCAGTTCGACGACGTCGAGCCCCGCCTTGGCCTCCAACGGGTTGTAGGCGTCCACGCCCGCCTCGATCATGTCGTCGAAGACGGCGCTGGCGTTGCCGCAGCCGTGATAGACGGTCACGAGCCCCGCGTCGTGGGCGGCGTCGCAGAGGCGCGCCAGTTGCGGCTTGTACGCCCGCCGCCAGTAGTCGGGCGAGAAGAACATGCCGCCGTCGTAGGCAACGTCGCCCCAGATGTAGAGGCCGGCGAGTTTCCCGTCGGCGGCAGCCACTTGCCCTTCGACGATGCCGACGAGGAAGTCGCCCAACCGCTCGATGATCTTCGCCATACGGTCGGGCGCCTCGGCGATCTTCATCAACACGTTCTCGGTGCCCATGATGCGCCAGACCATTTCGTGCGGTTCGCAGACGCTGCCGAAGACGCAGAAATCGTCGGCATAAGCGTTCACCCGGTCCACGAACGACGGCAGGCCGAGGTTCAGTTCGTCGCCGACGGCGTTGATCTGGTCGTCGATGGCCTGGGTGTACCGCCGCGGGTCGCGCGGGTCGTCGAACTGAAGGGCCTCGGCTTGCTCGAAGGTCTCCGTCTCGAAGTCCAGGTACTGCGGCATGGGGTACGTGCCGCGCCGCTCGATGCGCGCGCCGAAACCGGTCCGCACGAGTTTACGCTCCGGCGTGTCCTCCAGGACCTCGATGCCCGTCAGGTGCGGGTCCATGTTCGGGTTCATCACGATCATGTCGAGGTCCCAGTGGCGGTACGGATCGAAGTTGTCGCCGACGTTCAACTCGCGCTTCGCGCGGCGGAGGAAGTTGGTCCAGAAGAACTCGCCCACGGGCACGCGGTCGGTCTCGCGATGGCCGATGGCAGCCAGGACGCGGTCGGTCTTGGCCTTGGCGTCACCACCCATGAGGAAGACTCCTCATCGTCACTGCGGTTCCATGGTCACGAGGTCGGCCCGGCGCTCGGACGGTGTGACCGTGAGTTTGCGGACTTTCCCGCCGCGGACCGTGCACTCAACGGTGGTCTTGTAAGGCGCGTGCAGCCGGAACTCGACGTCCCAGTCTTTGGGCCACGCCGGAAGCAGGTACATCTTGCGTCCGTCGGTCTGGAGGAGCATCGCCTGGAGGGCCTTCATCAGGACGCCGCCGTGATCCTGGTCGGGGATCCAGTCGTAGTTGGGTCCCCAGAAGGCGGGGAAGCGCGACCCGTCGTGCTACTTTCGTGCGCGGCCGACGAGGTTCGTGCGTGCCTCGTCGGCCAGGCCGAGGTACGCCATGAAGATGTCGTCCTGCCGCCACCCGGAGTTGCCCTTGTCCCACCGGTGCCGCAGGGCCTCGATGCCGAGTTCGACGCCCGG
>DATKZB010000138.1:0-10029 GCA_035528235.1 Phycisphaerae bacterium
GGGGGACCGCGCATGTCGTGGCCTAATCGCATTACCGTTCTCAGGCTGCTGCTCGTCACGCCGTTCATCCTGCTGCTGCTCCAGGCCAAGGAGCACTGGGGATACCGGTACGGGGCGCTGGCGCTGGTGGTGGCGATGGGCATCGCCGACGCGGCCGACGGCATCGTGGCCCGGCGGACGGGGGCGGTCACGAAGATCGGCTCGATTCTCGACCCGGTGGCCGACTACGCCCTCATGATCAGCGCGCTGGTCACGATGACCATTCCCGGCATCCTGTCGGACGACCCCGAGATTCGCCTGCCTTACTGGGTCAGCGTCACGCTGGTGTCGCGGGCCCTGTTCATGCTGGTGGGCATGGTCGTCGTGTTCCTGTTATCCGGGTTCTTCCAGGGCCTGCCCAGCGCCACGGGCAAGGCGGCCACGGTCATGCAGTTTGTGACGGTGGCGATGATGTGCGCCTCGCCCGACCTGGCGGCCCTGCCGGGCGGGGCCGCGTGGTACGTCCTTTACGGCGTCTGGGGCGTGACGGTGGCGCTGGGCGTGGTGTCGTGGCTGGGCTACATCCGGACGGGCTCGAAGTTGCTGGCAGCCGGCGGTCACGCGGAGTAACGGGGCCCGGGGGGCGGGAAAAACGGCGCTTTTTTGCGGGGTGTCGCGCAAGGCGCCGCCGAACACCTTCCGCCAAGGCCCGGCTGTAACCCACGTGTTGACAAGGGTTTAGGGCAATTCCGCCAGCGCGCCGTCCTCCCGCATTTGCCAATCCTCCCTCTATCCGTATGCTCTATCGCAGGCGGGTATCGCGGCAAAAGGAGAGTCCCCGCCCACGGGAACCAGGAGGTCCGATGCCCCAGCGAGCCAGGATTCTAGCCGTCGTCCCCGACGAGGCCCCCGCGCAGCATTTCGTCGGCCGACTCGAGGCCCTCGAGGCCAGTGTGCACACGGCCTCGGACTGCCTCGTGGCCATGGCCATCGTCAAGTCCGAGGATCTCGACCTGATCGTCCTCGCGGCGTGTCCGGGCCAGTTCGACCTGGCCGACACCGCCCGGATCCTCAAGAGCCTGCGGACCGACCGGTACGTCCCCGTCCTGGCCGTCATCGGCAAGGGGCTGGCGCCCGGGCGGCGCCAGGCGATTCTCGAGGCCGGCGTCGACGAACTCGTGTACGACAACGTCGACGACGAGACGCTCCAGTATCGCCTGCACGCCATCCTTCGCCTCAAGAGCGTTTACGACCAACTGCACGAGGTGCGGGGCGAACTCGACAAGACCCTCGCCCGCGAGACGGCCCTCCTGAAGCAACTCCGCGAGGACAACCGCGAACTGAAGGTCCGCAGCATCACCGACGGCCTGACGGCCCTCTACAACTACCGGTACCTCATGGAGTGGATGAAGACCGAGTTTAAGATCAGCCGCCGCTACGGGCACGAACTGTCGATGATCATCGTCGACCTCGACCACTTCAAGAACGCCAACGACCGGCACGGGCACCCCTTCGGCGACTACGTGCTGAAGGAAGTGGCGGTCATCCTGAAACGGTGCGCCCGCGAGTCGGACCTGGTGGCCCGCTACGCCGGCGACGAGTTCGCCCTGGTCTGCCCGCGCACCGGACACAAAGAGGTCCAGGCCCTGGCGAAACGTATCCTCGCCACCTGCCGCAAACACAAGTTCCTCGCCAAGGATGAGCGGGTCCCCATCGCCCTCAGCCTCGGCACCGCCACCTATCCCGAGGACCCGGAAATCGTCTCGCCGGAACTGCTCGTCTTCCTGGCCGACCAGGCCCTCTATCACAGCAAACGCCAGGGACGCGACAGCGCCACGTCGTGGCACGAAATCGACCCCGAAACCCGCGTGGCCATCCGACGGGAACTGCGCGGACCCGACAACCCCCTCCTGACGGACGACGCCAGGAGTCGTCTGGAACTTGCCGTAGCGGCTCGCCTGGTTGGCACGGTCGCGGAGCCGACCTCCCTCCGCCTCAACCACGCCCAGCCTCCGTCCGAGCCGTAATGACACGCGAGGATGGCCTGCCGGTCACTCCAACTCCCGGACCGGCTGGCCATCCTCCAGGAGCCGCTCCAGCGGACACCCCGCGCACTGGGGCGCCCGTTTTTTGCAGTGCCCCTTGCCCACCGCCACCATCAGCGCGTGGTACTCCTTCAGCAGGGCCACGTCGTCGGGCAACGACCCCTGCATGAGCGACTGAAGGTCGTCGTACCCGGCGTCCAGGTCGATCATACCGTGCCGGTACAGGATGCGGGCCGTGTAGGCGTCGACGACGAACACGGGCCTGTCGGCCGCGTAGAGGACCATCGAATCGGCCGTCTCGGGTCCGATGCCCGTCACGCCCAGGACGGTCTCGCGGAGGCTTGCCGTCGGCAGCGCGAACAGGGCCTCCAGGTCGCCGCCGAACCGCTGGGCCAGCAGGTGGATGAAGTTCTTCAGGCGCCTGGCCTTGATGCGAAAGTACCCGGCGGGCCGGATGACCTCGCCCAGCCGGTCGGGGTCGACGGCCTCCAGGGCCGCCGCCTCCAGCAGGCCCTCGCGCTTGAGGTTGGCGATGGCCCGCTCGACGTTCTTCCAGTTGGTGTTCTGCGTCAGGATGGCGCCGACGACGACCTCGAAGGGCGTCTCGGCCGGCCACCAGCCCTGCGGTCCGAGCGCCTCGAACATGGCCTCGTAGAACGCCCGGATCTTCTCGTGGGTGGTCATCATCGGGTCCTCGGGTTCGCCCACCGCGCACTCGCCGTTGTGGCGTGGTAGTATCAGTGGTTCGCGACCGCCGTGCAATGCGAAATCCGGAACCCACAATCGGCGATTGATTTTCCCGCCCGCCCTGTTACATTCCCGCCATGCCACGACGCCGACGCACTCCGAGACCCAGGCTGATCCCCGACGAGGCCCCCGGCCGGCTGTTTCTGGACCCCGGTGCGCGGCGTCCGCTGCCGAGCCTGGTGTTTCTGTCGCCGCTGCTGGCGTTCTACGCCTTCGGCCTCATCTGGGTCCGGCCCGACCTGGCCGCCCGGGCCGACCTGCTCGTGCGGCAGGCGGTCGAGCCGCTCGGTCTGACGGGCATTCTGGCGCCCACGTGGCTGGTCGTGCTCGTGCTCGTGGCGTGGCACCTGCTGCGGCGCGACCCGATGCGCGTCCCGCTGGGCCTGCTCGGCCGCATGACCGTCGAGACGCTCGTCCTGGCCGTGCCGTTGTTCGCCATCCTGGGCGTTGCGTACGTCGTTTTTCACGTCGCGCTGTCGCTGGCCATGCCGGGGTCCCGCGCGGCGTCCACGGGCTGGCTGGCGGTGGCGATGACGAGTATCGGCGCGGGCATCTACGAGGAACTCCTCTTCCGCCTGCTGATGGTGGGCGGCACGCTATGGCTGGCGCGGAAGGTCTTCCGGTGGGACTCCGCGGGGCTGGTGGTCGCCGTGGTCCTGATTTCGGCGGGCATCTTTGCCGGCGCCCACACGCTGGACGACCCGACGCGGTTCGCGTGGGACTCGTTCCTGTTCCGGACGGCGGCCGGCACGTACCTGGGCTACGTGTTCGCCCGGCGTGGGTTCGGTATCGCGGCCGGCGTCCACATGGTCTTCGACCTGGCCGTCAAACTGGCCATCGTCTCGCGCCACGTCGCCGCGCCGTAAGCGCCGCCCGGGCTGCGCAACGCCAGGTGCCGCACGACCGGCCCTGACCCCCGTTCGTCCCCCAGCCCCAGAATCCGAAGCCGCCCCAGCGGGGGTACGATGTCTGGGGCGCTTTCCGGCTCCCATCGAGGCCCATGCTTGCAGACCGCTACGTTGCAGGCTATAATGCCTCGGTGAGACGAGGGAGGGGACACGGCACCATGGTGGCCAAGGAAGCAGCGAAACACGTCATCGACGCCATGCCGGATGATGCCAGTATGGACGACATCATCCATGCCCTGTACGTGCGGGCCAAGTTCGAACACGGCGAGCGCGAGATCCGCGAGGGCCGGGGCGTGCCCCACGAGCAGGCCAAGGAGCAGCTCCGGAAATGGCTCAGTTGATCTGGGCTCCGGCGGCCCTCAAGGACGTCGAGGCCATTGCCGAATACGTAGCACGGGATTCAGCCGACCGGGCAGCCCTGCTCGTGGTGCGGCTCATCGAGGCCACGGATCGCCTCGCCCAGTTCCCCGATTCCGGGCGTGTGATTCCCGAAGTCTCCGATCCCCATTGCCGCGAGGTTCTCGTGGGCAACTACCGCGTCATGTACCGGCTCGAAGGCCCGCAGGTCTGGATCACGGGCATCGTGCACGGCGCCCGGGACTGGCACCCCTGAGCAACCGTTGGGGCGCAACCCATGGCCGCCGAGCCGGGCGCCGTGGTCTTGGCGGCCCTGGGCCCCGCGTCCACCGTCACGGCGGCGTCACCTCGCCCGTGGGGTCCCACAGGTCTTCCCACGACTGGCCGTCCTTCCACAGGAAGACCTGGCCCTTGATGAGGCGGCAGTTCCGGTCGATGCCGGCGATGGCAGCCATGGCGGCGTCGGTCAGCGGCTCGGACACGGTGCATCGCAGGTTTGCCAGGTACTCGCGGCGATGGATGGAGAACGGAATCGGCACCTGCCCGCGCTGCGCTGCCCACCGCACGCACACCACCGCCGGATGAACGTTCAGCCGCCGGGCGATGCCCACGATGACGGGGTCCTCGATGTCCACCGTGTCGGCCTCGGTCTTGTCGCGGTCGGGCCGGGTGGGCGAGCCGATGGGGCAGAACCCGATCGGCACCATCCCCTGCTCCATCACGAACCGGAAGAGGTCCGGCTGCTGGAAGTGCGGGTGCAACTCCATCTCGTTGCAGGCCGGCCGGATGCGGGCGTCGCCCAGCACGAGCCGAAGTTTCGGCACCGTCATGTTGCTCGTCCCGATGTGCCGCACGAGGCCCGTCTCCACCAGCCGTTCCATCTGGCGCCACGTCTTCATGAAGTGGGCGTGGATGTACGGTTTGGCGTCGGGGCTGCGGCTGCCGACGTCGCACCCCGGGGCGTGGTAATTGGGCAGCGGCCAGTGCACCAGGTACAGGTCCAGGTACTCCAGACCCAGGTCCTTCAGCGACTGCTCGCACGACGGGATGACGTCTCCGTCGCCGTGCTTGTCGTTCCACAGTTTCGAGGTCACCCACAGGTCTTCGCGCCGCACGCCTCCCGCCAGGATGGCGCCCAGCGCCTGGCCGATCTCGCGCTCGTTCTCGTAGACCGACGCGCAGTCGATATGCCGGTACCCCACGGAGACGGCGCCTTGGACGGCTTGGGCGATGTCCTCGGCCGAGAACCGGTCCGAGCCGAACGTGCCCAGGCCGATGGCGGGCATTGTCGCCCCCGTATGGAGGGTCCGCCGGGGCACCCGGTTCGGGTCGACGCCGTCCTCGGCCATGCCGAACGCATCCGCCTTCTCGCTGCCCATAATACGCCCCTTCCTTTTCCTATGACGCTACGTCACCACTTCATGCCGCCTGGCGGCCTTCCGGAAACGGTTTGTGTTGTAGGGGCACGACATGTCGTGCCCCTACGGGCACGCGTCAGGCCCAATCGCGGCGGCTATTCTAACCGGCCCCCGCGCCACGGCAAGCCGGAACCGGCACCGCCAAACGGGGAGTCGCGTGTTTGCGCGGCGGGTCCCCGTACCCGCCGCGCTCCCCGCAAGGTGCCGCCTTGGCGCGGTGGGTGCGGGGACCCACCGCGCACAGTGTAGGGCGGGGCGTGCCCCGCCGTCCTTGTGGAGCATTTACACGGGCGCCCTCAGCCGGTACACTCCCCGGGCCCAACGCCAGCCTTCCGGGACCGGGCACCGAACACGGAGACCCGTTGCCATGCCATCACGCGGCCAACCCCCGCGCCGTTTGCTCGTCGCAGGCCTGCTCCTGGCCGCCCTGCTGGCCGCCGCGGCCGCCGCGGCCGACCAGCCCCAGTGGGGCGAGCGGCACTCGCGCAACATGATCTCCGACGAGACCGGCCTGCCCGAGACGTTCGACCCGGCCACCGGCGCCAACATCAAGTGGAAAGCCAGGATCGGCAACGAGACGTACGGCACCCCCGTCATCGCCGGCGGCAGGGTCTTCATCGGCACCAACCACGGCAATCCCCGCGACGCGCGGCACCAGGGCGATTACGGCGTCCTGATGTGCCTCGACATCCACGGCCAGGCCAACGGCAACGACGGCCCCTACCTGGATGAGGGCAAGCACATGGTCATGCGGGGCGGGGCCGCGATGGCGGTCACCCCCGTCGACGCCGACATCCTCTGGGTGTTCGACCTCGTGAGCGGGGTGGGCATCCACACGCACGACGCCTCCCACTGCTCGATCCTCGTGGACGGGCCGTTCGTGTACCTTAACACCTCGAACGGCGTGGACAGCACGCACCGCAAGATAATCACCCCGGACGCCCCCGCCCTGATCGTGCTCGACAAGGCCACCGGCCGGCTCGTGGCCCGCGACGCCGAACACATGGGCCCGCGGACGTTCCACTGCACGTGGTCCTCGCCGGCGATGGGCGAGGTGAACGGGCAGCGGCAGGTCTTCTTCGGCGGACCGGACGGCGTCTGCTACGCCTTCGAGGCCCTCGCGGCCCTGCCCCCGCCCGGCGAGGTCCGGACACTGAAATGCGTCTGGCGGTTCGACTGCGACCCCACCGCCCCGAAGGAAGACATCCACCGCGTCATGCCGAACCGCCGCGACAGCCCCAGCAACATCAAGGGCATGCCCGTCTTCTACCGCAACCGCGTGTACGTGGCCGCCGGCGGCGACATCTGGTGGGGCAAGCGGCAGGCCTGGATCAAGTGCATCGACGCCACGAAGACCGGCGACGTCACCGAGGGCGGCCAGGTCTGGTCCTATCCCGTCAGCAGCCACTGCTGTGCCACGCCCAGCATCTCGAGCGGTCTGCTCTTCGTGTCGGACTGCGGCAAGACGGTCCACTGCCTCGACGCCGAGACGGGCAAGCCGTACTGGACCCACAAGACCCGGGGCGAGATGTGGGGCTCGACCCTGGTGGCCGACGGCAAGGTCTACGTCGGCACCCGGCGGCGGGATTTCTGGATCCTCGCCGCCGACAAGGAGAAGCGGGTCCTCAGTTCGGTCGACCTGGACAGCGCGGTGTGCAGCACGCCCGTCGCGGCCAACGGCGTCCTCTACGTCACCACCCAGTCGTACCTGTACGCCCTGCATCAGACGGCCAAGTAGAGGTTGACTAAGGGCAGGTAAGGTTGCAGTAAGAGAAGAACCTCTGCGGTCTCTCCGTTATCTCTGCGGCCTCTGCGTTAAAACCTCCGGCCGAGGATCTCTTAAGCGCATAACGCTCTACCCCGCGCCGAAGAGCCGGCCGATGACTTCCGCCAGGGGCGGCACGAAGAGGATGAGGCCGACGACCACCGCCCCCAAGGCCGCTATCAGCACCGCCGCCGCCGCCACGTCCTTGGCGATCTTGACGACCGGGTGACGCTGCGGCGCCAGCGCGTTCGCCAGCACCTCCAGGCCCGTGTTGAACGTCTCGGCCACCCACACCAGGACGATCGCGATCACCAGGTCGCACCACTCGCCCACCGCGAACGGCCGGACGAAGACGTGCAGCGCCCCGGCCAGCACCAGCGCCAGCACCGTCGTCACGGCGTGGAGCCAGGCGTTGTGCTGGCTGCGCAGAACGAACCAGATGCCCATGGCAGCATGGCGGAAACTGCGAATCCGCCCCACCACCGTGAACGGCGACGGGTACAGCAGGTCGGTGTCGAGCCGCGGGGTCTCGCGGCGTCGCTCGGGATGCTCGCCGTCGGATGGCACCGTTACGCGTCCTCCGCCCCCCGCAGTTCGTCGAGTCGTTTCGCCATGCGGGCCCGCTTGTCGGCCGGCAGGTCCTTCTCGCCCAGCACCCGCCGCACGCCGTCCTCGAACACCGGCCGCGCGAACGCCGTCGTAAAGTACCGGTCGGGCCGGGCCTCGATCATCTTGAGGAACCCTTCGAACTCGGCGAAGTACGACCCGTAGATGTGGAAACTGTCGGCCACGTGGACGTACTCGCCCACCGCCACGCCCAACTCGGCGGCCACCTCGCGCTGGAGTTCGGTGAACGCATACATGTTCATAAACGCAGCCTTGAACGCGTCGTTCGACCGGATGTGGATGACCAGGTTCAGCCGGTCCGGGCCGCCCGAAGCGTCCTTCTCGACGCGGAACCACATCCGCTGAAGGCACGCCGGGTCGCCGATGCCCAGGTCCAGCCACGCCTGCCACGTCACCGCCTGGGCCCGGCGCGTGTACGGCGTTTCCCGCAGCAGCCGCACCACCTCGGCGATCTGGTCGATGGGCTCCGCCACGCCCGGCACCCGGTACGACCGCAGCCGCTCGTGGTACGTGTACTCCCACTTGCCCTCCTCGGGGGCGATCCAGTGGTCGTGCACGCCGTACAGCACCTCGGCCCGGTACGCCTCCAGGTCCTCCAGCCCGCCGGGAAACGCCTTGTGGATGCGCGGCTCGGCAAACGGTTCCGTCACGTGGATGAGGCAGGCCACGTCGCGGCTCTCGGGGTCGCCGGGCTTGTCGTACTGGGTGCGGAACCGGGCGCCCTCGTCCCAGCAGCGGCGGACGGCGGTCTCCCAGGCCTCCGGCAACGTCCGCGCCTGGACGTGAATCGATTTCATGAATACCTCGCCCCTGGCGGCCGTATAGCGTCTGGACGACCCGGTGGCCCTTCCCCCCGCCGTCGGACGCCGGATTGTAGGCCGCGCGGCAGGCGAGGGCAAGACGAATCGGCCCGGCGCGGCAAGGCGAGAAATACCTTGCAGCCGTGGCGGAACACAGGCAAAGTGAGTCGCAAGACCGTTCCTGGCGAGGAGATAATGCCATGACCACCGCATCGTCCGACCTGCACCCGCCCGACCCAGGCCCCGAGTCCAAGACGAGCGGCCTGGCCATCGCGGGCCTCATCGCGGGCGCCCTGGGCCTGTGCACGTTCGGCCTGGGCGGAATCGTGGGCCTGGTCCTCTCAATCCTGGCCCTCAGGAAGATCGGCCGAAGCGCCGGCGGGGTGGGCGGCCGCGGCTTGGCCGTCGCCGGCCTCATCGTCTCGATCTCCACGCTCCTCATAGGGCTTGTCCTGGCGGCGGCGATCGGCGGAAGCGTGTTCTATGCCATGGAAAGGGCCCATACGGCCGTGTCGCTGAACAACGCCCGCATCCTGAGCCAGTGCGCCTGCCTGTACACGAGCGTGAATGACGAAAAGTACCCGCCGGCCGACACGTGGCCGCAGGACCTCAAGGACTGCGGCGGCATGACCGACGACGCCTTCGTCGACCCCGACGACCCCTCCGCCGGCCGCATGTTTGCCATGAACCGCTGGCTTGCGGGCCAGTCGATGTTCGCGGTCCGAGACGCCGGACGGACGGTCCTGTTCTTCGAGTGTGCCCCCGGCGCCCCGCTCGCCGGCGACCGCGGCATCATGCCGGACCAGCCACGCCACGGCCGCGGGTTCATCGTCGCCTTCTGCGCTGGACACGTCGAGATGGTGTCGCCCGAACGGGTGGACGACCTCATCTGGAACCCGAACGAGAGGTAGTCGCTTAGTCCTACAACGCCAGTTCGCTACTTCATCCCGCCTGGCGGCCTTCCTAGGCCGCCAGGAACAGGCTTCAGGCCCGATCGCGGCGGCCTGGGAAGGCCGCCGCGCGATGCGTGCAAGTAGCCGCTCGGGCACTACAGGTTGTGTATCGCGTCCGAAGAAGCCGCACGGATTGTTCTTGACACCCTCCTGGCCCCTGTCAGAATGGGCCGCATGGGTGTCGGGCGGGACACGCACGAGCCCTGACCGAAAGGAGTTTTTCATGACCGGCGCTCCACCTGCCGCGAAGACGAACGGCCTGGCCATCGCCAGCCTCATTTTGGGCATTCTGTCGATGATCTGCCTCGGCGCCCTGGCGGGCATCCCCGCCGTCATCTGCGGCCACGTGGCAATGGGGCGCATCCGGGCCTCCGGCGAAGGCGGGCGCGGCATGGCCATCGGCGGCCTCGTCATGGGCTACATCAGCATT
>DATKZB010000139.1:0-30994 GCA_035528235.1 Phycisphaerae bacterium
CGCTGCTTCCGGCAAAGAGGTACCGGCCCGTGTGGCTGGTATTGGCCAGCGAGATGGTCTGCTGGAGGATGGCGTCGATCTCGCGGGCCACCGCGGCGCGGTTGTCGGGCGAGTAGGTGCCGCTGAGGCCCTGGGTGGCCAGTTCGCGGACGCGTGTCAGGCTTTCGGACATCTGCCCCATGACGCTCAGGGCCATGTTGAGCGAGTCGTCGACGCCCGCCAGGTTCTTCGAGTACGTTTCGTAGGCATAGCCGTCGGCCCGGAGTCCGAGGATGCGGAAGGCGTCGGCGGGGGCGTCGCTGGCCTGGCGGATCCGCAGGCCCGAGGCGGCCATTTCCTGGAGCCTGGCCAGTTCCCGGCCGTGGACGCCAAGCATAAGCCGCGTGTTGTTGTAAATCGAACCCCAACCCGACATTGGATCCTTCCCGGCCGCGTCGTCGCGGCTCAGATAACGTCCATCAGGGCATCCTGCGCCCGGGTCAGCACGGTGAGGTACCGGGCCATGCTCTGGAACATCCGCTCAAAGAGGAGCAGCCTGGCGGCCTCGTCGTTGATGTCGACGCCGCTCAGGTCGCCGTACTGCGTCTGGAGTTGCTGCATGACGCTCTGAAGTCCTTCTGAGCGGGCCTGCCGCATGGCCACCCACTGGCCCACGTCCGAGACGAGGCGGCGGTAGGCGCTGGCGGGGGTCAGCCCGCCGGTGGCGTCGAGCGGCTGGTCGGCCAGGTCGGCCATGCGCAGGACGTTCAGGTTGTCGGCGCCGCCGGCGCCGAGCGACGTCGCGAGTCGGCCCGGCGAGTCGGCCACGCTGTCGGCGACCTGCATCGAGAGGGCCGAGTAGCCCACGAACAGGGCGTTGACGCCCGCCGCGGCCAGAAAGCCGGTCGGGTCGGTGTCGGCGAATGCCTCGATGGTGAACTGCTCGCCGTCGTTCAGGCTGCCCGGGTTGAAGGAAACCATGGCGCCGTCGGCCACGAGCAAGGGGTCTCCCGCGGCATACCCCTGCCCCACGTCGAGCGACCGGACCAATTCTGCCGCCGCGTTTCGTATCTCGACGGTCAGGACGCCCGTCACGCCCACGTCGCCGGTGCCGACGACCGTGCAGGTGAACGTCTCGCTAGAGGCGCCCGTGAAGAGGCCCGAGATGGTGGGGGCCGCCGAACCGGTCAGCGTGCTGGAGGCCGGTTCCGGCGTCAGGGCGGGAAGGAAGTCGAACCGGTAGCCCGTGTCGGCCTGAATGTGGAGCGCGGTGCGGGGGGCCGAGGCCGACAGGTTCCCGATGGCGTCGAACAGCGCCGCCACGTCATCGATGGTCTGCACCGACGGGTCGATCGTGACGGTGTGGCGCGTGGCTTGGCCGGTGGCCGTGTCGACCAGGCGCAGTTGGACCTGGCCGGCGACGACCGGCAGGTTCCACTGGTCGAGGGTGGCGGCCCCGACGCTACGGCCGTCCAGTTCGGTGAACGACCCGTCGGTGCCCACGCCCTGCACGTGGCAGCGGTTAACCTGGTCCATGATGCCGCGGGCCAGGGCATCGAGTTGGTCGCGGACGCGGGGGATGAGGTCGTTGTTCAGGGCCAGGAGCGCCCCCAGCCGGCCTCCGCGGGCCTCCGTGTCGTACTGACGCGCGCCCTGGACCGAGATGCCCAGGGCCTGGCCGTCGGCGTAGCCGACTTCGATGTGGGTGACGGTCGTCTTGAGGACGACCACGACTCCCATGACCTCGATGGTACAGGACTCGTACTCGCCCTGGCGGACGGCCACGTCGACCAGGTCGGAGAGTCCGGCGATGGCCCGGTCGCGGAGGTCGAGCAGGTTGTTGTCGACGCCCCCGCGGGACGAGAGTTCCTGGATACGGCCGTTGAGGTCGCCGATTTCGGCCAGCAGGCCGTTCGTCTCGTCGGCCACGTTGCTGGCCTCCATGGCCACGTACTCGGCGACGCTCTCGACGGCGAGCGCCACGCCGCGGAAGCGGTCGGCGAGCGTCCGGGCGGCCCAGACGGCTTGCTGGCGCAGCGGCGCGCTCTCGGGCTCGGCCGCCAGTTCGCGAAGCGCGCCGAAGAACTGGTTGATGGCGCCGGCGAGGCCCTCGGCCGAGAGGTCTCCGATGACGTTCTCGACGGACTGCAAGGTGATCAGTTCCTGGCGGACGCTGGCGAGTTCGGGCCGCTGCTGGCGGATTTGGCTGTCCAGCAGCAGGTTCATGACGCGCCGGATATCGACGACCTCGGCCCCGCCGCCGACCGCCAGGCTCCCCGCCGCGTTGCCGCTGACCGGCGCGATAATGGCTTCCTGCCGGTGATAGCCCTCGGTGGCGGCATTGGCGATGTTGTTGCCGATGATCTCGATCGCCCGTTGGGCCACCTTCAGACCGCTCAGCCCGATTCCGATGTCCGACATGGTTATCGCCTCGCGTCCAGCAAGCCCTGTTCGGGCCACCAAGGTGCGGTTCCGTCGGTGCGATACGTCCGCGCATCGCCCCCCTGCGAGAGGAGTCCGGTCAGAATGGCCCGGCCCGCCCGGACGAACTCGGCCAGGAGCGTGGCGGTCTTGAGGTGCTGGCCCCGCAGCGACCCGGCCACGCGGACGGCCCGGTCGCGCCGCTGCCTGAGCGCGACGGAGCGCGGCTCGCCGGCGTGGCGGGCCAGCCGGGTGAGGGTGACCTCGTGCGGCGTCCAGTGAAGTGCGGCCGCCAGTTGGGCGCGGAGGCGGTCGCGGCGTCGCTCGATGTCGCCGAGTCGGGCCTCGGTCTGGCGCAGGGTTTCGCCCAGACGCTCCAGGGCCGCTTCGTCGCGGGCCGTGGCGGCCGCCGACAGGTCGCCGAGCGCCAGGACGGTCTCTTCCTGGAACGCGATCGTTTCGTCGACGAGGGCCACGAGTTGGTCCACGAGCGGCTCGTGGTCGCGGGCGAGGGTTGTCATGCGTCAACCTCCAGGCGGTGCGGCCCGTCCTCGGCGGCCTGGCGGGCCATCTGCTGGGCGATGTCTTTCCACAGCCCGATGCCGCCCTGGTCGGCCATGTGCTTGGCCAGGTACATCCAGAACAGGCCCTGAATCTGGTCCGAGGTGCCGGTGTCGAGGAGTTCGGACTTGGGGATCGTCCGGCGCATCTCCTCCATCAGCCGGTGCAGGAGGACCGACTCGAAATCGCGCGCCGCCTGGACGACCTCGCGGGCGTTGCCGCGGCGCGTGTTGAGGAGGCGCTCGATCGAGGCGGGCGCCACGGCGCAGGTGCCCGCCTCGACGAGTGGGGTCGGCATGCTCAAGTCCGTCATGACCGGCTCCTACATGACCTCGATGCGGGCCTGGAGGGCCCCTTCGCGCCGCAGGGCCTCGAAGATCGAGATGAGGTCCCTGGGCGTGAGGCCCATGGCGTTGAGCGCCCGTGCGAGTTCCTGGACGGAGACCTTGCGCGGCACGACGTGCAGGACGCCCTCCTGCTCGATGGCGGTGATGTCGGTCCGCTGGATGCGTTCGCTGGTGCCGGTGCGCGAGAACGGCTGCGGCTGCGAGACGTAGTCTTTCTCCTGCGTGATGATGGAGAGGTTGCCGTGCGAGATGCCCACGGTGGAGATGCAGACGGTCTCGCCGACGATGATGGTGCCGGTCCGCTCGTTGATGACGACGATGGCGGGCGAATCGACCTTGACGTCGAGCAGGTCGATGCGGTCGAGAAACGCGACCAGTTCGCCGCGAGGCAGGTCCGTGGGAATCCGGACGCGGATCGTGCCGGCGTCGAGGGCGTCGGCGCTGCCGGGATAGACGCCGTTGATGGCCGTCCGGACGGCCAGGGCGGTCGAGAAATCGGCGTTCAGGAGGTTCAGCGTCACGGCGCCGGCCTCGACGAACTCGGCCACCTCCTCGCGTTCGACGTCGGCCCCCTGGGGGATGCGGCCGACGGTCACGTGGTTCTGCGAGATGGAACTCTTCTCGCCGGCGGCCGAGAACCCGCCGATGACCAGCGGTCCGTGGGCGACGGCGTACACCTGCTTGTCGGCCCCGCGCAGGGGCGTCATCAGCAACGTGCCGCCCTGGAGGCTGGTCGCGCCGCCGATGGCCGAAGCCTCGACGTCTATCTTCTGGCCCGCGCGGGCGAACGGCGGCAGTACCGCCCGGACGATGACGCTGGCCACGTTGTCGCTATCCAGATTGGCCGGGTCGACGGCCATGTCCTCGTCGCGGCGCAGCATCGCGGCCAGGGCCCGCTGGGTAATGGGCGAGTTGTCGCCGGTCCCCGTCAGGCCCACCACCAGGCCGTACCCCTGGAGGGGGTTGCTCCGCACGCCCCCGTGCTGGGCGATGTCCTTGATGCGTTCCGCCTCAACGTTCGTTGCCGCCACCGCCAGCACGAGCCCTATCGCGACCCACCGCTGCATCGGGTGTCCTCCAAGAAGTCCCGCCAACGTCTACCAGGGACAGAGCCAGTTCAGGAGTCGCCCGAACCAGCCGGGCCTGGTCCAACCCGTTTCGAGTCCCTTGATCCGGACGACCATGCGGAAATCGGCCACCCGGCCGCTCTGGACCGAGTTGGCAAACGTGATGTCGCTGGGCCGCACGATGCCGCTGACCTGGATGATCTGCGCGTCGCCGTCGACCTCCCGCTGCCGCGTGCCCAGCACCACCAGGCACCCGTTCGGCAGGATGTCGTGCACGGTGACGCTGATCTGGTCGAGGATGGTGCGGTCGGATTCGTACTCGGCCTTGCCATCGAACGCGCTCTTGGCGTCGGAGGCGGCGGTGATGGTGGGCAGGGCGAGCTTGGTGCCGCGCCGGCCCCACCACTGGCCCACGTCGTTGGTCTGGATATTGCCGGCGGTGTCGATGCTGCGGGTCGATTGTTTCTCGCCCTTGCGGCTGGTCTCGCTGTCGACGCTGCTCTGTTCAGAGATGATGATGGTCAGGATGTCGCCGACGTGGCGGGCCTTGTCGTCCTGGTAAACCTGGACGGCGCGGGCGCCGTTTCGCCCCTCGGCCCTGGCCCAGATGGATTTCGCCGGGCCGGGCGACGCCACGGCCAGCACCAGTGCTGCGGCAACGGTCAGTTCGATCAGGCGTTTCATCGTTTCACCCCGTTGAAAACTGGTTCAACGACCCCGTCGGCCATGACGCGCGCCACGATGACTCGCTTCGACCCCGCGTTGCGGACGCGGATGAGGTTGCCCTGGTGCCCGTCCTCGAGGGCCTGGCCGATGTCGGTTACCTGAAAGAGTTCGCCCACGATCCGCATGATGACGCTGTCATTGCGGCGAACGACGAGTTTGGGCCGGCTCGGCCGCACCAAGGCCTCCGAGACGACCTCGCCGGTCCGGATGGGCCTAAGCGCCAGTTGCCCGTACGGCGGCACCCACGTCTGGGGCTGCGGACGGCCGTCCGTGACGGTCCGGATCTTGGTGTTGGCGGGCGTGATGACACCGTCGGGCGGAATCTCCTCGGTTGCCACGAGTTGGTGACGCGGGTAACTCAGCCGGAACGTCATCTCGGCGACCGCCACCTTCTGGCCGTCGACGACAGCGGCCACCTCGACGCGGGCCTCGCCGTCGACGGCGTGGGCCAGCAGGCGCGGCTTCAGGGTCACCTGGCCGCCGGCCATCGCCATCAGTTCGGCCGGCTCGCGTCCGAGCCGCCACGTGCACCCCTTCGGGGCCGGGCGGGTCTCCCGCAGAAACGCCTCGGCCGCGCGGACGACCTCGGCGCTCTGGACGGCGGTCTCGCGGCGGGTGATGACGACGCAGTCGGCCCCGGAGAGCGTGACGGCCGCCCGGTCGATGCCGTGGGTGGCCAGCCGCCCCAGGATGGTGGGCCGGTCGATGACGAGGCCCTCCTTGGTCCAGGGCGCGCGGCCCATGGGGATGGCGGCGGCCAGACGCTCGATGGCCTTGTCGTCGGCCCGGACGACCGAGATCATGCCCAACTGAAGGGCGGGGGCGTCGGTCGTCACCGTCCGGGGCAGGTGCACCCGCAGACCCGCGGCGCCCTCGCCGGGGGCGGCCGCGGGGGCCGCCACGAGGGCCGCCAGGACGACGGCGGCTGCCTTGAGCGCGTTCATGGTGCCTCCTAATCCTACAACGCTACTTCATCCCGCTTGGCGGCCTTCCTAGGCCGCCAAGAACACACGTCAGGTCCCATCGCGGCGGCCTGGGAAGGCCGCCGCGCGACAAGTGGCGCTGCAGCACTAACTAATCAGGCGGGTGACGGTGGTGAGCATTTCGTCGCCCGCGCGGATGGCCCGGGAGTTGATCTCGTAGGCCCGCTGGGCGGTAATCAGGTTCACCAGTTCGCTGACCATCTGGACGTTGGATCGTTCGAGGAACCCGGCCTGGATGCCGCCGAAGCCCTTCTCGCTGGCGGTTCCGGTAATCTGGGTGCCGCTGGCGGGGGTCTCGGCCAGCAGGTTCCCCCCCTCGGCCGAGAGGCCGGCCGAGTTCGGGAATCGCACCAGCGTCAGTTGCCCCACCGACGAGGCCGTGCCCGTTGTGCCGCTGAAGACCGTCACCGTGCCATCGGTCCCGATGCCGATCGAGCGGGCGTCGGTGGGGATCGAGATGCTGGGTTCCAGGTCGTAACCGCTCGACGTCACGAGGTTGCCGTTGGCGTTGATGCGGAAGGACCCGTCGCGGGTGTACCGGCTCTCTCCGCTGGGCAGTTTGACGACGAAGAACCCGTCGCCCTGGATGGCGACGTCGAGTTCGCGGCCGGTGTTTTCGAGTTCCCCCTGGGTGAAGACCTTCAGGGTGGCGGCGGGGCGGACGCCACTGCCGATCTCGAACCCCGTCGGGGCCATGACGCCCGAGGCCACCTCGCGCCCCGCCTCGTTCAGACGCACGTACACCAGGTCCTGAAAGTCCACCATGCTCCGCTTGAACCCGGCGGTGTTCATGTTGGCCAGGTTGTTGGCGATGGTGTCGACGATCATCTGCTGGGCAGTCATGCCCGTGGCAGCGGTTGAAAAGGCGCGCAGCATGGGACGTCCTCCTTGTGGGTTACGCCATGGCGACCTGCAGGATGCTCTTCCCGCGTTCGCCGTCGGCCTGCATGGCCTTGACGGTAGCCTCGTAGAAACGGGTCACCTTGATCAGGCCCACGAGTTCGTGGACGGGGCTCACGTTCGAGCCTTCCTGGAAGCCCTGCTGGACGGTGGTCTTGGCGGCCTTCTCGGGCGCCGCGTCGTCCGGGGCCTTGTAGGCGTTCAGACCGACGGAGGCCAGTTTCGTGGTGTCGCCGAACTCGACGATCCGCAGCGTGCCGATCGACTGGCCGTCCACCACGACCTTTCCCTCGGTCGAGACGTGGACCTGGGCCTCGCCCGCGCCGGCCGGCAGGATGATGGGGCCGCTGTCGCCGGCAACCGTGCGGCCCTCGGCATCGACGAGTTGCCCCGTGGCATTGGGCCGGAGCACCCCGTTGCGGGTGTAAAGCGGACCGTTCGCGGACTCCAGCACCAGGAACCCCGGCCCCGACAGGGCCACGTCCAGCGGCCGCCCGGTCTGGATGAGGCGGCCCTGGGTGAAGTCGACGAACATGCCCGACGGGTCCGGCCCCTCGGTCGACGGCGAGGCCGCCCCGTCGTCGGTCATCAGGGTCAGCCGGCGCTTGAACCCGACGGTATTGGCGTTGGCCAGGTTGTGGGTAATCGCCTCGTACTGGGCGTTCAGGGCCGTCAGGTGAGATACCGCGTCCAGGCTCATGCCCCTTCCCCCTCCCCGGAACTCGCTGCGGCGGCCACGGGCTCGGCCTCGGGCGTCGCGGCCGCGGCGCCGCGGGCGGCGGCGTTCGTCTCGCGGACCAGTTCGCCGAGTTCGGCCTCCGACAGGCCGATCATCTCGATGGCCAGGACCGGCAGCCCGTCTTCGCCGCCCACCAGCCGCCGGACCCGCCCCACGCCCTGGATGGTCCTGTCGTCGCCCGCCTTCACGACGACCAGGACCCGCTCGCCGACGTCGGCGACCAGGGGCGCGTCGATCCGCAGCCCGGGGCCGGCGATTTCGGTCACCGTGCCGGGCACGAACTCGGGCAGGTCCTCGCGCGGCCCGGCCGAGAACGGGAACAGCGCCAGAAACACCGACCGGTTCGTCGGCACGCGGGTGAACCGCCTCAGGTTGACGCATCGCGGCTCGCCGATGGTCCGTACGATCGCCAGGCCCGTCATGGCGACCGTGACCGACACGCCGAGTTCCCACTGCACGTGGCCGCGCACGAACCGGACCAGGCACGACTCGCCCAGGTTGAGCGTGGTGTCGCCCTCGAGTTCGAGCGTCAGGTCGCGGCCCTTGAGGGACGCCGCGGTGGCCTCGACGGGCGCCGCGTGGCCGCGACGCACCACCATTGCGGCGTCGCCGCGGATGAGCCGCGGGCCGGTGCCGGCCTCCAGGAGGCCGTCGGGGCGGCCCTGCCCGAGTTCCAGTTTGCCGCGCACGACCTCGATGGCGACGGCCACCTGGTGCCGCTGCTGGTCGGTCAGGCGGGCCAGGGCGGCGTCGGCCATCAGGCGCCGGGCCCCGCGGTCGAAGACCTCGGGGTCGGCCAGGACCACCGTGAGGTCCTTGGCGCCGGAGGCGGCGGCCAGCCGGTCGAGCACCGTGCGCTGGTTCCGCGTCAGCCCCAGCCGTCCGGCCTGGTGGCCGAACCGCCGGAGCACCGCGCGGCGGACGGTCCAGTACCGGTAGGCCACGATCAGCCCGACCCCCGCCGCGATGGCCATCAGCACGGGGACCCAGACGGTCCAGGTGCCGAATTGCTGGGACCATCCCTGGCCAGCCGCCCGCCAGCGGTCGGCCACGGTCATCTGAGCCAGAAAGGTTGTGCATGTCAGGTGAACGTACATGGTACCTCGTGCCGCTTAGCGGATCAGGTTCGAGAGTTCCTTGAGCATGTCGTTGGTGACGCGGATCGTTCGGGCGTTGGCCTGGTACCCGTTCTGGGCCTGGATGAGGTTGACGAACTCCTGGGCGACCTCAACGTTCGAGAGTTCGAGCGACCCGCCGGTAAGCGACCCGGCGCCGCCGGCCAGGGCCTTGGTCGCGACCGGGCTGCCGGAGTTGGCCGACGCCTCGAAGTACCCGCCCCCGACGCTCGTCAGCCCGGCGGCGTTCTGGAACGCCGCGATCTTCAGCGCCGCCACGTCGCGACGGATGCCGTTGGTGAACATGCCGACCAGGACGCCCTCGCGGCTGACCGACAGGCTCGAGAGGTACCCGGCCTCGTAGCCGTCCTGGTTGCTGGCGGAGCCCGTCGAGGCGCCGCCGAACTGGCTCAGGCCGTCGAACTCGCCGATGGTGCCGAAGCCCATGTTGACCGAGGCCACGTCGCCGGCCGGCCCGCCGAAGCGAAACGTCAGCGTGGCCGCGTCGGGCACGGCGCCGCCCAGGCCGGTAAAACTGCCGTCGCGGCCGAAGGTCAGCCCCTTGACGCGACGATCCTCGATCAGCACGTCGCCCGTGATGCTCGTCAGGACCATGTCCCAGGTGTTCGGCTCGTCGGTCCGGGCAAACGCCACGCTCATGACGTGGCCGATGCCCTGCGAGTCGTAGACCTCGATGTTGCTGGTCTTGGTCTCCTCGCCGCCGGCCGAGACCAGTTTGAAGTAGTTCGGCAGTTCGAAACTGCCGGCGCCCGAGTACGACAGGTACAGGTCGGTCTGGCTGTAACCGGTCACGTCGTCGGTCAGCCGGATCTCGCCGCTCGACAACGAGGCCGTCGAGCCGCTGAACTCGGCCGAAATGGCGTCGATCAGGTCGCCCAGGGTCGAGCCCGCCAGAAGGGTGAACGTCTGGTCGACGGCGTTGCCGGCCCGGTCGGTGCCCTGGATGCGGAGGGTGTTGCCGGCCACCACACCGGAGGTCTGGTCCAGGTTCGAGAGCAGGGCCGACTGGGCCGCCACCGCTCCGCCCTCGGTGTACTGCACGCCGCTGGTCAGGAGGTTCACGGTCGGCGAGACCGCGTCGGCGCTCAGGTTGCCGGCGAAGACCACGTTCTGGGTCGCATGGGCGGGCAGGGCCACGTCGTACGGAATCCGGATGCTGTCGGCCGTGGCGTCCTGGAACCCCTCGGCCACGCCCTCGTTGCCGATACGCTGGACGCGGTAACCCGTGCCGGGGTCGACCAGGTAGTACTGGCCGTCGACGGCAAAGTGGCCGACCCGGGTAAAGACGTCCTGCTCGCCGTCGTTCAGGGCGAAGTACCCGGCGCCGTCGATGGCCATGTCGAGGGCTTGGCCGGTGTTGGCCACGTTGCCCTGGGCCATGTTCCGGTCGACGCTGGCCACCGTCACACCGCTGCCGACCTGCTGCGGGTTGGTGCCGCCGGTGCCCGTCCCCGGCTGCGTGGCCTCGCGCATCGTTTCGGACAGCAGTTCGGCAAAGGTCACGCGGCTGCTCTTGAAGCCGTACGTGTTGATGTTCGCGAGGTTGTTGCCCGCGACGTCGAGCATGGTCTGGTGTACCCGCAGGCCCGTTACGCCCGACATCAGTGCGTTACTCATCTGTCGTCTCCTTCAGGAAAGGGCTCACGCCCGATCAGTCCGCAATCGCTTGAATGGCGCTCATCGCGACCGCATGGTCGCCGACCCGCAGGAACAGGTCCTCACCGACGCGGCCGACGCCCGAGACCTGGCCGGTCACGGACGCCGACTCCCCGTCGGGCACGAAGGTCACTTGCTTGCCCAGCAGGGAGGCCGCGTACCGGCCTTCCTCGGCCACCAGGATCTTGGCGAAGGTGCCGTTGGCCTTCTCGAGTTGCTCCAGTTGCGAGATCTGGGCCAGTTGGGACGTCATCTCGGCGTTGTCCATCGGTTCCAGGGGGTTCTGGTTCTGCAGTTGGGTCACCAGCAGCTTCATGAAGTTGAGTTTGAGTTCGGTGGATCCCTGCACGGCGCTGGCGGCGGTGCTCATGGTTCTCTCCTAGATCCAGACGTTGATGGCCGTGTCGGCCGCGATTGGGTCGGTTCCGGGCCAGGGCGTGCTCTCGCCCCCGCCGTCGGGCGCGGCGCCGCTCTCGCCAGCCGCGCCGGTCGGTTGTTCGTGGCCGAAGTACCCGTCGCGCCCCTCGTTGGACTCGGCGAACGGCCGGCCCTGGGTGCCCTGCGGGTCACTCGGAACGACGTCGAGCCGCCGCAGTTGGACGCCGGCGTCCTGGAGCCGCTGGATCAGCGGGGCCACCTCGCGCTCGAGTTTGGCCCGCGTCGAGGCGTTCTCGACTTCCAGCACGCCGCGCACGTCCTTGCCCTCGCTGCGGAACGTGATTCGCACCCGCCCCAGTTCGGGCGGCTCGAGGTAGACCGTCACCTGGCGGCCGGACCCGGCCGCGCCCGCGCGGAGCGATTCAACCAGTTGGTCGGCCACGACCGCGGCGGGCGTGCCGTCGGACGCCTGGCCAAAGGGCGTCGGCGGGGAGGCCGGCGCCCCGACGGTGTGCGCGGCCGGCGTCGAGGCCGCCGCGACGACGCTCGTGGCGGTGGTCCGGACCGCGGCGGTCGTTTCGTCGACCGGTCGGTGCGGGGCGGCCGTCTTCGGCATTCCTGTTTCGGCGCCGCCGGTGGAGGATTGACGCGGTCCTCCGGACGCCTCGGCGCTGCGCACCACCCGGGTAGCCGGCCGGGTCAGGGGCGAGGCCGGCTGCGACCCGCCCACCTTCGCGTTGGCCTTGGCCGCCGGTGCCCCTTGCGGGCCCGACCCGCCCCGCACGGTCATTTGCTCGCGCCAGGCGGCCGCCTGCGCTACCTCGGTCAGACCGGGCGGCACGGGCAGGGCGGCGGGAGTCGGCGACGCCTGGACGCCTGCGTTCGCCTTGGTCTTGGGGGCCTGGGAAGCCGGCGATGCCCCGTCGGCCCGGAGGGCCTCCGGCTGGGGGGCCTTGCCGCGGGTCTCGGCGCCCTGGGCGGTCGCGTTCTTGGTATCCTGCGGCATGGCGCTGAGCCGGCCGGTCTCGGGACGTCCCTCGCCCCGCGCCGGCGCGGCGGCCTGGCCGACCGCACTACCACGCGTCAGGGCCTTGGCCGGGCCCGGCACAGCGAGGGCCCCAGGGGCAGCAGCAGCGCCCCGTCGGCCCGTGCCGCGGGACGTCGCCGCGCCCGTCGAAGTCTCGACAGCGCGGGCCTGCTGGACCGCCCCCTGCATCACCAGCAGGAAGGGCGTCGCGGCAGCCTTTTCGGCCTTCGGGCCGCCCTGGCGGCGGCTGGCCGCGGCCGTCGCCGACCAAGCCGTGGAGGCCGGCGCCCCGGCCCGCTGGCCGCCCGCGGGACCCGTTTTCGTCGGCACACCGGCCGGGAAGGCAAACGGCCCGGTCTCGCCCGCCCGGCGAGTTTTCTGCGGCCCGTCAGGCGAGTTCGCTGCGGCCACGTCGGGCGTGCCGACCGCCGCCCAGGAATCTTCCGCCTTCTCGAGACGGGCCTCCGGCTTGCCGCTCGTGCCCATCGTGGGGGGCGCCGCCGTGCAGGCCGCGGTTATCGCCAGGTTGGCCGGAAGCGTTTGCACACACGTCTCCTCGGGTACTCGGGCACATCGGACGGGTGATGGGCAAACGCCATGCCATGGCGGCCACAGACAACGGGCGGAAGACTTTAACCGCTTATGGCACAAGCACTTAAATCTTTGTTCGACGGCCCGCCCGCGGCGCCCGACCAGACCAGGGCGTGCCAAGGAACCGGAGGAACCTTCCGCCGACCGGAAGAATCTTCCGCCGGTGCAAAGGCGTCCCCGCCGCCCCCGGGGCCGCCGCGCCGAGTGCCACTGGCTGCTTGCAGCCAGTGCCGCCGGAACACTGGCGGACAAGCCGCCAGTGGCACCCGGCGCATGGCACCCGGCCATAAAATGTGGCGCGTCCGATAACTTTGCTAAAGACGGCAACGCCCGCGGGCCGACACAGGTAGCATACCGGATCGGTCCCGCGGCGGCCTGGGAGGGCCGCCGCACACCATCGCGACGAGTCGACAACGTGACATCGGGAACCATCACCCAGGGCCCGGCGCTGCCGCAGGCGCGGCAGACCAAGCACCTGACGAAGTCCGACTAGCGCACGCGGGGAAGGAACAGCCGGAATGGGGGCGAGTGTGTCGACAGGCCGGGCAGCGATCGTGCCACTGGGGGAGACGCCAAGCCCGCAGGCGTGTCCTCTTGAGAGAATCGCGGGAACCGTCATCCCGGCGGCCACGGCCGACGAGGGCACCCGTCTGGCGCGCCAGGCGGAGGCCGACCGGCGGCGGTTCTTCGCACAGGGGTGCCCGCCCGACGTGCAGATCGTCGGCCAGAGCGAGGGTATCCGCAAGGCCCTGGAAGCCATCCGGCTGGTGGCCGAAAGCCCCTGCAACCCGGTCCTGATTGTCGGTGAGACCGGGACCGGCAAGGAACTGGCCGCCCAGGCCCTCCACGCGCTGCGCGGCGGCACGCCCGACACGTTCGTCGCCGTCAACTGTGCGGGGCTGACGGCCAACCTGCTGGAGAGCGAACTGTTCGGCCACGTCAAGGGCGCCTTCACGGGGGCCGATGCGGACAAGATGGGCCTGTTCGAGCTGGCCGGCTCGGGCACGTTTCTGCTCGACGAGATCAGCGAGATGCCGCTGGAGCTCCAGGCGAAACTGCTTCGCGTCCTGCAGGAAAAAAGCTTCCGCAAGGTGGGCGGTACCCAGACCATTCCGTGCGCGGCCACCATCATCGCGTCGAGCAACCGCGACCTGGCGGCCGGGGCCCGAGGCGGCCAGTTCCGCCGCGACCTGTACTACCGGCTGACGGTGTTTCCGGTGCACCTGCCGCCCCTTCGGGCCCCCGAACGCCGCGAAGACGTCCCCCTGCTCGCCGACTACTTCGTCCTGAAGGCGGCCGAGACCGGTCGCGTGCGTGCCGCGAGCCTGTCACCGGCGGCAAAGGAACATCTGAGCCGGCACATCTGGCCGGGCAACGTCCGCGAACTCCGCAACATCGTCGAGCGGGCCACGATCCTTGCGCGGTCCGACGAGATAGGGCCGGAAGACCTGACCATCGACAATCTGGCCGCGCCGCCGGACGGCGCCACCGGCATGCGGCTGCCCGAGGACGACTTCTCACTCGAGACGGCCGAGCGGCTCTTCATCACGCGGGCGCTCCAGGAAACAGGCTGGCAACGCACCCGGGCGGCGGCGCTGCTGGGTATCACGCGCGCCACCCTGCACGCCAAACTTCGGCGCTACCAGATCAAGGCCCCGGAAGAGGCCGCCGGGCTCGGGACCCAGGCAGACCCGTCGGTCCGTTCCTTTCGGCTCCAGGAACCCGTCCGCTAGACCCGCCGGCCGGGCCGCTCTCGACACCCTCCTGCCCCCGATGCCGCACGCCGCAAGGTCATCCGCAGCGCACCCCAGTGCTCTGTCACGCGTCGATTGAGGGGTGGCATGGTCAGCCCGAAGGGTAACCATGTGTGTTCCTTCGGGGCACAGGGTCGCGCAAGAGCGTTATCATGTCACCCTTGTATTCATTAAGTCACGGTTGACAGATCCCCCGGCCCGTTTGAAAACAGTACGCGTGCGCGAAAACCAGACACGCCCGAGGGGGCCCGGGTTACGTGCGGCCGGCACGGTTTCGCGTCTGGCGGCCCCAAAAACGCGGACGGGCGGCCCCTTCGCGGACTTCCGGCCGATTGGCATGGCCGTTGCATGGCTGTTCTACGCGCGCCCACACGGCCCCCCGAGAGCGCTTGGAGGGCGATGGGAAAGCAACCTTACGCACAGCGCGGGAAAGACCCATGGCCCACGAGGTCAATCCGGCCCCGGCCGACGAACCGCAGGGCGGCCCGTCCTCGGCCCTTGTGCCCGAGGACGGGCCGGACATCGGCCTCGAGGCACAGCCGGAAGCCGCCCTGCCACGGCAGGCCGTGCTGGTGGGCGGCGTGCTCCTGCTCGTCGGCGCCGTCGTGGCCACGGTGTGGCTCCTGGCGGTCGGTGCCCGCGAGCCGTCTCCCGCCCCGGTGCAACCAACCGTTGCGCCCGCCAGTGTGGGAACGGTACCCCCGCCCACCCGCGAGCCCCCGGCGCCGCCGGAGGCCCTCTCCTTGACCGTCGCCGAGAAGGCCTGCGCCGACGGCGACTACACGGCGGCACTGGACTGTTACCGACGCCTTATCGCCAAGGCCCGCCTCGGTGGCAGCGAGGAAGCCGATGCCGACCTGGTGCTGGACTTCCTCGTCCTTCGCCTGGCCCAGGCCCAACTGCGTGCCGGCCGCACGGGCGAGGCCAAGGACCAGTTGAACCTGCTGACCGACAGCCGCTCGCCGCTCGTCCGCGGCTTGGCGTGCTTCCAGGTGGCCGTGCTGGACCTGGAGGAGGGGCAGTACCTGTCGGCCCGGACTCAGGCCTACCGTGCCCTGGCCATCCTCGGCGCCAGCCAGAAGGGGGCCCAACTGGAATCGGCCTGCGATTTTCTGGTGGCCGTGGCCCTGTCGCGCAAGGCCCTGGTGTTCTACAGCCGGGACGCCGACCTGCCGGCGCCGGTCATTCCCGAATCGAGCCTTTTCTCTACCCTGCACAGCGAAGACGAACTCCGCCGGGTCCTGTCGGACGGGGTCGACCGCCTCGCCGGCGCGGCGCTCGGACCCAAACTGGACGCCGTCGTCAACGGGAAGGCCGGCCCTCGGTGGACCGTCGCCTGCGGCGGCGCCCCGGTCGAGGAACTCCTGTGCCGGCTCACCGGTTCGGCCAACGTCAACATCGTGTGGAAGAACGTCGACCCCGCCGCGCGAGACCGGCCCCTGTTCATGTACGGCGACAAACTCTCTGACCAGCGGGTGATCGAGGTGGCGTGCGGCACGGTGGGGCTGATGGCCCGGCTGAGCGGGACCGAGGTGACCATCCACGACCCGCAGGGTTTGGCCTCGACGGCCGACCTGCGCGACCTGCTGCTGCGCGAGGCGGTCTCGGCCTGGCGACGGCTGCTGCTGCGATCCTCCGATGCCGAGCAGTTCGCCTATGGTCACTTCGCACTCGGCCTGCTGTACGAGTGCCAGAACGACAAGGCCGGCGCCATGACGGAATACCAGGTGCTGGCCGGGCAGTTCCCCCGTTCGTCGCTCTCTCCGCTGGGGCGGCTGCGGAACGCCTCGATACGGATTGACTTCAAGGACTACGCCGGCGCCCGCCAGGAACTGCTCGAACTCCTGAACCGCCATCCGGCCTTCCAGGCCACGGACCAGGTCTACCTGCGGCTGGGCGAGGCCACCATGGAGGCCGGTCTCACGGACGAGGCCGTCGCCACGTTCAAAAAACTCTTCGACCTGGAGCCGGCGCTACCCGTCCGGCTGGCGGCCTGTCTGAAGGCCGGCGCCTGCTGCTACCGCAAGGCCGACTACGAGGCGGCGGCGCGGTGGCTCGGCCGATACATCGACCTGTCGGCCGGCCGGACCGGCGACGAACCCGCCCAGGCGGCGCTGCTGCTGGCCCGGAGCCAGTCTGCCCTGGGGCGGTTCGAACCGGCCTCGGCGGCCCTCACGAAGGCCCTCGAAGCCGAGCCCAGCGAGGCCTTGCGGGTCGACATTCTGCTGGAACTCGCCCGGACGCTGATGCGGCAGGACGAACTGGCCATGGCCATCGCCGTCGTCGAGAGCATCCGCCGAGACAGCGTCCCGGCCGACAAGGCCGACGAGGCCGTTCTGCTGCATGCCCAGATCCTGCGGGCCGTCGGCCTGGCCGACAAGGCCGCGATGCAGCTCCAGGCCCAGATGGCATCGGCCACATCGGACCAGAACCGCGCGCGAATGGCCATCGAACTGGCCCGGTGCCATATCGACGCCGGAAAACTCATGGATGCCCATCGCCAGTTGGCGGCCGTCCTGACCGATGTCGGGACCGGCCCGCTCGCCATCGAGGCGGCCTGTGAACTGGCCGAGGTCTGCCTGAAGGTCGGCCAGGCCGACCACGCCGTCAGCGTGTGCCAACACGCGCTCAGCCTGCCGCTGCCGGACGCCACACGACGACGCCTGCTCAACATCCTGGGGGTGGCCCACGTCCGGATGCGCGACTACGACCGCGCGGCGTTGGCCTTCTCGGCCCTGGCGCCCGAGGCGAAAGGAGCTGCGACCCCATGACGCGCCTCACCGGGTTGGCGATGTGGTTGACAGGGGTGGCGGCAGCAGCGGTTGCCATGGCCGCCGAGGCCGACCCCCTGATCAACGAGGCCCAACAGAACCGGCGCGAACTTATCCGGTCGCTCATCGCCTCGCCCACGGGCGACTCAGCCGACGCCGAACTCCAGGAAACCATGGACCGAATCCAGACCATCCGCATGCGACCCAAGGCGCCCGCGACCGACACGGCCCCGCCCAAGGGCGCCGAGGCCGCCGGGCCCGACGCCCAGGGCAGAACCGCCGAGGCTCAACAGCCCCCGAAGAAGCCCGAAGGGCTGGTCACGGCCGAAGACCTGAAGCGGCTTCGGGGGTTGCCCGCCGACCGCATCGGCGATCCCCTCGCCCTGGCCGACGCCCTGTTCGCGGCCGGACATCACAAAGAGGCCTGTGCCTTCTACGAGGCCGTCCTCAAGGGCGACAAGGACAACAAGGACGCTGCGGGCCGGGCGTGGGTCCTGTTCCAGATGGCCAACTGCCAGCGCCGCAGCGACCCCACCAAGGCCGTCGAGTTGTACGGCCGCGTGGTGACCGAGCACGCCGACTCGCTGTGGGCCCGGGTCGCCGAAACGTATCGCGGCGTGCTTCAGGGAATCACGGGGGCCGCCGCCATCGAGATGCCGAAGCCCGTGGCCGCAACCCCGGGCGAGAAGCCCGCGCCGCCCTCGACCGAGAAGACGGCGCTGCCGCCGGAGAAGCCCGTGGCCACGCCGCCAACAGAGAAGATTGCGCCGCCGGCACCGACGCCTGCGGCTACACCGTCGACCGAGAAGACCGCGCCGCCGGCGCCGCCGGAAAGCAAGGCTCCATGAAGGATTCGGTCCATCCGAACGTGCTGATCGTGGGTTGCGACGGCCCCACCACGCGCCTGCTGCTGGAGGTGCTGGCCGCGCGGGGCATTCGCGGCACGGTTGCCCGCGACGCCAAGGCCGCCCGCGACCATCTGGAGCAGGGGCGATGGGACCTCGTGCTTGCCGAACTCGACGCGCCCCAGGGCGGCGGCATGGGTGTCGTCGAGGAGGCGAAACTCCGGGGCCCCGAGTTGCCGGTCGTGATGCTGGCCCGCCGGGGGGCCGTCCCGACGGTCGTCCGGGCGCTCCGCGCCGGGTGCGAGGATTACCTGGTCGAGCCCCTCGAGCGCCCCGCGATCGAACAGATGCTCGATTCGCTGCTGCCGAACCGTCCCGTGCCGGTCGCCGACGGGGCCGACGACGGGGCCCCCAGCCCCTATCGCATCGTCGGCCGCAGCCCGGCCCTGCTCGAGGCGGTGGCCCTGGCCAAGAAGGTCGCGCCGACGTCCGCCCCGGTCCTCATCGCCGGCGAAAGCGGCACCGGCAAGGAACTCATCGCCCATCTCGTGCACCAGGCCAGCCGCCGCGCGGCCGGCCCGTACGTGCGGGTCAACTGCGCGGCCCTGAGCGAGTCGCTGCTGGAGAGCGAACTCTTCGGGCACGAGCGTGGGGCCTTCACGGGGGCCGTCATCGAGCGCAAGGGCCGCTTCGAACTGGCCAACGGCGGCACGCTGCTGCTCGACGAGATTACCGAGACGGGCCCGCGGCTCCAGGCCGAACTGCTGCGGGTGCTCGACCAGCAGGACTTCGAGCGCGTGGGCGGGTCGCAACCCATCCGCGTCAGCGTCCGGATCATCAGCACGACCAACACCGACCTGGGCCGGCTGGTCCGTCTGGGGCGGTTCCGGGCCGACCTCTACTACCGGTTGGCGGGCGTGCGGCTGACGGTGCCGCCGCTTCGCCACCGCAAGGAGGACATCCCGGTGCTGGCGTGGCACTTTGTGAACGAGTTTGCCCGCGAGGTCCGCCGCTCCATCAGGCAACTCGACCCGGACATGATGCACCTGTACTACCAGTACCCGTGGCCGGGCAACGTGCGGCAACTGCGGAACATGGTCCGCACGGGGCTCATCCTGGGGTCGAGCGACGTGCTGTCGCTGGCCGAGGCCCCGTGGCTGCGGGCCGAACTGGCACCGGCCGCCCCGGGCGACGGCCAGGCCAGCCTGCGGCTGCGCGACGTCGAACGCCGTGCCATCCTCGAAGCCTTCCGCATCACCAACCGCAACCAGGTCAAGGCCGCCGCGCTGCTGGGCATTACGGACCGCACGCTCCGCGAGAAACTGCGCCGCTACCGCCAGAAAGACGCCGTGCAGGAAAGAGAGGACATGCAATGCCTCAAGGAACCGGCCTGATCGGCCACCTCGATGCCGGCCTTCGGGCGACGAGCCTGCGGCAGACGACCATCGCGAACAACATCGCCAACATGGCCACGCCCGGCTATCGCCGCGTGACGCTGCCCTTCGAGGGAATCTTCGCCGACGCCCTGAAATCCGGCAGGCCCGTCGACTTCGACGACGTCGCCTCGTGCATCGTCCAGCCGCGGACCGACCCGCTGAACGAGCACGGCAACGACGTCGAACTCGACGCCGAGGTCGCCGAACTCGTCCGGAACTCGGCGCTGTACAAGACCTACATGCGCGTCCTGAACCGCATGTACCGCCAGATGGACCTGGCTATTCAGGGATAGCGCGAGAGAGGCAAGGAGCGGAACCATGGGCGTCGATGGCGTCTCCCCGATGGTGGACATCGCCGTGTCGGGCCTGAGGGCCCAGTCGCTTCGGCTGAACCTCATCTCGGCCAACATCGCCAACGCCGAGACCACCCACACGGCCACCGGCAGACCCTATCGGCGCCAGGACGTCGTCCTGGCCACTACGCCCGAGAACCTGGGCGGCGTCACGGTCATCAGCATCGCCAGGGACCAGAGCGCGTTCCAGTCGGTCCTCATTCCGGGCCACCCCGACGCCGACGAACAGGGGTACGTCGAGATGCCCAACGTCCAACTGCCGACCGAGATGATGAACCTCGTCTTCGCCAGCCGAGCCTACGAGGCCAACGTCGCCGTCCTCAAACGGTACCAGGATATGGTGGAAGCCACGATCGAACTGTTGCGCTAGGGAGAGCCGTCATGACCATTCAGGGACTCAGTGCCATCGGCACGCAGCCGATCTACCCGCCGGCTGCCGGCCGGCCGCCGAACTCGCCGCAGACAGACTTCGGCGGCGTGATTCGGGGAGCCGTCGATTCGGTCAACGCCCAGCAGGCCGAGTCGGCGACCAGTGTCCAGCAACTCCTCGGCGGGGCCACACGCGACGTCCTGCCCGTCATCCAGGCCGTTGCCAAGGCCGACATGAGTTTCCGCCTGCTCATCGCCGTCCGCAACAAGGTCATCGAGGCTTACAAGCAGACCATGAGCATGCCCCTGTGACCGGAGGCGAGAACCGGAACCCGAACTGCTGAAGCGTGGAGCCCATGTTCCAGAACGTGCTCGAAGTGTGGCGACGGACGCGACCCATGCAGCGGATCGTGCTGGTCGCGGTGCTGCTGGCCTGCGCCGGCGCGGCGGCACTACTGGTCGGCTGGGCCAGCCAGCCGGAGATGGCCCTGCTCTATTCGAACCTGGCGCCCGAGGATGCCGCCAAGATCGTCGACAAGGTCCGCGAACTCGGCATCGCCTACGAGGTCAAGCAGGGCGGCTCGGCCGTGTACGTGCCCGTTGAGGAGAAGTACACGGTCTGGCTCCAACTGGCCGGCGACGGGCTGCCCTCCGGCGACAACCCGGGGTACCGCATCCTCGACGACGAGAAGATCGGGGCCGGGCCCTTTACCCAGCGCATCAACTACACCCGGGCCATGGAAGGCGAACTCGCCAAGACGATCAGCCTGATTGAGGGCATCTTGGCCGCCCGCGTGCACATCGTCCGCCCGGCCAGCAACCTCTTCCGCCAGGACGAGAAGGGCGCCACGGCCACCGTGGCCCTGCAGGTCCGGCCCGGCTGGCGGCTGGGGCCCGGCTCCGTGGCCGCCATCGTCCATCTGGTGGCCCACAGCGTCGAGAACCTGCGGGCCGAGAACGTCGTCGTCGTCGACAACACCGGCCACCTGCTCTCCGGCGGCGCCGACTCGCCCATGGCCAGGGGCGCCGGCACACTCTTCGACTACAAGAGCCAGGTGGAGGAGTACCTGGCCAACAAGGCCGAGAGCATGCTCACAAAGGTCCTCGGGCCGGGGCGGGCCATCGTCCGCGTCGACGCCGTCATCGAGACCAGCAGCGGCAACAAGACCATCGAGACGTACGACCCCGAGGGCAAGGCCACCCAGAAGGAAGAACTGACCACCAAGTCCGAGACCCCCGCCGCCCCCGCCGCGGCCGCCGGCCAGGGCCCGACCGGCGGCGCGTCGACGGAAGAGACCGTCACAACCGATTACCTCGTCAGCCGCACCGTCGAACTGACCACCACCATGGCCGGCAAGATCACGTCGATCACCGTCTCGGCCTTCGTGGACCTGTCGAACCCCGAGCCCGCCGCCGACACCCCGGCTGCCGGTACGGCCGCGCCGGCCGCCGCGACGCCCACGGAGAAACTCGAACTCGCAGACGTCAAGAAGATCATCCAGAACGCCCTCGGTCTCAAGGAGGCCGACGGCCTGACGGTGGTGGCGGTGCCGTTCCACCAGCCCGAGACGGTGGCGCCCGAACCCGAGGAAGCGTCGCTGTTTGCCGGCGCCCAGTTCTATCTGGACCTGGCGCGGCACGCGTCGCTGGGGGTGCTGGTGATCGGGGCGCTGGTGGTCCTTCGGATCTTCGGCCGCGCGAAACCCCGGCTCGCGCCCGCCGCCGGGGCCGGCGAACTCGAGCCCGGCCTGGGCGGCCGCGCCATGAACCTCCTGGGCGACGGCGCCGCGGCGCCCCGCGAACTCCGCCAACGCATCACGGCCGCCCTCCAGGAAAACCCGGAAGAGGTCAAGCGCCTCTTCCAGACGTGGGTGGACGAAGGTCAAGGAGAGACGTAAGTGACGCCCAACGCCATACGCAAAGCCGCCCTGCTGCTGGTGAGCCTCGATCCGGGGACGGCGGCCGAGTTGCTCAAGGCCGCCCAGCCGGCCATGGTCGCCGAGATCGCCGCCGAACTCGTCTACCTGGGCGCCACGGGCCAGCGCGACGACCCCCCGCGGACCAGCCCCCTCGAGGAGTTCTGCGGCCTCATCGGAGGCCAGACCGGCCGGGCCGGCCTCGAACCGTTTATCCGCCAGATGCTGGTCGGGGCCGTCGGCGAACGCGAGTCCAAGGAACTCCTCGCCGAGGTCCACCGGCGGGTCGACGCCCGAGACCCCTTCATCCCCATCCGCGGCGCCGATGCCGATGCCCTCTCGCAGGCCCTCCAGGGCGAGAACCCCCAGGTCGTGGCCCTGGTCCTGTCGGAACTGGCGCCCGACAAGAGCGCCGCGCTGCTGGCGCTGCTCGACGAAACGACCCGGACCGAGGCCATCCGTCGGATGACGGCGGCCGCCCCCGTCTCGCCGGAGGCCCGGGTCCGCGTGGCGGCCATCGTCCGCCAACGCCTGAGCGCCGTCCGCGCCAAGCCCGGCGAGGAAGCCGCCGCCCGGCCCCAAGGCCGGCTCCGCCGGGTCGCCCTCCTGCTGCGGGGCGTCAAGACCGACCTGCGGAACAACCTCGTCAAGACCATCGCCGAACAAGACGCCGAAACGGCCAAGACGGTCCAGAACCTCATGGTCCAGTGGCAGGACATCCCCCTCATCGCCGAACGGTGCCTCCAGGAGACCCTGCGCGACCTCGATGCGAAGCAACTGGCCCTGGCCCTCGTCGGCGCCGACGCCGCCACCGAGAGAAAGGTCCGCGCCAACATCTCCGAGCGGGCCAGCGCCATGATCGACGAAGAGCGATCCCTCATGAAGTCGCCCAAGGAAGAGGACACCGAAGCCGCCCGCGAGACCATTCTGAGCGGCCTGCGGCAACTGAACGAGAAGGGCGACCTGCAGTTCGAGGAGGCCTGACCGAGTGGCCGAACGACTCTCCATCCAGATTGCCGCGCCGCTGACGGCGGTCCGGACCCTCTGCCGCGACGCCGACGCCCAGGGCCCCCCCGCGCCGGACGAGACGGCGGCCGAGTCCGCCCAGGCCGCCCTGGAGGCCGAACGCGCCGCCCTGGCCAAGGCCCGGCAGGCCATCGAGCGTGCGGCAACGGAACTGACCGGCCTGGGGGACACGATCGCCCAGGAGGCCGAGGCTAACATGACACCGCTGGCCGTCGCCATCGCGGAGAAGATCCTCAGGCAGGCCGTCGAGGCCGGCCAGTACGACATGAAAACCATCGTGCGCGACGCCCTGCGATCGGCCCCGTCGCGGCGCGAGGTCGTCGTGCGGATGAACCCCGACGACCTGGCGCGACTGGAGAACGGCGAGGCCGCCGGCAAACCCCTGGCCCTGGGCAACGTCCGCCTGATTGCCGACGCGACGGTCGGCCGGGCGGAATGCGTCGTCGAAACCGCCGAAGGAACCGTCGAAGCGCGCCTCCAAGACCAACTCGAACAGGTCCACCAGGCGCTCGCTCAACCGGAGTAACGATGCCCGTCATCGACTGGAACGTGTATCAGCAGAGGCTCGACGCGGCCGACACGCTGGCCTGCCGCGGACGCGTGGTCCGCGTGACCGGCCTGACGGTCGAATCGCAGGGCCCGCCGGTGGGCATCGGCGAACTCTGCGAGATCCGGATGTCCGACGGCCGGCGGGTCCTGGCGGAGGTCGTCGGGTTCCACCACGAGCACCGGGTGCTCCTGCCGCTGGACCACATCGAAGGCATCTCGCCCGACGACCAGGTCATCGCCCGGCAGGTGCCGCCGACCATCCGCCTCGGCCCGTCGATCCTGGGGCGGGTGCTCGACGGCTTGGGCCGGCCGATCGACGGCCGGGGGCCGCTCCTGGGCCCCGACACCGTGTCGCTGGGCAACCACAGTCCGCCGCCCCTGAGCCGCAGGCCCATCACGGAGCCGCTCGTGTTCGGCATCCGCGCGTTCGACGGGCTGCTGACGTGCGGCAAAGGGCAGCGGTTGGGGATTTTCGCCGGCACGGGCCTGGGCAAGAGCACCCTGCTGGGCGAGATCGCCCGGGTCAGCGAGGCCGACGTCAACGTCCTGGCGCTGGTGGGGGAGCGCGGACGCGAGGTCCGGCACTTCCTGGACGATGCCCTCGGGCCGGCGGGCCTCGAGCGGAGCGTGGTCGTCGTAGCCACCAGCGACACCGCCGCCATTCAGCGCGTCAAGGCGGCGCTGGTGGCCGTGAGCATCGCCGAGTACTTCCGCGACCAGGGCAAGAACGTCCTCTTCATGATGGACTCCGTGACCCGGCTGGCCCAGGCCCAGCGCGAGATCGGCCTCTCGGCCGGCGAGCCGCCCACGACCAAGGGCTATTGCCCGAGCGTCTTCAGCCTGCTGCCGAAACTGACCGAACGCATGGGCTCCGCCAGCCGCGGCAGCATCACGGGCATCCTGACGATCCTTGTCGAGGGCGACGACCTGAACGACCCCATCGCCGACTGCGTCCGGTCGCTCCTGGACGGGCACGTCGTGCTGTCGCGCAAACTGGCCGAACTGGGGCACTACCCGGCCGTCGACATCCTCCAGAGCATCAGCCGGCTCATGGACCACGTCGTGACCAAGGAGCACCGGCTGGCGGCCCAGAAGTTGCGGGCCATCTACGCGACGTACCAGGGGGCCGAGGACCTGGTCAACATCGGGGCGTTCTCGCCCGGCAGCAACCCGCGGATCGACACGGCCCTGTCGCTCATCGACCGGGTCAACGAGTTCCTGACCCAGCCGCTGGGGGTGCGGTCGCCGCTGGCCGAGACCGTGAAGCGGCTGCGTTCCATCACCGAGGCGTGGCGGTTCCTGATGCCGACCGACGAGGCCGACGAGGCCGTCGCCGGGGCCCACGCCACCCTGGCCGTCGGACACAAGCCATGAAACGGTTTACGTGGAAACTTCAGCGGGTGCTGGACATCACCGGCCAGCGGGAGCGGGCCCTGCGGAGCGCACTGTTCGCACTGGCCCAGGCGGTCGTCCGCGTCCGCGGGGCCATCGTCGAACGCCGGACGGTCCTGCGGATCCTGCTGGAGGAACTCGGACGCCGGCGCGTCGGCGACCGGCTGGCCGACCAGGCCGTCTTCATGGAGTATTCGGTCATGGAGGAACGCGACATCCGGCGCCTCCAGGACCGCCTCAAACAGTTGGAGGCCGAACGGTCGCAAAAACGCGAAGAGTTCATGCAGACCCGGTCGATGCGCGAGACGCTGGAGCGGAGGCGCGAACAGGCGCGGGGGGAGTACCTTCGGCAGGCCGCGAAACGCGAACAGGCCGAATTCGACGAGGGTACTCATGTCGCCTACGCCCGGGAGACTGCACGACGGCGAGTCGCCGTCCTTGATTAGGAGGCCCGTATGCGGAGCGGAAAACTCAAGATCGTGGTCCTGGCCGTCCTGGGGGGTATCGCCTTCGCGGGGGCATTCCTCGTGAGCCGCCACTTCGGGACCGCGCCGGCCCAGGCGTCGGCCCAGGTGCCGCCGCCGAGCGGCGCGGCCGCACCGGTCCCGGTGTCTCCGCTTTTCGACGCGGCCACGCTGACGGAGCAACGGGCCCTGCAATCGCTGATCCGCGACGTCCGCGCCAAACTGCGCGGCTGCGAGAAGCGCGAGACGGCCATCGGCGAGGAGGAACGGCGGCTGACGATCGCCCGCCAGGACATCGAGAAACAGGCCCAGGAACTGGAGAAACTGCGTGTCGAACTCGCCACGAACACCAGCCAGTTGAAGCAGGCCCACGACGAATTGCAGCGGAGCCGCGTCGCCATCCGGCAGGAAGAGCAAACCAACCTGAAACGCGCCGCCGCCATCTACGACAAGATGGCCTCCGACGCCGCTGGCCGCATCTTCGAGAGCATGTGCAAGGACAACCGCGAGGCCGACGCCGTCAAGATCCTCCATTACATGACGGAGCGGGCGGTGGCCAAGGTCCTGGCGGCGGTGACCGACGAGGCCCTGGCCGCCCAACTCAGCGCACAGATGAAACGCATCCACGTCGAGGAATAAGATATGGATATTGCAACGATTATTGGTCTGATGGCGGGCGGCACCTGCGTCGTGCTCGCTATTGTGTCCGGCGGTGGCGCGGGGGTCTTCTTCAACATCCCCTCGATCATGATCACGGTCGGCGGCATGCTGTCCGCCACCCTCATCCACTTCTCGCTCGGACAGGTGCTGCGCATCTTCTCGATCGCCAAGAAGGCCCTGTTCGACCAGTTGCCGACCGAGCAGGAACTCATTCAGCAGCTGGTCAACTACGCCGCCATCAACCGTCGCGACGGGGCCTTGGCCCTCGAACAGCAACTCCAGCACGTCCGCGACCCCTTCCTCATCAAGGGCATGCAGATGGTCATCGACGGCCAGAACGAGGAGGTTGTCGAGAAGCAACTCGTCCTGGAAGTCCAGTACCTCCAGGAACGCCACCAGAACGGCAAGAAGGTCCTGGAGTTCATGGGGGCCAGCGCCCCGGCCTTCGGCATGATCGGCACCCTCATCGGCCTGGTCCAGATGCTCCGGAACCTCGAAGACCCCAGCGGTATCGGCATCGGCATGGCCACCGCCCTCATCACCACCTTCTACGGGGCCCTGCTGGCCAACCTGGTCTTCCTGCCGCTGGCCGGCAAACTGGGCCTGCGGTCCAAGGGCGAGTTGCTCCAGAAAGAAATGCTCATCGAAGGCCTGCTGGCCGTCCTGCGAGGCGAAGGCCCCACCGTCGTCCGCGAACGCATGCAGGCCTTCGTCTCGGCCAAGCAACGCGAGCAACTTAAGCCGGAGATCTAACGTGCCGCGACGACGGTCAGAATCCGACGGCCCGACGGGCAACGAGTGGATGATCACCTTCAGCGACTGCATGACGCTCCTGCTGACGTTCTTCGTCATGCTCCTGTCGTTCTCGTCGTTCGACCCCCGGGTGATGGCGCGGGTCAGCGGCCAGATTGACGAGCCGTCGAGGCCGTCGGTCCAGACCCGTCGCCGCCTGGCCACGGACTCGCCCGTCAAGCCGATCGATGCGCCCGTGGATCGGACCGAACAGGGCTCCCGGATCCGCGCCTCGGACCGGATCGAACCCACCGAGCATCCGCCCGAGTCGCCGCCCCCCCGCAACGACGATGCCTACAGCGACTGCCGCGTCCTCGCCGTCCCCAGCGACGTGCTCTTCTGGGGCCAGGGCGCGCAGGTCAAGCCCGAGGGCCAAGCCATCCTGGGCGAACTGGCCGCGTACCTGCGGATGGTCCCCAGCCACGTCGTCATCAGCGAGGTGGTTCCCGGCGCGCCGTCGGCGCCCGCCGCCGACAGCCCGTCGCTGCGCCGGGCGTTGGCGGTTCTGAGGCACCTGGCCGAGGCGGAACAGATTCAGCTGCGGCGCCTGGGCATCTCGGCGTCGGCCAACCGGCCGGGCCCGTCGCCCGACGTCGAACCGACCGTCCGCATCGCCATCCTGAACCCGAAGGTGTGCCCGTGATCTTCGATCGACGCAGAAAAAGTGCCGAATCCGGGGCCGGCGTGCCCGGCTGGATCGTGTCGTTCACCGACATGGTCACCCTGCTGCTCTCCTTCTTCATCATGCTTCAGAGCCTGGCCATCAAACAGGACGCCGAGATCTTCTACCAGGGCCAGGGCGGTTTCCGGCGGGCCATCGCCGGGTTCGGAATTCCCGACTGGCTTCTCGGCCAACGCGAGCAGACCGACCTGGGGAACGTCCGCGTGGAGCACCCGACCGACGAGGACCCGGACGCCGTCACCCGGCACCGTCCCATCGACCCGGAGGACGACAAGATCCGCCAGGTGTTCGACGACCTCCGCCGCCTGGCCGAGACTCACGTGACCGACTACAGCGGCCAGCCGCTGCGGCTGCTGGTCACGCCCATCCGGTTCGGGCCGGCCGACGCCACGGTCGACGAGTCGGCCAGGGCGTTCCTTACGGCGCTCGTCGCGGGCCTGGGGCAGAAGGCCGGGTCGCGGGCCCCGAGCCTCCAGGTCATCGCCCTGGCTCCCGACGTGACCGACCCCGACACCCAGTGGACGCTCTCGGCCGCGCGCGCCAAGGCCGTCGAAACGGTCCTCGTCGACGCGCTCGACGCCGAGATGCCTGGCAGCGGCGCCCAGGTCGAATCGTGGGGGGCGGGCGGCAGCGGACGCTGGGGGGTCGCCCCCGGCGAGGTGCCCCATCCAACCTACGTCGTAATCGGGCTGCTGGAAGCGCCGCCAAGGAAAGAGGCGAACCATGGCTGAACCAACCGACCCACCCGAAACCCCGCCGCCGGCCGACGAGGCCGGAGACCTCGCCCTCCACACCGGCAGGCGATGGCAATTCCTCGTCCTCTGCGCGGGCGTGCTCGCCATCGCCGCCGGCGCGGGGTACGGCGCCGGCATCCTCGGAGGGTTCGGCGAACCCGAGCCCCCGCCGGCCCCCGCGCAGGCCGTCGCCGAGGCCGGCGACCCGATCGTCGCCAAGCCGTACCGGTATCTCGACCTGGAGCCGGTCACCGTTAACCTCGACGAGCCGCGCCTCGCCCGGTACATCTGCGTCAGCGTGACGTTCGAAATCAGCGACGCCGACTTCAGGGAGGCCAAGGAACTGATCGACACCCGGCTGCCGGTTCTGGCGAACTGGCTCACCGTGTACTTTGCCAACTGCACGCTCGACGACATCCGCGGCGCGTCGAACCTGAACCGGATCCAGCGGGAGATCCTCGACGCCTTCAACGCCGAACTGTGGCCCGACCAGAAACCCAAGATCAACGGAATCTTCTTCAAGAAACTGACGGTGTCATGACCGCGAACGGCCGAGAGCAGGACCTCGTGATTCTGGAGCGTCTCCGGGCCCAGGCCCGCCGCCGCGGCCGCGGCGCCCCCGCCGCCGTCGAGGCCGAGGACTACGACTGGGGCCGGCCGCACCAATTCGCGCCGGCCGAGCGCCGGCGCCTGGAGACCTTCGCCCAGGCCGCCGCCGAGCGCGTCGCCCGCGCCGTCGAGGAACTCGTTCGGGTCGACATGCCCCTGACGGCCGCCGCGCCCGCCGAATGCTATGCCGCCGCCACACGGACCGACGACGCCAAGGCCTTCCACGTGCCGCTTCGCGACGCCGAGGGAAACCCGGCCGGCCTGTTGCGGCTGCCGGTGGCGATGGGCCTTCGGTGCGTGGCGAAACTCCTGGGCACCGACGGCCCGGCCGACCGCCAACCGGCCGACCTGTCGGCGCTGGAAACCGCGCTCCTGCTGGACCTGGCCGCCGTCATGACGGGGGCCCTGTCGGCCGCCAGCGTCCGGGCCGGCGGGCCGGCGTTCCAGCACGTCGAACAGGTCCTGCCCCCCGACCAGGCGCTGCCCGGGCCGCCCGACCTGCCCCTGGCAACCATCACGCTGCAGGCCGAAGGCGACGCCGACGCGGGCCAGGTCGTCTTCTCCATCCGAAGCGAACTGCTGAGACCCCTGGTCGGGCCGACCGGGCCCAAGCAGGCCGCCATCAGCCCCGACCAGACCCGCGAGCACCTGGGCCAGCACCTCCGCCGCGCCACCATCACCGTCACGGCCTCGCTGGGCACGGGCCAGGTCTCGGTGCGCGACCTGATGACGCTGGAACCCGGAGACGTCCTGGTCCTGGAGACTCAATCGGACGAGCCCATCGCGGTCGCCGTCGAAGGCCAGACGGTCTGGCGCGGCCGGCCGGCCATCTTCGAAGGCCGGTACGCCGTCCAGGTCGACGAGGCCCGGCGGCATCCGCGGCTCAAGGTGTGACCCGGCCCCCCTGGGCCGCAGCCATGAAAGGAAACGCACGATGACGCAGGCGCCTCCCACCGACGCTAAACCCGAAACGGCCCAGGCCGACACGCCCCAGGCCGACACGCCCCAGGCCGACCAAGCCGAGGTCGAGGTGGCCGACGCCGAACTGAACGAGGCCGTCCCGTCCGGCGCGCCGGCGTCCGGCGGGCAGATCGATGTCCTCCTGGACACCAAGGTCCAGATTTCCGCCACGCTCGGGACGGTCCGGATGCCCGTGCGTCAACTGCTGGAGTCCGGGCCGGGGGCCGTCATCCAACTCGACCGGACGGCCGGCGAACCCGTGGACCTGTACCTGAACGACATCCGGTTCGCCACCGGTCACCTGGTTTGCGTCGGCGAGCAACTGGGCGTGCGGATCAAGGAGATCCTGCGGGCCGCCGGCGACGAGGCTATCCAGGCCAAGGGCTGATCGGCACCTGCCGTCAACTTTTCGGGCGCGGCGTCTGATTTTCGCCTGCCCGACCCCCTCCCAGAACAGCCCTGGCGCCCACGCCAAGGCCGTTTCCGATTGGCACACCATATGCTTGGGTTATTCCCAAGGCACCCAATCCCTACCGGTCGAGGTGGGCGCATGGTACGACGCGAGGTCATGGCGGCAGTGGCGGGCATCGGCCTGATAGTGGTCGCTCAAGCGGCCTGCCTGGCCGCCCAGGGCCCTGGTCTCGGTCGGCCGGCGGCGGAGCAGCCGACCAACGACCCCGGCCGCAAGCCCACCATCGGCCGCCAGGACGGTGACTTCGGCAAGGTCGTCGCCCAGTCGGTGGCGGCCGTGGTCGTCATCCTGGCACTGGGCGTGGTCGCCCTGGTGGTCGTCAAGCGGTTCCTGCCGCGCTTCGGCGTGACCCAGGGCCGCCGCATCCACGTCGTCGAGACCGTGTACCTCGGGCCGCGACGGTCGCTGCACCTGGTGCGGATCGGCGAACGGGCGCTGCTGATCGGCGGCACGAACGATGGGCTGAGCCTCGTGAGCGACCTGACGGGGTTCGTCTCGCTCGACGAGACGGGCGGCAAGACCGAGACCGGCAAACGGCCCAAGTTCACGATTCCGGGCCTGAAGCGCGACGCCGACGAGGAGGGCGCATGACGGCCACGCGGTGGATGATCGCGGGCCTGGTGCTGGCGGCGGCGCCGGCGTGGGCGCTGGCGGCCCAGCCGCCGGCGGCCCCGGCCGCGCCGGCGCCCTTCCGAGCCC
>DATKZB010000140.1:0-2258 GCA_035528235.1 Phycisphaerae bacterium
CTCCACACCAATGCCATCGCCTACGCACAGACCTGGCTGCACGCGCCCGAAGACCGGTCGGTTTACTTCGCACTCGGCAGCGACGACGGCTGCCGCATGTGGCTCAACGGCGACCTCCTGCACGAGGACAACACCCGGCACAGCGCCGACCCGTTCCGGCACCTGGGGAGACTGCCCCTCCGCGCCGGCTGGAACCGCGTCCTGCTCAAGGTCGAGAACGGAACCGGCGACTTCGGCCTGTACTTCCGCGTCCTTGACAATGAAATCCGCACGGCCGCGGAACCGGCCAAGTGACGTCCGACCGAGGGACCAGCGAATGAGGCACTTCGGCACACGTTGCGGATGTTGGACCACGGCACTGCTGCTGGTAGGACCGCCCATGACGAATGCGCAAAAGCTCGACCCCGCACCCGACGACGCCGACGTGCTCTGGCAGATCGGACCTGTCCCTGGAGGGCCGGCCGGCCACCGGTCGGGCACACCACCCCGCCCCGCCGGGAACTGCAACTGCCGGCTTGTGGTCCGGGCACCGGTGTCGGTAGGATGGTAGGCCGAGGTTCGGTCGAACGACACGCCGGTGAGAACGCAGACTACGTCGCCGGCCACGTGACCGCCGGAGCGGACATCATGCCGACCCACGTTCCCACACCCACGCGCATCGAGGCCGCCGGCAACGTGCCCAAGCTGATCGAGGAGTATGTCGGCCGCGTCAACTCCGGGACCGACGGCGTCAGCATCGCCCGCATGAAGAGCCCATCGGGTTGGGTCGAGCCGGGCCAGACCCCCAACTTCGACGAGTTCACCGTCGTGCTCAAGGGCATGCTTCGCGTGGAGCACAGAGACGGCGTCATCGACGTGCACGCGGGCCAAGCGGTGATCGCCCATCGCGGCGAATGGGTGCGCTACAGTTCTCCCGGCCCGCAGGGCGCGGAATACGTGGCCGTCTGCCTCCCGGCCTTCTCGCCGCAGACCGTCCATCGGGACGGAGACGATAAAACGGCGACGTGACGCCGGCCCGTCACCGGCACGCCGTCGCCGAACGTATCTCGGTCAGGTTCGCACGTCTTACGGAGTCCAAGTCATGGCATACACAGTCAAGAAGGTGGAGGTCTGGGCCATCGACGTTCAGAACCGCCCCGGAACACTGGCCCGCATCCTCGAGGGTCTGACCCAGGCCGGTGCCCAGCTCGAGTTCGTCGTCGCCCGCCAGGTGTCCGAGAACACCTCGCGCGTCTTCCTCTCCCCGCTCAAGGGGAAGAAGCAGAAGGACCGGGCCACCGAGCTGGGCCTGCGCCCCGCCGCCGGGATGAGCTCCATCCGCATCGACGGACCGGACCGAGCCGGCCTCGGCTGCGACATCGCCCGCGCCGTCGCCGCCAACGGCATCAACATCCGCGGCGCATCGGCCGCAGTCATCGGCCGGAAGATGACCTTCTACCTGGCCTTCAAGACCGCAAACGAGGCCGTCGCGGCCGCCAAGGTCATCCGAAAGGCGCTGCGCACGACCAAGCGCAAGCGCTGAGCCGGCCGGCAGGGACGATCCAACCGGGCCGATCTCTTGGCACGGCCGCTCCACCCATGACTTGGGGCGCGCTTGCCACGGCGCCTACACGTCGCTGAACGCATCCGCGTAGCGCACCAGACCGCGCCGCCCCGCGAGCGCCCGCACCGTCAGCTCGACCACCATGAACGCCTCGTCCGGAACCTCCCATTGGCAGGTCAGGCCCTTCGGCCGCGCCGGCTCAAACCCGAACCGCGGGTAGTATTCCGCGTGCCCCAGCACGAACACGACGAACTCCCCTTGTCGCTCGCACGCCTCCAACCCGGCCCGCACCAGCGCCGACCCGATCCCCTGCCGCTGACACTCCGGCAGCACCGCCATCGGCCCCAGCCCCATGGCCGTGCTCTTTGACCCGTCGGCGGATTCAATCGTCACCGGCGTGAACAGAATATGCCCCACCACCCGCCCATCCCGCTCCGCCACCAGCGAGATGAACGGCTCCACCTCCCCGCGCAGCGCATCCACCAGATCAGCCTCATCCGCCTGCCCAAACGCGAGGGTGTTCACCTCACGGATCGACGGTAAATCGTTCGCTTGCTCGCCACGAGCAGTCAGCGTCACAACCCGCCCCCCGAAAACGCCCACCAAGCCCTCTGCGGAGGCATGGCAGCCGGCCACGCGAGCAGGCCCCTAGCTGGGCCAGGACCTCTGGTTGAGAATTACCCGGGACGCCGATAAGATTCCAGAGGAACACGTG
>DATKZB010000141.1:0-2300 GCA_035528235.1 Phycisphaerae bacterium
GCCACACGATATTGTCGCCCGGGATGAGCCCTTTGATCACCCGGTCGAACCCCGGAAGCCCCGTACTCAACTGCGAACTGACTTGTGCCATGAGATGGTCCGGTTCCGTTTTCGACTCGCCGGCCGCCTGCGTCCTCGGCCCGCTCCCGCAACACCGCTATCATAGCGTCACGGGGCGGGCTCGGAAAGCCTCTGTCTGCCTGCGCGCCTGATGCGGCGCAGCGGCATCGCGTGCCGGCGGCCGGGTTGGTTCAGTGCGGTGGTCGGAAATGGACTTGGCACTCGCCGCCCCGCGACTTATCATGGGCGCGTCGCGGGCATGTTCACCGTTTGGCACGCCCCCGGGGCGATGCCGACCGACGGACCCGCACCGGGCGCAGGGAACGCCGCCTTGGCACCGAAGGACAAGTCGAAAACCGCCCCCGACCGCCCGGACGCCGGACGGGAGGTCGCCGAACTCTCGCTCCTGGTGGAACTCAGCCAGACCCTCGAGCGGAGTCTCGACCTGCGCGACGTCCTCGGCCCCGTCCTTGAGGCCATGGCCCGCCACATGGGCATGCTCCGCGGCACGATCACCCTGCTGAACCGCGAGACGGGCGAGATCTCCATCGAAACGGCCTACGGCCTGTCGGCCGGCCAGCAGCAGCGCGGCCGGTACCGGCTGGGCGAGGGCGTGACCGGCCGCGTCGTGGCCGAGGGACGGCCCGCCGTTGTGCCGCGCATCTCCGAAGAGCCCCAGTTCCTTGACAAGACCGGCATCCTCAAGGGCGTCAGCAAGGAGGACATCTCGTTTATCTGCGTGCCCATCAAACTCGGTAACCAGGCCATCGGGGCCCTCAGCGCCAGCCGCCTTTTCGCCGAGGACGTGTCGCTCGAAGAGGACGTGCGGCTGCTGCGGATCATCGCCTCGATGATCAGCCAGGCGGTGCGCCTGCGTCAGGCGGCCGAGGAGGAACGCGAACGCCTCCTGGCCGAGAGCGAACGCCTCCGAGAGGAACTCAAGGAACGGTTCCGTCCCGCCAACATCATCGGGCGTTCTCATGCCATGCAGGCCGTCTACGACCTCATCGCGCAGGTCGCCAAGTCGAATGCGACCGTCTTGCTGCGCGGTGAAAGCGGCGTCGGGAAGGAACTCGTTTCCCATGCCATCCACTACAACAGTCATCGGGCCGACAGGGCTTTCGTCCGCGTCAATATCGGCGCGCTGCCCGAGTCGATCGTCGAGAGCGAACTCTTCGGCCACGAGAGGGGCGCCTTCACGGGAGCCATCGCGCAGCGCAAGGGCGACTTCGAGACGGCCGAGGGGGGAACGATCTTCCTCGACGAGATCGGGGACCTCTCCGCCAACACGCAGATCCTCCTCCTTCGTGTGCTCCAGGAGAAGGAGTTCCGGCGCGTCGGCAGCAGCCAGACCCTCAAGACCAACGCCCGGGTCATCACCGCCACAAACCGCGACCTCGAAACCCTGGTCGAGCAAGGCACGTTCCGCCAGGACCTCTACTATCGCCTGAACGTCTTCCCTATCCACGTCCCGCCGCTCAGAGACCGCAAGACCGACATCCTGCTGCTGGCCGATCATTTTGTCGAGAAGTACGGCAAGGCCCACGGCAAGAACGTCCGCCGCATCTCCACGCCAGCCATCGACATGCTCATGAGTTACCACTGGCCGGGCAACGTGCGGGAACTCGAGAATTGCATCGAACGGGCCGTCCTCCTGGGCCACGACGACGTCATCCACGGCCATCACCTGCCGCCCACCCTCCAGACGGCCGAAGCGTCCGGTACCCCGCCCGCCGGCGATCTCCAGGCCGCCCTCGACGGCCTGGAACGCGAGATGATCCTCGACGCCCTGAAGTCGTCGCGCGGCAATATGACCAAGGCCGCCCGGGCCCTGGGCATCAGCGAGCGGCTCATCGGCCTCCGCGTGAGAAAACACGCCATCGAAGCGAAGCGATTTCGCACGTCCAGGTAGCAGTCTGTCAGCCTGCCCGGTTCCCGCTTGACGGCAAGATCTTCATCCTGCCGCTCGATGAGTGCATCCGGATCCGCACCGGCGAGACGGGCGGCGAGGCCATCGGCTGACCCATCTGGACCTACCATACGGTAGGAACCGCCGGCCAAATCCTACGCCACCGTAGGATGTGGCCACGGGGCCGACCCCCGGAAGACGATGCTAAGCCTTTGAAATAAAATGACTTGCGTATTCTCGGCCAGATTGGCACACTGATTGCCCTAAGATGAGCCATCACGCAAGTGCTCTGAACCCTCTGCCGGAAAGGAGTTGGGACATGGCCCCCAAG
>DATKZB010000142.1:0-3597 GCA_035528235.1 Phycisphaerae bacterium
GTCACGTGCCGCCAGAACTGGTCGGCGTGGACGGCCCCGTCCCAACTGATGCACCCGATGCCGTGGCCGGAGGAGTTGCCGCGGTTCATTTCGAGCAGGCGCTTGACCTCGGCGGCCCGGGCCTTCCCCTCGCGGAGCATCCGCAGGTACAGGTACGGTCCGTCGGCGTGGTTGTCGACCGTCAGGACCTCCACGGGATGCCCCTCGCGGTGGAGTTCGGCCGTGTGGTCGATGATGCGGTCGACGACGCGGCGCGTGGCCGCGAGGTCGAGGTCCTCGGCCATCAGCGCTGCGCCGCGCCCCGCGTACACCAGGTGATAGAAGCAGACGCGGGGGATGCGCTCCTCGCGCACCAGGCGGAAGATGCCGTCGACCTGGTCGGCGTTGCGCCGCGTGATGGTGAACCGAAGGCCCACCTTGATGCCCGCCGCCTGGCAGTGGCGGATGCCCGCCAGGGCCCGGTCGAACGCCCCCGGCGTGCCGCGGAACCGGTCGTTCACCTCCTCAAGGCCGTCGAGCGATACGCCGACGTAACTGAGGCCCAGCCGCTGCAGGCGGTCGGCCGCGGGGGCGTCGATGAGCGTGCCGTTGGTCGAGATGACCGCCCGCATGCCCAGGCCGACGGCCTGCTCGATGAGGGTCTCGAGGTCCGGTCGCATGAGCGGCTCGCCGCCCGAAAAGAGGACCACCGGCACGCCGAACCGCGCCAGGTCCTCGAGCACGGCCGACGCCTCGTCGGTCGAGAGTTCGCCGCCGTACCGGCGGTTCTCGGACCGGCTGTAGCAATGGACGCACCGCAGGTTGCAGCGGCGGGTGCAGTTCCAGACGACGACGGGTTTTTTGTCGGCCGAGAACTGGAGCAGGTGGCTGGGCAGACGCCGGCTGTCGGCGCCGTACCGGAGGACGTCGCTCGGCTCGACCGTGCCGCAATAGAGTTTTGAGATTCCGATCATGGTTGTACTCGCGCGGGGCAAGCCCCGCGGCTAACCGGCGCCGCGCTCGGCGCGCCTAAGGTTCGTCGTCGTCGAGGGCATCGAGGCCGAACAGTCGCCGCACCAGGTCGACCGTGGCGAGGCGCTCGCCTGGCGAGGCGTCGGCCGCCACGTCCTTCAGCAGCGACAGCGGCTGGTGAAGCACCTGCCCCATCATCGACCGGGTGAACGCTTCGAGTTCGCCCCGGTCGGCGTCGCAGAACCGCTTGCCGTACCGCTCGATCTGGGCCTGCCGAATGGCCGCCAGGTGCTCCTGGAGCAGGCGGATGGTCGGCGCCACCTGCCGCGACGCCAGCCATCGCCCGAACGCCTCAACCTCGTCGGCGACGATCGCCTCGGCCTTGGGCACCTCCTGGCGGCGGCGCGAGAGGTTCCGTTCGACCAGCCGGTCGAGGTCGTCGATGTTGTACAGGTACACGCTGGCGAGTTCGCCGAGGCGCTCGTCGACGTCGCGCGGCACGGCGATGTCGATCATCAGGACGGGGGTGTCGCGGCGCGCGAGCGGCCCGGCCAGGGCGGCCCACGTCAGGACGGGCTCGTCGGACCCCGTCGAACTGACGACCAGGTCGGCCCGGGCGACGGCCTCGGCCAGGCCGTCCAGGGCGATGGCCTCGGCCTTGGGCCGATGCACCAGGGCCTGCGGCGCGTTGGCTTCGGCCCCCGCCTGGGCCACCATCTCGGGGCACGTCGCGGCCTGACCGTCGTCTTCGATCTCGCAGACGCCCAGGGGCCCGCGGGCCAGGTCGGCGGCCAGGTGCTCGGCCCGCTGGAGGGTGCGGTTGGCGACGATCAGCCGATCGGCGCCGCACCCGAGGAGCGCCCGCGCCGCGGCCTCGGCCGTCTGGCCCGCGCCGACGAGCAGCACCGTCTTTCCCGCCAGGTCCGAGAAAATGTGCCGCGCGAGTTCCACCGCCGCGTGCGGCACGCCGGCCGATCCGCGGCCCAGGTCGGTCTCGGTCCGCACGCGCTTGCCCACGCGGAACGCCGCGTGCAGCAACTTGTTGAGCAGGAACCCGGCCGTCCGGGCCTCGATCGCCAGGCGATAGGCGTCCTTGACCTGTCCGAGGATTTCGTGTTCGCCCACGATCTGGCTATCGAGCGACGCGGCCACGCGAAAGAGGTGGTCGACGGCCTCGGCGTCGTCGTGGCGGTAGAAGATGCCGGCGTCGGCGGCCGGCGGCGCGCCCTTGGCGCGGGCGGCGTGGTCCAGAAGGCAGGCCAGGGGGTCGGCCCCGGTCCGCGGGACGACGTACATCTCGGTCCGGTTGCAGGTCGACAGAACCAGCGCCTCGTCGAACGTCTTCTCGGCGTGCATCGCGGCCAGCACGGCAGCCACCTGGCCGGGCGCCAGGGCCAGGCGTTCGCGCACCTCGACCGGGGCGGTCTTGTGACTGGTGCCGATGACGCTGAGTTCGGGCATTCGAGCGTTCCACACGCGCCTGCCAGGGCGGGCGGCTAATTCGGCAGCAGGCCGCTGACGACGAGCAGGGCCATGACGACCACGAATCCGACCACGGCGATGGCGCTGGTGCGCGAGGCAGGCCACTGGCCGAGCCACCGGCCCAGGACCGCCGCCGCGTACACCACCCAGGCCACCGACCCCGCGACCATCTTGCCGATGACCCTGGCTGTCATCTCGTGGCCTTGGCCGGCGCCCATCAGCAGGGGCGTCACGGCGATGGCCAGCGTCATGGCCACGAAACCCGTCAGCATGGCGTGCCAGGCCATGGGGCCGAGGCGGTCGAGCGGCGGCAGGCGGTCGAACAGGACGCCGAACCGGTGTTGTCTGAGACCACGATGTTCCAGCAGATACAGCGCCCCGTAAACCCCCGCCAGCGCCAGGGCGGTGTAGGCCACCAGGGCCGGCACGACATGGAGCCGGGTCCAGACGCTCACGGCGGCCGGCGAGATCTCGGCCGGCTCGGCCACGTGGCCCGCCAGGAGCATCGACGAGGTGTACTGGAACAGGAACGCCAGCAGCACGACGAAGACGCCGGTCCGCCGGTCGCGGTTGGCCAGTTCCAGGTAGGCATACACGCCGGCGGTGGCCAGCGCCAGCACCGAGAGGACCTCGCGGGTGTTCGTGACGGGCGGATACCCCACGTGTGCCGCCCGCGCCGCCAGCAGCGCCAGGTGCGCCGCCACGACGGCGATGAGCCACGGCGATCGGGCGTGCGTCCGGGTCCGCAGAAAGAAGGTGGCTGCGTAATCGGCCAGGAGCGCCAGGTACAGCAGCGGCAGAAATCCGTTGCCGATCTCCAGCAGGTCGGCCATGATTGGTCCCTTGCCCAGAGGTTCGCCTCGGAATTATACCCGGGCGAGGTGGCCGGAGTAAGGTGTTTCTCGGCGGCCGAGGTTGTCCCGGGCGGCCGGCCACGCTATGATGACGAGGGCGCCGGCAGGCGGACGGCCCGGAGTGGGGACGGGGATGCGGACGGTGCGGCAGATTATCCTGTGGGTCGTCCTGGGTTTCATCGGCATCCTGGCGGCCCTGTCGATGGTGGGTGCGTTCATCGGCGCCGACCGGGCCAAGGGCCTCTTCAACTCGCCCGGTGTCGTCGTCTACTGGTTCCTGCTGGCGGCGCTGCTGGCGGCGGGGTTCGTC
>DATKZB010000143.1:0-16507 GCA_035528235.1 Phycisphaerae bacterium
CCGATAGGCCTTCGCGGGGTTGACATAACTTGCCCGCCGCTCCCGCGTCGGGCTCGTGGCTCGGCAGCGCTACACCGCGTCGCCGGTCGAGAAATCGTAGGTCCAGGGCCACCCGACGGGCTGCCAATCGATAATCTCGTCGGGTCGGAAGAACAGCGCGATCTCCTTGGCGGCCGCCTCGGGCGAGTCGCTGCCGTGGACCAGGTTGAAACGCTTCGACATGCCCAGGTCGCCGCGCAGCGTGCCCGGCTCGGCGTCGGGGCCGAACGTCGCGCCCATCATCTTGCGGACCACCGCCACGGCGCCCTGGCCCTCGAGCACCGCGAAGACCATCGGCCCGCTCGTGACGAATCGGATGAGCGGCTCGTAGAAGTCCTTGCCCTTGTGCGGGGCGTAGTGGCGCTCGGCCAGGGCCCGGTCGACCTGGGCCATCTTGAGGGCCACGAGTTTGAGGCCCTTGGTCTCGAAGCGTTCCAGAATGCGGCCCACCAGCCCGCGATGGACGGCGTCGGGTTTGACCATGACGAGGGTGCGCTGCATGAAGTTCATCTCCTCTTGTGGAACGCCGCCCGTCGCTTCCGCGGCGGGCTCGAGAATCACGACGGCCGCGACGGGCTCGGGGGCCGGTCTCAGCCAATGCCCTCGAACAGCCGCGTCGAGAGATACCGTTCGCCGCAACTCGGGATCATGACCACGATGAGCCGGCCGGCCATCTCCTTGCGGGCGGCGACCTTGGCGGCCGCAGCCAGGGCGGCGCCGCTCGAGATGCCCACCAGCAGGCCTTCCTCGCGCGCCGCCCGGCGCGACCACTCGAAGGCCTCCTCGTCCTGCACCTGGACGACCTCGTCGATAAGCGCCCGGTCGAGGATCTTCGGGACGAACCCCGCCCCGATGCCCTGGATGGCGTGCGGCCCCGGCTGGCCGCCCGAAAGGACCGGGCTGCCGGCCGGTTCGACGGCGATGGCCTTGAACGAGGTCTTCCGCCGCTTGATGGCGTCGGCCACGCCTGTAATCGTGCCGCCCGTGCCGACGCCCGAGACGACGGCGTCGACGAGACCGTCGGTATCCCACCAGATTTCCTCGGCCGTGGTGCGGCGATGGATTTCCACGTTGGCGGGGTTCTCGAACTGGTTGGGCATGAACGAGTCGGGGATCTCCTTGAGGAGTTCGCCTGCCCGGCGGATGGCGCCTTTCATGCCCTCGGCGGCCGGGGTCAACTCCAGGCGGGCCCCGAGCATCGTGACGAGTTTCCGCCGCTCCACGCTCATGCTCTCGGGCATGGCCAGGACGAGGCGGTATCCCTTGGCGGCACAGACAAACGCCAGGCCGACGCCCGTGTTGCCGCTGGTCGGCTCAATGACGGTGGTCTTGGGCCCAAGGCGGCCTTCGCGCTCGGCGGCGGCAATCATGGCCACACCGATGCGGTCCTTGACGCTGCTGGTGGGGTTGAAATACTCGAGTTTGGCGTAGACGAGGGCCTTCGAGCGGATGATGCGGTTGACCCGCACCAGGGGCGTCCGGCCTATCGTCCAGCCCACGTCGTCGAAGAGTTTGGCCACGGGTAACCTCCCTGTGCCGCCGTGCAACCGTCAGCACATCAGTCTAGGGCCCCTCCCCAGCCAAGTCAAGGCGGCCACGGGGCCGACCGAGCGGGGCCGGGCCAGGTGTGGCTGTTTCTTTGTGGCCAGTGTAACCATCGGCAGCGCAGGCACTTCCCCGCCGTAGGCGGGGCTGCCACGAAAAACGGCCACACCCGTCCCGAGCGGGCCAGGCAATCGCCGGCCGGCAAGACTTCAGTCGCGGGCCGCATCCTGCCGATAGTAATCTACGGTCGTCGTGCAGGCCCAGGCTTAGGGCCCGGGACAAGGGAACAAGGGGACAAGGAGGCAGGGGCCGTGACAGGCAAGATCGCTTCATTGACGCGGCACGTGGTGGGCAACCGTCGGCGGCACCGCCGCCAGCACCACAAGTACGATACGATCGTCCGCGACGAGGTATGGCGCGAGGTGTTCCGGGGCAGCACGGTCGATTTGTCGATCAGCGGCGCCAAGCTCAGCGGCTTCCCGGCGCACACGGGCGTTTTCGAGGGCCAGAACGTCACCATCGAGTTCCTGCTGGTGCCCAAGGAGATCGACAAGGTCGCCCAGCGGGTGCCGATGCCGGCCCACGTCTGCCGCGTCGTGGAAAAGGACGACGAGTACGTCATCGGCGTGATGTTCGACCGGCAACTCGGCTGACCCGTCGCCCCCGTCGCCAACGACCACGAAGGCCACAGTCCCGTCGCGGCGCACGCCCTATACATGGTCACCCTGCGGGCTGACCATGCCACCCACGAAGGCCGCGGTCCCTTGCAGGGGGCTGCGGCCTCGGCATTTCCGAAAATGGCCTGCCTTGATACGGCGTCCCACCCGGTATAGAATAGGCGAGTGACACGGGCGAGGAGGCCCAGACCGCCATGTGGGACTACACCGACAAGGTCAAGGCGCACTTCCTGAACCCGCAGAACACGGGCGAGATCGCCCATCCCGACCTCGATGCCACCGTCGGCAACATCACGTGCGGCGACGCCCTGCGGCTGATGGTCCGACTGGGCCCGGACGGCCGCATCGCCCAGGCCAAGTTCCAGACCTTCGGCTGCGCCAGCGCCATCGCATCGAGCGACGCCCTCATCGAACTCATCAAGGGCAAGACCCTCGGGGAGGCCGAGCGGATTACCAACGACGACATCGCCCAGTACCTGGGCGGCCTGCCCGAGGCCAAGATGCACTGCTCGGTCATGGGCATGGAGGCCCTCCAGAAGGCCATCGCCCAGTATCGCGGCAAACCCTTTGAACTGGAGACCGAGGGCCAGGTCGTCTGCCGCTGCTTCGGCGTGACCGACAAACTCATCGAGAAGGTCGTCCGCGACCACAACCTCCACACCGTCGAGCAGGTCACGCACTTCACCAAGGCGGGAGGCGGGTGCGGCGGGTGCCACGCCGAGATCGAGGCCATCATCGCCAAGGTCCACGGCCCCAAGGCCGAGCACGTCGCCAAGGCCAAACAGCGCCACTCGCCCATGACCAACCTCCAGCGTATGACCCTCGTCCAGCAGGTCATCGAGCGGGAGATACGCCCCATGCTCCAGGCCGACGGCGGCGACATCGAACTGGTGGACATCGACGGCGGGCGCGTCCAGGTGGCGCTGCGCGGTCACTGCGCCTGGTGCCGCGTCAAGGACTACACCCTCAAGGGCTCGGTCGAGCGGCGACTCCGCGAACTCGTCGACCCCGAGATCGTCGTCGAGGACGTCGGCGGACGCCTGCCCGACGCCACCGCGTGACAGGAGCATGCACCATGGACACCGTCATCTACCTCGACAATAACGCCACGACCGCCGTGGCCCCCGAGGTCCGCGAGGCCATGATGCCGTTCCTCGGCCCGCTCTACGGCAACCCGTCCAGCATCCACACCTTCGGCGGACAGGTGGCCGCCCACGTCACCCGGGCACGCGAGCAACTGGCCGACCTCCTGGGGTGCCACCCGGCGGAGATCATCTTTACCTCGTGCGGCACGGAGAGCGACAACGCCGCCATCGCCAGCGCCCTGGACTGTTACCCGGACCGCCACCACGTCATCACCAGCCGCGTCGAGCACCCGGCCGTCAAGAACGTGTGCCAATTGCTTGGCCAGGGCAGTCGCGGGCGGCGACCGTATCGCGTGACCGAGATTCCCGTCGACGCCGAAGGCCTGCTCGACGTGGCCGCCTTCGAGGACGCCCTTGACGACGACACCGCCGTCGTCAGCATCATGTGGGCCAACAACGAGACGGGGGTCCTCTTCCCGGTCGAGACCATCGGGGCCCTGTGCCGCGAGCGCGGCATCCTGTTTCACACCGACGCCGTCCAGGCCGTCGGCAAGGTGCCGATGGCGCTCGCGGACCTGCCGATCGACATGCTGAGCCTCTCGGGCCACAAACTGCACGCCCCCAAGGGCGTCGGCGCCCTGTACGTGCGCCGGGGCACCCGCTTCAGCCCGTACGTCGTCGGCGGGCACCAGGAGAGCAACCGCCGCGGCGGCACCGAATCGGTGCCGCTCATCGTCGCCCTGGGCAAGGCCGCCGAACTCGCCAAGCGGAACCTGGGCAAAGAGACCACCCAGGTGGCCGCGCTGCGCGACCGCCTCCAGAAGGGACTGCTCGACAAGGGGCCCGACGCCCGCGTCAACGGGAACCCGCTGCTGCGACTGCCCAACACGACCAACATCAGTTTCGAGTACGTCGAGGGCGAGGCCATCCTCCTGATGCTCGACCAGCACGGCATCTGCGCCGCCAGCGGGTCGGCCTGCACGACCGGCAGCCTGGAACCCAGCCACGTCCTGCGGGCCATGGGCGTGCCCTTTACGGCGGCGCACGGCTCGATCCGGTTCAGCCTGAGCGTCTACAACACGGCCAAGGAGATCGAGAAGGTGCTGGCGGTCCTGCCGCCGATTATCCGGCGGCTGAGAGAGATATCGCCGTTCGGACGCGACATACAGCCCGCGGCCGCCGGCTAACCGCGCCGCGCAAGGCGCGTGTTCGCGCGGCGGGTCCCCGCACCCGCCGCGCTCGAGGTCCGACTGCGGGTTGGCGCGGTGGGTACGGGGATCCACCGCGCCCAAGTGGTCGTATCAATACGCAATCTTAAAACGCTGTAACCGCGCTACGCAAGGCGAACCTGCACAAGAGGAGTCCTGACATGTCGCAGATGTTCTTCAACGAAATCGAGGCCGCCAAGATCGCCCAGAACATGGAGACCAACGGCCTGGCCTTCTACCAGCGGGCCGCCGCCAAGGCCAGGGACCCCGTTGTCAAGAAACTCTTCCTCGCGCTGGCCGACGACGAGACCCGGCACCTGGCCTGGTTCCAGGAACTCGAAGAACAACTCCACACCGAGCGCCGCGACGGCCCCGGCTATACCGACGACGCCGAGATCGGCGCCTACATCTCCGGCCTGCTCCAGACCCAGGTCTTTGGCGACGAAAGCGACGTGGCACGCCTGGCCGACGCCGCCGACGACGCCGCCGCCCTGGCCATCGGCATGAAGGCCGAACGCGACTCCATCGTCTTCTACCAGGAGATGCTCGATTTCGTCGACTCCAAGGTCGCCCAGCGGACGTTCGAGAAAATCCTGGAGGAAGAGCGCCGCCACCTGCGACTCCTGGGCGAGCAGAGCGAGGCGTGCGATTCCTGACCGCCCGGCACGCTAACACGCGGGGCAAGCCCCGCGGCTAACACCCAATCGCTACCCCCACACCCACCAGGGGGCGTGCGCGCCGTCGCCGTAGACGATGATGTCGAACACGGCGTGCGCCGCCAGCGGCGGCAGCACGCTGCCCGAGCCCTGGCGCATCAGGCCGAAGACCACGCCGCCCACCAGCGTCCAGGTGGCTAGAAACGCGTGGTCGATGGCTACGCCCTGCGGCGGCATCGCGAACAACGCCGACTTGTACGCCGTGTGGGCCACGGCCGCCAGCACCACCGCCGCCGGCCATCCCAGTCGCCCCAGACGGCCCTGAACGTACCCGCGAAAGACCACCTCCTCCGTCGCGCCAATCAGCACCGCCACGAAGACGAACCGCCCAAGACCCGCCGGCACCGCGCCCATCTCCGAGACGACGCGAAAAAGCACGCCCAGCGCCGCGCCTGTCAGACACCCCAGGCCCACGTAGACGCCAACCTTGCCCGATGGCCGCGAGAGACCGAGCACGGGGGTCGCGGAGGGCTCGGCGCGAAAGGTGTGGTACATCGCGGCTGCCGCAACGGCCAGGCCGCACGCGCTCGCCACCGCGCCCGGCCAGCCGCTGCGGACGAACAGGGCGAACAGGACCATTCCGGCGGCTGCCGCGCCCGCCTCGATGACCGGGCGCCGCCACGACTCGCGCGGCCGGGCGACGTCAGGCATGGCGAACGTCCGGCTGCGCCACCGGACGCCGCCGCCTGGCCAGACACCAGGCCAACGCGCCCGCCGGTCCGAGCGCCAGGATCCAGCCCGAACCCAGACACACCGGCTTTACCCAGACGACCGCCGTGTCGGGGTGGATCTCCATGAACGCCGCCACCGCCGCCCCGACCTCTTTCACCTCTTGCTCCGTGGCCTTTTCGTCCGGCTTGTGCACGGCGAGCAGCCGGAGCGACTTGAGCTCGGGGCATGGCTCCAGCGGCGCTTTGACCACGAGTACGAGGACCTCGAGGTTCCGCAGGGTCTTCACGGGCGCCAGGTCCGTAATCGCCTCGCACCCGACCGCCTGGAGCACGATGAGGCCAGGATGGTCGGCCGCGACCTGGGCCAGTTGCTCCTGCGTCGTCTTGGGCGGCAGGGCCAGCCACCGGAGTTCCTTGAGGTGCGCCAGGGGCGCCAGGTCCGTCACGTCGCCGCACGCCTGAAGGCTGAGGGTCTTGAGGTGCGGCCACTCGGCCAGGCGTCCCAGGTCGCTCAACTCCTGCGTGAGCACGAGCGACAACTCCTCCAGGCCCGGCTGCCGGCCGAGCGGCGCCAGGTCGCCCATGTCGCCCCCAAAAACGACGAGCGCCTGCAGGGCCGGCAGGTTGTCGGGCAAGGGGCGCTTCTCGGCCTCCTTCCAGTCTGTGAGGACGAGCCGCCGCAGCGCCGGCAGTTTGGCCAGCGGCGCCAAGTCCTCGCACTTGCCGGCCTCCACCATCAGGGTCTCGACCTGGTCAAGACGTGCCAGCAGCGCCTCGCCGCCGGCCGCCACGGCGGCCAAGTTGCCGGAGAACCACGCGGGCCGCAGCAGCGGGAGGACCTTGGCCAACTCCTCGTCGGCGCACATGAGGCCGACGCTGGGGTTTGCGGCCGCCAGTTTCTCGAGCAGCGCCAGCCGCTCGGGGGTGACGCTGCCCTTCACCAGGACGAAGCGCAGGTGCGCCATCCCTTCGGGCGCGGCCGTCTCGAGCCACTGCCAGCCCGCGTCTGCCGACAGGTCGAGCGCGACGACCTTGCCGGCAAGCAGCATCGCGCCCTCGGCCCGTGTGACCGTCAGGGCGTTTCCGTCGGCGGCCCGGTAGATGATCGGCCCTATGCCTTCGGCGGCAATCGCCTCGCCGTCGCGGACGAGCAGCCACGTGGGCCCCTCCCCTGGCTGATCCTTGGCCCTGACGTCGCCAGCAAACACGACGCCGTACATCGGCGACAGGCTGTAAGCCTCCTTGACGCCCGCTATCCGGACGACGCGGGGCGGCTGCCATCCCGCTTCGCCCCCGGCCGGGGCGCACGAGCCGCACCACGCGGGCGCAGCCATCAGAAGAAACAGGTAGACGTGCAGGTGGTGCCGGCGCATGGTCCGCCCCCTTTCGTCGCTGATGATCCTGGGCGCAGGCTATCCCCGGCCGCAGGCCAAGTCAACAGACAGGCGACCTATCCCTGCGGCGGGCCGTTTGCACGTGCCACGGCTTGCTTGCAAGCCGTGCAGCATGTAGGCCGCGGCACGCCGCGGCCTACGCCGTGTCTCCTACACGCGCCACGGCTCGCCCCGGGCGAGCACCCGCCGCGCTAAACGGGAACACGGCTTGCGAGCAAGCCGTGGCACACGCCTTGCGCGGTCGGTGCGGGGACCGACCGCGCCAAGTCGGCGCTCTGGCGCGGCGTGCCAACCACCAGGCCGCCACGGCGGCCGGCAGCAGCAGGAGAATCCAGCCCGAGCCCAGGCACAGCGGTGCCACCCGGACGACGGTCGTCTCGGGCAAGGCGTGCCGCAGCGCCGCCAGCGTCTGTGCCCAGTCCTCCCCGTCCTTTGTCTCGCCCACGGCCAGGTACGTCAGGCCCTTCATGTGGTAGAGCGGCCCGGCCGGTGCGGGCGTGGCCACCAGGAGGGCCGTCAGGTTCTCGAGTCGCCGCACGCACGCCAGGTCGGTGACGTTGCCGCAACCGACCGCGACCAGGACCTCCAGGTCCGGATGGTCGCGGACGATGTCGTCGAGTTGCCGCGCGGGCGTCGCCGGCGGAAGGGCCAGCCACCGCAGGTTCTTGAGGTTCCGCAGGGGTTCCAGGTCGGTCACGTCCCCGCAGCCCTGGAGGACGAGGGTCCGGAGGTTGGCGAGGTCCGCCACGCCGCCGATGTCGGTCAACCCCTGGACGTTCACGAGCACCAGTTCCTCGAGGCGGGGCAGCCGGCCGAGCGCCGAGAGGTCTTTCATCTCACCCATGTGGACCTGAAGCGACCCGAGGACGTTCAGACCGTCGGGGAGCGGCCCCATTTTCTCGGGGCACCAGCCGCCGATGATGAGGGTGTGCAGCATCGGGACCCGCGCCAGGAACCCGAGGTCGCTCGTCTCGCAGTCCATCAGAAGGAGGGTCTCCAGGCGCGACTGCGTCGCGATGCGCCCCTTGAGGTCCTGTGTCAGCGGCACCCGCTCGACCCAAAGTCGCTGCGGCGAAAACATCGCGAGCGCCTGGTCGAGGGCCTCGCCGTCGGTCACGAAGAGGCCCACGTGGGGGTTGGCGTCGGCGATCTTCTGCACCAGGTCGAGTTGCTCGGAACCGGCCTCGCCTCCCAGGCCGACGAGCCGCAGCGCGGAGACCTCCTCGGGCGTCGCCCCCTTGAGCCACTCCCACGCCGCGTCGTCCCCCAGGAACACCGTCACGGGGCCGCCGCGCAGGATCACTCCGAAACTGTTCTTCGTGACAGCCAGCGCCAGGCCGTCGCTCGTGCGGTAGGGAAACGGCGGAAAGTCTTTCCCCCATATCAGGTCGCCGTCGCGCAGGAGCATAGCGGCGGGCAGCCCCTCGTGGGCCCCGGCGTAGGTAAGACCGAAGACGGGCGACCTGGCCATCCACGCCTCGTCGCCGCTGACCGTGACGACGCACGGGGGCACCCACGCACGGGGCGGGATCGGCGCGCCGCGGCCGGACGTTGCGGCCACCAGCACCGCCGCCAGACATGCCCATGCGACCGGATGCCTCGCCGCCCTCATGGCCCTCTCCCTGCCGGAGGCCCACAGGCAGACTACCCCTGCCACGCCGGGGCGTCAAGAGCCGTCCGCGGCGCGACCTTGGCCTCAGATCGTGACGGTTTACCCGAGCGGCCCTGCCAAGATGTTGTCATTCCGATGAGCGGCCTTCAGGCCGCGAAGAGGAATCTCGCCGTGGGCATGCCTCGGCTCTCGGGTCGGCCAGTTTACCCTCGGCCCATCCCAGAAGCGTCCAAGGCGAGATTCTTCGGCCCCGCAAGCGGGACCTCAGGTAGCATGTAGGCCGTTCCTCCGTGGGCCTATACGATAGGTCCGAGATAGGTTCCTGGAACGGGAACCGCAAGAGGAGGAACGACCATGAGTAAGCGTACCACGAAGTCCACGAGGTGCAAGGGGGTTGTGCTGACACGGAAGGATCGGGTGTTCGTGGGTCTGGACGTACACAAGAAGTCGTACCACGCCGCCGTGCGGGTCAACGGCGTGGAGGTACAGACCACCGTTCTGGCGCCAAAGGCCGAGGCGGTGTTGGCCTTTCTGGAACCGTACCGGTCGGCGTGTCTGCATGTGGTGTACGAGGCGGGGCCGACGGGATTCGGGCTGGCGCGGGCATTGCGTGAGGCCCAGATCCCCGCCGAGGTCATCGCCCCGAGCAAGACGCCGCAGACGCCTGCTCGGGAGAACAAGACCGACCGGCTCGACTGCCGCCAGTTGGCGCTGTACGACGAGAAGGGGATGCTTCGGCGTGTGGCGGTGCCGACGCCCCAGGAGGAAGCCGACCGCCAGGTCATCCGGCTGCGGGACCAGGTAGTGAAGGCGCGGCGGCGCGTCAAGCAACAGATCAAGTCGTTTCTGCTGCAGCACGGCGTGGCCGAGCCGCCGGGGCTGGGGAGCTGGTCGAAGGCATCGGTTCGGGCGTTGGAGACGATGCCGCTGGCGCAGACCCTGCGGTTCTGTCTGGACGTGATGCTCGTGGAACTGGCCCAGCGGAACGAGTCGCTCCAGCAGGTGAACCGCGCGGTGGAGAACCTGGGCCAGGAGCCGCGGCACGCTCGGGCCGTCGCGCCTCTCCAGGAGCACGCCGGCGTGGGCGTGATCACGGCGATGCAGTTCCGGACGGAACTGTTTCGGCCGGAGCGGTTCGCCAACGCGCGGCAGGTGGCGGCGTACGTGGGCTTGGCGCCACGGGTGAGCCAGTCGGGAGGGCGGTGCCGCACGGGGCCGCTCCTGAAGGCCGGACGCGGGCGTCTGCGAGCCCTGTTGGTCGAAGCGGCCTGGGTCTGGATCCGGGCGGACTCGGAGGCGGCGGCCGTCTACCGACGCCTGCTCCACAACACCGGCCAACCGAATAAGGCGATCACAGGAATGGCCCGGCGGTTGGCGATCCGGCTCTGGCGTCTGCTGGTGCCTCCCGAGGCCCGAGGCCAGGCGGCGTGAGCCGTGAAAACAAAAACAACCACACAAAGCCACAACGGTCTCCAGGGAAAGGATACGACACGGAGGCGGCCGTGAGGCCGCGTCCGGGGAAAGGATCGATGGGAAGTCGATGCGGTGGGGTTCGGTTGGCCAGTCGACCACGGTGTCATTCGGTGGCTTCGGCCATGTCCTCAGGTGGTGGCGACGGCCGGCCTTCCTCGAACACCTACCCTGTGCCTTCGGGCATGTATAGCAGACGGAAACCCGCACCCGTCTACTCCCTCGACCCGACCCCTTGACGTAGGGCCTCATAGCAGAATGACAACGCGCCGCCTCCATGCCTCTGGCAAGGCAGGGACCAATCGTTGGGAGAAACTACCGGCCACGGGCGGGGAAGTCAACCGTCGCATGGGCCACGGCTCGCCCTGGGCCAGCCGTGAACCGTGGCCGTCAGCGCTTGGCAGCCGCGCCCTGCGGCGCGTCGGTCGTTGTGCCGTCGCCGGTGCCCGCCGTCGGGGCGATAGGGCAGGGATCGACGTGCCAGATGTCGCGCAGGTACTCGCCGATCGTCCGGTCGGAGGAGAACTTGCCCGACCGGGCCACGTTCAGGATGGCCTTGCGGGCCCAGTCGTGCGGGCGGCGATACAGATCGTCGACGCGGTCGTGCGTATCGACGTACGGCCTGAGGTCGGCCAGGTGCATGTACCGGTCGCCGCGGTCGAAGAGGGCCTCGCGGATGGGGTCGAAGATACCGGGTTCCTCGAAGTTGAAGAATCCGCCGAGGACCATGTCGACGGCCTCGCGGATCTCCTCGTCGCGCTCGTAGTACTCGCGCGGGTTGTAATGCGGGGCCAGGGCGGCCGCCTCGTCGGCTTTCAGGCCGAAGATGAAGATGTTGTCGTCGCCCACCTCCTCGTGCATCTCGACGTTGGCCCCGTCGAGCGTCCCGACCGTCAGGGCGCCGTTGAGCATGAACTTCATGTTGCCGGTGCCGGAGGCCTCGGTGCCGGCCGTCGAGATCTGTTCGGAGACGTCGGCCGCCGGGATGAGCCGCTCGGCCAGCGACACCCGGTAGTCGGGCACGAAGTAGACCTTCAGCCGGTCTGCCATGGCCGAGTCGTTGTTGACCACCGCGGCCACGCTGTTGATGAGTTTGATGATGAGTTTGGCCAGCATGTAGGCGGGGGCGGCCTTTCCGCCGAACAGGTACGTGCGCGGCACGACGTCGAGGCCGGGGTCCCGGCGGAGGCGGTTGTAGCGGATCACGATGCCCAGCACGTTCAGCAGTTGCCGCTTGTACTCATGGAAGCGTTTGACATGGATGTCGAAGAGCGAGTCGGGGTCGGGGCGCCAGCCTTGCTTGCGCCGCAGGTACTCGGCCAGGGCGACCTTGGCCTGGCGCTTGACGGCCATGAACCGCTCGCGGAAGGCCGGGTCCTCGGCCAGCGGCGCCAGGCGTTCCAGGCCGGCCAGGCCCGTGATCCATCCGTCGCCGACGGCCTCGGTAATCAGGGCCGCCAGCGGCGGGTTGGCCTTCAGCAACCACCGCCGTTGCGTCACGCCGTTGGTCTTCGAGTTGAACCGTTGCGGGTACATGGCGTAGAAGTCGGGCACCAGGTGGGTCTTGACCAGGTCGGTGTGGATGGCCGAGACACCGTTGGTCGAGTGCGACCCCAGGATCGCCAGGTTGGCCATGCGGACCTGCGGCTGGCCGCCTTCCTCGATGAGGCTCATGCGGCACAGGCGGTCGGTGTCGCCGGGGTAGTGGGCCGACACGACGTTCAAAAACCGCCGGTTGATCTCGTAGATGATCTGGAGGTGCCGCGGCAGCAGCCGCCCGATCATCTCGACCGGCCACCGCTCCAGCGCCTCGCTCATCAGCGTGTGGTTCGTGTAGCCCAGCGACCGGACGGTCAGGTCCCAGGCGTCTTCCCACAGCAGGCCTTCCTCGTCAACCAGCAGGCGCATCAGTTCCGGCACGGCCAGCGCCGGGTGCGTGTCGTTGAGTTGGATGGCCGCGCGGTTCGGCAGTTCGTTCCACGCGGTGCCGTCCACCTTGAACCGGCGCAGGATGTCGTGCAGCGAGCAGGCCACGAAGAAGTATTCCTGCCTCAGGCGGAGGTCGCGCCCCGCGTAGACCATGTCGTTGGGGTAGAGGACCCGCGTCAGGTTTTCGGCGGCCACCTTGGCCTCGACGGCGGCGATGTAGTCGCCCTGCTGGAAGTCCTCCAGGCCGAAGTCCACCGACGACCGCGCGTGCCACAGCCGCAGCGTGTTGACCGTGTGGCCGCCGTAGCCCACGACCGGAATGTCGTACGGCATGCCCAGAACGACCCGGGTGTCGAGCCAGTGGGCCACCTGCCGACCGTTCTGGCGTCCTTCCTCGACGCGCCCCTCGAACCGGACCGGGATGAGGTAGTCGGGCCGGGGAATCTCCCACGGGTTGCCGCCGCGGAGCCAGTCGTCGGGCCGTTCCTGCTGGTACCCGTTGGCGATGACCTGCCGGAAGATGCCGTAATCGTACCGCAGGCCGTAACCCATGGCCGGAATCTGCATCGTGGCCAGCGACTCCAGAAAACACGCCGCCAGCCGCCCCAGGCCGCCGTTGCCCAGACCCGCGTCGACCTCTTCGTCCCGCAGCTCGAACCAGTCCAGGGCCAGGTCGCCCATCGCCTTGCGGACCGCGCCTTCCATGCCCAGGTTGATGACGTTGTTGCCGAGCGACCGGCCCGTCAGGTACTCCAGCGACAGGTAGTAGACCCGCTTGACCAGGCGGCGGTGATGCGTCTGCTGGGTCTCGATCCACCGTTCGATGAGGCGGTCGCGCGTGGCCAGGGCCAGCGCCAGGTATTCGTCGTGCGGCGTGGCGGTGTACCGGTCGCGGGCCAGGGTGTGCTTGAGGTGCCGCATGAAGTCCGTCTTGATCGACTCCGGATTCATGTCGGCCGGCACGGCGGCGGCGGGGCTGGCGCGCTTGGGTTCGGGCATGACGTGGCCTCCCTGTCCTGACCTGGGCGCCGCCCGCGCTGTCGCAGGGCGCACAGCCTTCCTTCACTATTGTCGCCGGGTTTGGCCGGAACCCAAGCGAAAAACGGCCGCCGGTAAAGTCTGGACGCGCGCCTGGCCGACAACTATCGTGAGGGCCTCGCCGGCCAGGCAGACGGCCGGCGCGGGAGGGCTTATGGCGAGCCGGTATCCCCAGTTCGATCGCAGCCGTCTCGACGTCCGGCCGCTGGCCGAACGCACGAGCGACATGCATGTGGCCGACGTGCTCGACGTGGGCGCGCGGCCGGTGCCGTTCGAGCATCCCGACCTGGCGCGGCTGGCAGACGCCATGGCCGCGGCCAACGAACGCGGGGCCGCCGTCATCCTGCTGATGGGCGCCCACGTCATCAAGCAGGGCCTCAGCCGGTACGTTATCGACCTCGTGCGGCGGGGGTGGGTGTCGGCGGTGGCCATGAACGGGGCCTGCGCGATTCACGATTACGAACTGGCACGCTTCGGCCGGACGACCGAGTCGGTGGCCCGTTACATCGCCGAGGGCCAATTCGGCCTCTGGAAGGAGACCGCCGACCTGAACGACGTCGTCGCGGCCGGCAACCGCGAGGGACTCGGTTTTGGCGAGGCCCTCGGCCGGCACGTCGCGGCCAGCGACTTCCCGCACCGCGACGTCTCCATCTTCGCCGCGGCCTACGCGTGCCGCGCGCCGGCCACCGTGCACGTGGGCATCGGGTACGACATCGTCCACGAGCACCCGAACTTCGACGGCGCCGCCGTCGGCGCGGCCAGTTACCGCGACTTCCTGGTGCTGGCGCGGGTTGTCGAGAACCTCGAAGGCGGCGTCGTGCTCTGCTACGGCTCGGCCGTCATGGGGCCCGAGGTGTACCTGAAGGCGCTGGCGATGGCGCGAAACGTCGCACGCCAGGAAAGGCGTCCGATTTGCCACTTCACCTCGGCCGTGTTCGACCTCGTGGCCCTCTCGGGTAACCTGGCCGCCGAGGCGCCCAAGGATTCGCCCGAGTACTACTACCGGCCGTACAAGACGGTCCTGGTGCGGACGGTCCGCGACGGCGGCCACGGTTACTACGTTCGCGGCGACCACCGCGCGACGATGCCCGAACTGCACCGCCTTCTGCTCCAGCGCCTGGGTGGCTAGCGTGGTCTGACTTCGAGTGTGTGCGCGGCGGGTCCCCGTACCCGCCGCGCTGGAGGCGCGATGAGGGGTTATCGCGGTGGGTGCGGGGATCCACCGCGCAAAGACCTAATCCTGAGGCGGTCCAGCATGACTCGCGATAGCGGTCCCATCGAGATCATTCACCCGCCGGAAGGACGCCGGTTCCGGTTCGTCCTGTTCGACTTCGACGGCACGGTGTCGCTCTTTCGCGAGGGGTGGCAGGGCGTCATCATCCCGATGATGGTCGAGACGCTCGCGCCCCTGGCCGCGGGCCTCGACCGCGACGCCGTCACGCGCCTGGTGACCGACGACATCGTTCGCACCACGGGCCTGCCGACGATCGTCCAGATGATGGGCCTAGCCGACCGCGTGAAGGAGTTCGGCGGCACGCCGCGCGATCCCGGGGCGTACAAGACGGAGTACCTGCGGCGGCTTCATGAGCGCATCCGCGGCCGCCTGGAGGCGGTGGCCTCCGGCACCACGCAGCGCGATGCCATGCTGTTGGCCGGCGCGCGGGTGTTTCTGGAAGCCCTGTCCGATCGCGACCTCGTGCTGTGCCTGGCGTCGGGCACCGACGAACCGGACGTGCGAGAGGAGGCCCGGCTGCTCGACGTCGTCCGCTATTTCGGCCCGCACGTTTACGGCGCCCGCGACGATTACGAGGCCTCCAGCAAGAGCAGCGTCATCGGCCGGATGCTGGCCGAGAACCGGATTGAGGGCCGCGACCTGCTGGTCTTCGGCGACGGGTTTGTCGAGATCGCCAATGGCAAGGAGGTCGGCGGTTACGCCGTGGCGGTGGCCAGCGACGAGGTGGCCGGCGGCGGACGCGTCGACGAGTGGAAACGCGAGCGGCTCCTCGGCGCCGGGGCCGACATGGTCATCCCCGACTTCGCCTGCCACGCCGAACTGCTTCGCCTCCTCTTTTGACGCCCTCGCACCATCCCTTAGCCCCCGGTGAATACACCGGGGGCATCGCGCCGTGGGGGCCTGGGTTCGCGCGAGGCCATTTGAAATGTCCCCGCCCAGTTGTTACAGTGGCGGCCGTGCGCGGTAACACGCCGCGATAGAGCGGGTTGAGACGGGGTGTTTGCGCGGTGGGTGCCCGTACCCACCGCGCCACCACGGGATTGGACAGCGAACGCGGCGGGTGCGGGGACCCGCCGCGCACACGGATGGGGTTTGACCGCGCTTGCGGTCGGGGCCAGACACCATGACGCCGAAACGTTTCCAGACCATCACGTCGCGTTACGCGGACCTGCGGGTCGTCCTGGTCGGCGACATCGCCCTGGACCGGTACCTGGAGATCGACCCGGCCCTGGCCGAGACCAGCATCGAGACGGGCCTCGCGGTCCACAACGTGGTCCGCGTGCGGCCGCAGCCGGGCGCGGGGGGCAACGTGCTGGCGAACCTGGCGGCCCTGCGGCCGAGGCACCTGGCGGCCGTCGGTTTCTCGGGCGACGATGGCGAGGGCATGGAACTGCGGCGGGCGCTCGTGGACATGGGCGTCGACGTCGCGCACTTCCCGGCCCGGGCCGACCGCATGACCTTCGTCTACACCAAGCCGCTGCGGATGCACGCCGACGGGCCGCCCGAGGAATTCAGCCGCCTGGACCTCCGCAGCCGCACGCCCACGCCGGCGCCGCTCGAAGACGAGATCATCGGCAGCCTGGGCGCCGCCGTGGCGGAAGCCGACGTCGTGGTCGCGATGGACCAGGTGCCTGAACCGGCCAACGGCGTCCTGACGCGCCGCGTCAAGACCGAACTGGCCGCCCTGGCGCGGGCGTATCCCGGGAAGGTCTTCATCGCCGACAGCCGCACGTGCATCGGCGACTTCGCGGGCGTGCACATCAAGGTCAACGCGTCGGAACTGGCGCGCCACTTCGGCGTGGCCGAGCAGGGGGCCGACCTGCCGGCCCTGGCGGCGCGATGGTCGGGGGAACTTGGCCGGAGCGTTTTCGTGACGCTGGGCGAGCGCG
>DATKZB010000144.1:0-16620 GCA_035528235.1 Phycisphaerae bacterium
TCTCTTCTGAACGCTCGGACTCCACCGTTACACCACCTTGCCAAAGACGGGCCACGTTAACCGGTGCAGACTCACCGGGCCGCTTCCTTCATCGAGACGTCGTCGAAGTAATAAATGCCGGGCGGCCAGTAGGCGTAGACCTTGAGGACGACGTACTCGATCTTGGACTGGGTATCGGTGGGGATTTCGCAGATCCGCACGTTCGATTCCCAGTCCTTGCCCTCCTTAGCGCACCTCAGGGCCAGGTACGCGTCGTAGACGACCCGTTTCTCGCCCTTGACGTCGGCCCAGCCGCGGATGAAGAGTTTCGGAAAGAAAAAATCCGTACTCTGACCCCGGTACCGGATGCTGACCTTGTACGCCTTGCCCGGCGTCACGGGAATGGGGGCCGAGTCGTACGCCACGCCGTAGATGCCGGCCACGGTGTCGTACTTGGCGCCGGAGGTGGCCGTGGGTTTCGGGGCGTCCTCGGCCCGTGCGCCGGCCTTGACCTTCTTCTGCCACGCGACCCACTCGTCGTGGTACACGTCGGTGTTGATCTTGAGGCACTTGCCCGTCACGCCGCCATCGACCCAGAAGGTGGTCTGGCCGTCGAGCCGCTGCCAGCCGTCGGGGGTCTTGGTGCCGGTCTCGAAGCCGCCGTTGCGGACGAGTTCGGGCCCGACGGTCTTGACCTTGGCGTCGGCCTCGGGGGTGGCGGTGGGCACGGGTTTCTTGGTGCGGCCGGTCAGTTCCAGGAGGACCGCGTCCTGGATGGGGTTGACGAGTTGCGGCTCGCCGGCCGTGCGGGTGTCGGAGAGGGTGAGTTTGTCGGCGGCCAGGTTCAGGTTGAGGCCGCGCACGTGCATGACCAGCCCCTCGGCCTGGGGCCGGACCTCGCCCCAGAGTCCGATCTTGGCGCCGAAACTGTTCTGGAGGATGGCCGCCATCTCGGCCACGGGCGCGTCGAGCGTCGGCATGGGCTTGCCGGCCATGGCCTCCTTGAGGCTGAGCGTCTCGACGACCACCAGGTTCAGCCGCGTGGCCCGCAGGCGGAGACTGTCGGCGAACTTGCGGCCGGTCCGGTCGCCGTCGGGCGACGAGAACGGGAAGATGACGACCACGATCTCCTCGGGCTTGGGCACCTGGAGCGCGCGGGCCTGACCCGCCGCGGCCACGAGGACCGCCACGCACGCCGCCAGAGTCGTGCAACGCCACTTCGCGACTTCATCCCGCCTGGCGGCCTTCCTAGGCCGCCAGGAACACGCGTCATGCCCGACCGCGGCGGCCTGGGAAGGCCGCCGCGCGACAAGTGGCGTTGTGGAAAGAGGCGCCGGGTGCCGCATTGGGTTCAGTCCTTTCCGCGGCGACGGAGGTTGCGGGCCATGTCGCGGAGGCGTCGCTCCATGTCGCGCTTGGGCCGCGCCGCCCGGTCGAAGAGGATGGCGGCCACGTCGGACCAGTTCGAGACGACGTGCACGGTCTCGGGCAGGTCCGCCAGTTCCGCCGCCAGTTTCTCGTAGTCCTTCGGATCGTCCTCGGACCAGTCGACGTGCAGGATGAGGATCGAGTTAAGGCCGTGGTCGGCGTAGGCCCGTGCGTCGGAGACCTTGTCGCCGATGCCGACGACGAGGTTCTTGTAGGTCCGTTTGATATCGGCCAGGCGGGCCGTCTTGTACGTGCCGCTGCCGCCTGCCAGGCCGCCGAGCGAACTCGTCAAAACTGGCCCGGGCGGGAAGCCGTTCTCGGTCAACCACCGCTTGCTCGAGGGCCCCAGAAAGTCGGGCCGGTGCGTCAGGTAGACCACGGTGTGGTTGGCGGCTAGGCGCTGTAAGACGGCGCTGGCGCCGTCCATCGGCCTGGCCCCGCCCAGGAGGACCCGCGCGAACCCCGACGCCACGACCGTCTTGTCGAGGTCGACGACGACCACCCGCGCGTCGGCCGGGCGGACGGCGACGAGCAGTTGGGCGTCGTCGATCGGTTTCTCGGGCTGGTCGTCCGGCTTGAGGCGGACGCGGACGAGGTAGTCGCCGGCCTTCTCGGGCGCCGTCCAGCGGACCGAGGCGTTGCCGTCCTGGTCCGAGACGACCTCGCCGAGGCGCCGCTCCTCGATGTGGAACTGGATGCGTTTGCCCGCCTCGCCGCCCAGGCCCAGGCCGCTGCGCAGGCGGGCCTGAAGTGTGACCTCCGTGCCCGGCGCAACCAGGAGGTCGCCGGCCACCAGGACCGGGCCGACGCGGTCGCGGACCCTGTCGAGGATGTCCCCGAGGCCGGCCCGAAGCGTTCCGCCGCAGGCCAGCAGCAAGGCGGCGCCCAGCAGGAGGTGAATACGTCGCTTAACCATACGCTTCATCGTATTCAGGCTACGCCTGTCGGCGGGGGCGGTCAATAGTTTTCGCATTTCCGAGGGTCCGGACCTTGACGCATCCCTCCGCACGTCGTATAGGTTGCTTGCCTTGACGTTCCCCTACAGCGCCACTTGTCGCGCGGCGGCCTTCCCAGGCCGCCGCGATCGGGCCTGCCGCATGTTCCTGGCGGCCTAGGAAGGCCGCCAGGCGGGAGGAAGTGGCGAAGTGGCGCTGTAGGCGTCCGCGCCGCCGAGGTATTCAAGGAGTCTCGAGTGGTCCTGAAGGCACCTCAGCCCGACCTGGTCGACCTGCACGTGCATTCCAGCGCGAGCGACGGGGCCTACCTGCCGCGCGAGGTGGTCGCCCACGCCCGCGAGGTGGGCCTGAAGGCCATCGCGCTGACCGACCACGACACCGTAGCCGGCGTGGCGGAGGCCCAGGCGGCGGGGGCGGAGTTCGGCATCGAGGTCATCGCGGGCGTCGAACTATCGGCCGAGTTCGACGACGGCTCCTGCCACCTGCTCGGGTACTTCATCGACCCTGCCAACGCCGGGCTCGAAAGCCTGCTGGCCGAGGCACGCGACGGCCGCGCCGTTAGAAATGTCAAGATCCTCCAGCGCCTGAGCGACCTGGGCTTCGACCTGACGATGGACGAGGTGACCTCGCGCGTTGCCGACGGCACCTTGGGGCGGCCGCACTTTGCGATGGCCCTGGTAGAGAAGGGCTACGTTGCGTCGTGGAACGAGGCGTTCGACAAGTACCTGGGCCGGGGCAAAGCCGCCTACGTGCCCCGGCGGCGGGTGGGGCCGGAGGAAGGCATCCAGGCCATCCGGGCCGCCGGGGGGCTGGCGTCGCTGGCCCATCCGCGGCAACTGAACCGCAGTGTGGCCGAGACCGACGCGTGGATCGAGCAGCTGGCCGCCGTCGGCCTGGAAGCCGTCGAGAGTTCAAGCCCCGACCACACCGCCAACTACGCCCGGCACTATCACGAGACGGCCGCGCGGCTGGGCCTGCTGGAGACGGGCGGCACCGATTGGCATGGCCGCGAGGACGTCGACATCCACCTGGGCCTGGGCCGCGGGTCGATGCTCATCCACTACGACGTTGTCCAGCAGATGAAAGATCGCCTGGCCGCGCGCCGCCCGTGAGACGGGCCAGGGCCGAGGCCGGTCGGCTGGTGGCCTTAGTGCGGCCGTCGCCAGCCTGCCAAGATGGCAGCCGAAGGGCCGATTTTCTTATAGTGTCGATTTTGGCCTGTCAGATGTGCTCAAACGCCGACCGCAAACGTGCCGTTCCGATCAGTCCCGATCAAAAACGATCAAAAACGTTCAAAAACCGCGCGCTTTGCCTTACCCATCTTACCAAAACACCGGCCAATCTGCCTTTTCGCTAGCGCCAGGGACGATTCAACCACGCAAAAACGCCCCAAAACAGCGCGCACGGACCAACCGCGCATAGTTTAACGACGGTCGGGTATCCAGCAGCGACCATTGGGGGGCGAAAACCTGGCCGTGACGGCCGGTCTGCCGCTCGCTCGCGCTCGCGGCTAGCCAAAACGCACGCCGCGACCGGCAGAAACCGAGCCGCGACCCGCAGAAACAGAGCCGCGACCGTCAGGGAGCGGTAGGCGTGTCTCAGGCGTACTCAGCGCCAAGGTCGTCCAGGATGGCCTTCAGGGCTTGGACGGCCTTCTTGAACAGGTCGGGCCCACTGAAGCCCGAAAACTGCCCGGCGGCCGCCAAGTGCGGTTCCAGCGAGATGAACCCCTCGAAGCCGCGGGTCGATATGGCGTCGCCGAGGACCTCTGGGATGTCGCCATCGCCCTGGCCGGCGGGCACGACTTTGCCGGCGGCCGCCACGGCGTCCTTGATGTGGAAATACGCGATGTGGTCGCGGAGGACCTTCCACGCCTCGGCCGGCCGCACGCCCGCCACGACGAAGTTGGCCGGGTCGAAGACCAGTTTCATGCCGGGCACGCTGGTGGCGATGTCGAGGCAAGCGTCGGTCTTCTCGCCATAGATGTCCTTCTCGTTCTCGTGCAGCAGAACGACGGGCCGGCCCCCTACCATCTCGACCTGCTCGCGGAGGCGGCGGATGACCTCGTCGCGGTGGTCGGCCATGCGGCCGCCCTCGGGCGGGTAGTAACTGAAGAGGCGGATGTACGGGGCGCCGAAGAACTCGGCCGCGTCCAGGGCCACCTTGAAGCGCTCGACGTGCTCGGCCCACGGGGCATCGATCTTCACTTTGCCGATGGGCGACCCGATGGCCGAGACGCCGATGCCGGCGTCGCCGAGGCGTTTCTTCAGGTCGCGTCGCTGCCGGGCCGAGAAGTCGAGGACGTTCGTGTCCCACACGCCGCGCAGCTCCAGGTATCGCATGCTCTCGCTGGCGAGGGTCCGGACCTGGAGGTCGAGATCGGGGCCGATTTCGTCGGCGAATCCGGTCAGGTGAATCATGGTGGCTCCGTTCGATAGGCGTTGCGAGAACGGCCGGCAAACACATGGTCACCCTGCGGGATGACCATGCCACCCCATGCCGCGTTCACAGACTCTAGGCCGCATCCCACTGCCGGCGGAGAAACTCCAGGCACGGCCCCAGTTCGGCCGGCATGTCGGTCCAGGCGCACTCGATGCTGATTCGCCGGTCGTAGCCGATGGCCTTCAGCCGCTGGAAGAAGGGCTGATAGTCGGCCATGCCGGGGCCGGGCGGCCCGCGGGTCGTCGGATCGGCGATGTGCACGTGGGCGAGCATGCGGGTACACTCATCGAGGTGCCCCAGCGGCTGGCGGTCGACGGAAAAGTGGTAAAAGTCGGCCAGGACGGCCAGGCCGGGCGCGCCGGCCCGCCGCACCAGCGCCAACGCGTCGGGCAGATCGTTCAGGATGTTGCACTCGCGGCAGTTGAGCGGCTCGACGACGATCGTCAGGCCGGCGGCGGCGGCAATCGGCCCGATGGCTTTCATCGCGGCGACGAGTTGGTCCTTGGCCTTGCTTCGCGGCCAACCTTGGGGAATGCTGCGGGCCCCGCCGGAGCCGAAGACGATGAAGTCCGAGCCCATGGTCGCGGCACGCTCCACGGTCCGGCGGGCGTGGGCGATAACCCGCGACAGGTCGGCGTGCGGCCCGGTCATCTTGAGGTTGCCGGGGAAGAAACAGTTGTACCCCGCCACGGGCACCGCCAAGTCGGCGGGCGAGACGGGCGGCTGCCAGGTGTCCTCGTCGGGCTTCAGGAAGTTCTGGACGTGGCCTTCGATGAAGTCGGCGCCCGCGGCCGCAATCCACGACGCGTCTTCCGGCCCGGCACATACGCCGAATTGCATGGCGGGTCCCTCCGGTGCAGCCGTCCGCGGAGGCCGGCGCAGCGCCAGCCCCGGCAACAGGTGCACTCTACCGGCGTGCGTGAGGCAAGTCAACGGCTATCGGCGCGGGTTCGCGCTGATACGTGTCTGGCGTGTGCCCGTTTGCCTGAGCCGTGTGCTTGGTGTGGCGCCGGTGCCAAGAGCACGGCCGGGCAAGACCGGCCGTGGCACACGCGGAACACACCCTTGCGCCGCTGGCACGGGCGGGGGCCGACAAAACACTGGATAACCGGTCTGGGCGAGGGCTATAATCCGGCCCAGCGGCGGGGGCGGAACGGGGTGGCGCTGGGCCGGGGGCAGGTCATGCAATTCACCAAACTGCACGGTGCCGGCAACGACTACATCTACGTCAACGGGTTCGAGACCGATGTGCCCGACCCGGCCGCCTTGGCCGCGCGCGTCAGCGATCGGCACTTCGGCGTCGGGGCCGACGGCCTGATTTTGGCGCTGCCCGCCGAGGGCGAAGAGGACGAGGCCGATCTGGTGATGCGGATGTTCAACGCCGACGGGTCCGAGGCCGAGATGTGCGGCAACGGCGTGCGGTGCCTGGCGAAATTCGCGGTCGACCGCGGCCTGGCCAAGGGCGACACGGTTCGCATCCAGACGGCGGCCGGTCTGCGGGTGGTCGACCTGGGCCGCGACCCGGACGGCCGCATCGTCCGAGGCACCGTCAGCATGGGGCGACCGCGGCTGGCGGCCGAGGAGATTCCGCTGGCGCTGGAGGGCGACCGGGTGGTCGACGTGCCGCTGGACGTCGGCGGACGGACGCTGTGGATGACGTGCGTCAACATGGGGAACCCGCACGCGGTGTTCTACGTCGACTCGGCGGCCGAGACGCCCGTCGAGTTGGTCGGGCCGAAAATCGAGCATCACCGCCTGTTTCCCGAGCGCGTCAACGCCCATTTCGTCGAGGTCGTGTCGCTCGGGGAGGTCATCGCGCGGACGTGGGAGCGCGGCAGCGGCGTGACGTTGGCGTGCGGCACGGGCGCGTGCGCCGTGTGCGTGGCGGGCGTGTTGACCGGTCAGACGGGCCGGCGGCTGCTCGTCCACGTGCCGGGCGGCGACCTGGAGGTCGCGTGGCCCGCCGACCGGGCCGAGGTCATGCTCACCGGGCCGGTAGCCGAGGTGTTTACCGGCGAGTGGCCGGACGCCTGATGGCGCGGGCCCTCGGCGCCCGCGCGGTGGCCTTCCCAGAGCCTGCCCGCCTTGGGCGGGCCACCGCGCCTCGCCACAGGGGTTCTCTCGCGGCGGCCTGGGAAGGCCGCCGCGCACGAATGCTTGGAGTTGGCAGCGTACCGTTAGTCGACGAGGTCCCCATTGACGGAGTTCGGGTTGCCAACGCGGCGATTTGCCACGCCACCACCGGCTTGGCCGCGAGCCGCGCTGTGCCTCGTTGCCGCGGCTGCCGCGCTGATGGCCGCCACACCTCGCGCGGTCGGCCAATGGCCTACCTTCCGGGCGGAGCAGGTCGGCGGCACGCTGCGCCGGCACCTGAGCGGCGAACCCCAGACGCTGAACCCGCTGACGGCCAAGGACGCCTACGCCGGCATCGTCAACGGGCACATCTTCGAGGGGCTCATTGCGCGCGACGTCGATACGCTCCAGTGGATCCCCGAGTTGGCCGATCGGTGGGACATCTCGCCGGACGGCAAGACGATCACCTTCCACCTGGACCCGCGCGCCCGGTTCTCCGACGGTAAGCCCGTTACGGCCGACGACGTCGTCTTCAGCATCGAGACGGTCATGAACCCGGAGATCGACTGCGCCTCCCTGCGCTCGTACTACGAGGACATGCAGGGGTGCGAGAAGGTCGACGACCGGACGGTCCGGTTCACGTGGAAGAAGACGTACTTCAAGAGTTTCGAGGTCAGCGGGGCCTTCGCGCCCGTCCTGCCGCGCCACGTCTACCGGTTCGACAAACCCAACGATTTCAACGACATCAACGACCGGCTCGTGGGCACGGGCCCGTACGTCTTCGAGAAATGGGTGACGGGTCAGCAGATCGCCCTGCGGCGGAACGAGCAGTATTGGCGCGCGCGGCCGTCGTTCGACCGCATGACGTTCCGCGTCATCCTGGAGGACCAGGCGTACGTCCAGGCGTTCCTGGCGGGGGAAATCGATTACGTGTCGGTCCAGCCCGAGTGGTGGGTCAAACTGAAGGCCGACCCGCGGGCCGGCCGCGACTTTATCATGCACCGATACTCGGCGCCGGCGGGGTACCGGTACCTGGCGTGGAACTGCGCGCGGCCGCCGTTCGACGACGCCCGCGTCCGCCGGGCCATGACGCACCTGGTGTGGCGCGAGCAACTCGTCAAGTACCTCGAGTACGACATCAGCCGCGTGGTTACCGGGCCGTTCTGGGTCGACAGCCCCCAGTACGACCGGACGGTCAAGCCGTGGGCGTTCGACCGGGCCGAGGCCGCGCGGCTGCTGAAGGAGGCCGGCTGGGAGGACCGCGACGCCGACGGGTGGATCGAGAACCCCGACGGCCGGCGGCTGGAGTTCGAACTGTCGCTTCCGGCCAGCCTCCAGGCGTATCGCGACATGGCCCGCGTGTTGAAGGAGGAGTTCCGCCGCGTCGGCATCGTCATGAACGTGCGGTTCTACGAATGGGCGGTGTTCATCACGAAACTCGACAACCGCGACTTCGACGCCATCTCCCTGGCCTGGACCGGCTCGGTCGAGGGCGACCCGAACCAGATCTGGCACTCGAGCCAGATCGAGGGCCGCGGCCACAACTTCATCAGTTTCCGCAACGCCCGGTCCGACCGCCTCATCGAAGAGGCCCGGGCCACCATGGACGAGGCCAAACGCAACGCCCTCTATCACGAATTCCACCGCCTGCTGCACGATGAGCAGCCGTACACGTTCCTGTGGTCGCGCGACGCCCTGGCCCTGGTGTCGCCGCGCCTGCGGGGCGTCAAGGTGCACCGGCTGGGCATGGACCCGCGCGAGTGGTGGATACCCGGGGACCTGCGCGCCGCCGAAGGGCAGGGCGGCCCGTGAAAACGTATATCGTCAAGCGTCTGCTCCTGATGATCCCCACCATCGTGGGCATTACGCTGCTGACCTACGGCATCGTGCGCCTGGCCCCTGGCGACCCCATTGAGGCCATGATCCTGGCCCAGTCGGGCAACATCGACCCCAAGGCGATGCAGGCCGATGCCGAACGCATCCGCGTGCGGCTGGGCCTGAAAGACGTCAACTACTGGGGCGACGACGTCGAGATGCACCTCGCGCGGCTCCAGGAGGGCGACGCGGCCGCCCAAGCCGAGGCGGTTGCCGAACTGCGGCGCATCACCGGCCAGACGTTCGGCCCGGACCCGGCCGCCTGGAAGGCGTGGTGGGACGTCAGCGGTTCGAAGTTCTCGAAGACCCTCATCGATCCCCTTGAGAAGGGCCTCAACGTCTTCCACGGGTACGGCCGGTGGATGGTGCACATTGTGCAGGGCGACTTCGGCGAGAGCATCAAGTTCCGCACCAGCCAGGGCAGCCGCAACCCGCTGCGCCTCTTCGGCGAACGCATCCAGGTGACGCTGACGCTGAACGTCATCGCCGAGATCATCATCTTCGTCATTGCGCTGCCCATCGGCCTGGCCTCGGCCCGGTACCACGGCCGCCTGTTCGACCGAGCCTCGACGTTGGTGCTGCTGGGTCTCTGGAGCGTCCCGGCGATCCTGGCCGGCACGTTGTTGCTGAGTTTCTTCGCGCGCGGCGGCACGGGCCTCCAGTGGTTCCCGGTGGCGGGCCTTCACACGCCCGACAGCGAGGGCTACGGCTGGTGGGCGTACCTGACGGACACCCTCTGGCATGCTGCGCTGCCCGTGGCGTGCATGGTGTACGGCGGCCTGGCGTACCTGGCCAAACTGGGCCGAGCCAGCCTGCTGGAAAACCTGCGGGCCGATTACGTCCGCACCGCCCGGGCCAAGGGGTTGCCCGAGAGCCGCGTCGTCTACCATCACGCCCTGCGCAACAGCCTGCTGCCGATGATCACGACCATGGTCATGATTCTGCCGGCCCTCATCGGCGGCAGTGTCATCGTCGAGACGATCTTCAGCATCCCCGGCATGGGCCTCTTGATGGTCGATGCCGCCAAGGCCTACGACCTGTCGGTCATCATGGCCGGGACGCTCGTCTTCGGGCTGCTGTCGCTGCTGGCCCTTCTGCTGGGCGACATCCTGTACGCCTGGGCCGATCCGAGGGTCCGCTATGAGTGAGACCCGCGCCAAAGACGCCGAGGCCCTGGCCGGGCCGCCGCAGTCCTACGGCACCATCGTGTGGCGTCAACTGCGGAAGCGGCCCAGCGCGATGATCAGCCTGGCGGTGGTGGTGATGCTGGCAGCGGTGGCCCTGGCGGCGCCGTTTGTCGCAGGCGAGGTGCCCATCCGCTGGGTCGAGAACGGCCGGGCGTCGTGGCCCATCTTCCGGTACGTGTCGAACGCCGAGTACGCGGCCATGCTGGGGTTCGTGTTGGCGCTCGGTCTGCCGCTGACGGTCCGCCTGCTGCGGCCGCGGCTGGACCCGGTGGGCGGGAGTTCCTGGGCCTGGGCGGTGCTGGCCCACGCCGGCGTGTGGCTGGTCGTCGCGGCGGCGCTCTTCGCCTTGCGGGAACCCGAGCGCCGATACGGCTTCTACCTGGAGCGAGCCGCCGAGGCCGACTCCGCCTGGTTCCCGCCCATCGCGTATCCGCATTACCCGGGGTACGCCGAGTTGGCCCAGCGCGACCAGGGGCCGTCGTGGCAGCATCCGCTGGGCACGGCGCGCCTGGGCGACGACGTGCTCATGGGCATCCTGTACGGGGCGCGGACGGCGCTGTCGATCGGGTTCGTGGCGGTGGGCATCAGCCAGACCATCGGCATCGCCCTGGGGGCGCTGAGCGGGTTCTTCGGCCGCGCGATCGACCTGGCGCTCATGCGCATGGCCGAAATCTTCATGTCGCTGCCACGGCTCATCCTGATTATCATCATCCTGACGGTGGTGCCCGCGAGTTGGCCGCCCATCTGGATGGTCGTGTTTGTGCTGGGCGTTACCGGGTGGACGGGCACGTACCGGCTGATGCGGGCGGAACTGTTCCGCATCCGCGGCGAGGATTACATGACGGCCGCCCGGGCCCTGGGCATCCCGACGTGGCGGCTGCTGCTGCGCCATGCCATCCCGAACGGCCTGGCGCCCATCCTGGTGGGCGCCACGTTCGGCATTGCCGGGGCGGTGTTTCTGGAGGCGTCGCTGGCCTTCCTGGGCCTCGTCCAGACGCCCAGTTGGGGCGAGATGCTGAACGACGGACGCCAGCACATCGAGACCTGGTGGGTCTGGGGCTCGGCGGGACTGGCGATTTTCGTGACCGTTTTCGTGTACAATCTGCTGGGCGAAGCCATTCGCGACGCCATCGATCCGCGACTGAAGATCTGACGCCCGGCTTGGCCGGCGTGCTGCGGAGGACCGTGTGAAGGGAGCCGACGACATCCTGCTTCGCGTCGAGGGCCTCTCGACGCGGTTCTTTACCGACGAGGGCATCTCGTACGCCGTCGAGGACGTCTCGTTCGCCATACCGCGCGGCCGGACGGTGGCGTTGGTGGGCGAGTCGGGCTGCGGCAAGACGGTGACGGCCCTCTCGATTCTGCGGCTGGTGCCCGACCCGCCCGGCCGCATCGTCGCCGGTGCCGTCCGGTTGGACGAGACGGACCTCATGGCCCTGCCCGAGGCCCGGATGCGCACCGTCCGTGGCAACCGTATCTCGATGGTCTTCCAGGAACCCATGACCAGCCTCAACCCGGTCTTCACCATCGGCGACCAGATTATTGAGGCCGTCATGCTCCACACCGACGCCGGCAAGGCCGCGGCCCTGGAGCAGACCATCGCCATGCTCCGCAAGGTGGGCATACCCGACCCGGAGTTGCGTGTCCGCGAGTATCCGCACCAGATGTCGGGCGGCATGCGGCAGCGGGTGATGATTGCGATGGCCCTGGTGTGCGGTCCGGAACTGCTGATTGCCGACGAGCCCACCACCGCCCTCGACGTCACCATCCAGGCCCAGATTCTTGACCTCTTGTGCGCCCTCCAGGCCGAGATCGGCATGAGTGTCCTGCTGATTACGCACGACCTGGGTGTTGTGGCCGAGATGGCCCATCACGTGGCCGTCATGTACGCCGGGCGCATCGTCGAGAAGACCGACATCCGCGAACTCTTCGACAACCCGCTGCACCCGTACACGGTGGGCCTGTTCCGCAGCCGGCCGACGCTGGAGCGCAAGGACGTCCTGGCCACGATCCCCGGCCAGGTGCCCAGCCCGCTGGCCATTCCGTCGGGCTGCCCGTTCCATCTGCGGTGCCCGCTGGCCGACGGGGCGAAATGTGCTCAGGAGCGACCCCGCCTTGAGTCGAAAAGGGAAGGGCACGCCGCCGCATGCTGGTACGCCGACCGCGTGGCCGAACGCCGTCAACGCCAGGAGCCCCTTTACCGGACATGACTTCTACCGCGACATCGTTGGCCGCCGACGTCCTGCTCGACGTGCGGGACCTCCGGACGTACTTCCCCGTGCGCCGGGGGCTCTTCGGCCGGACCGTCGGCTACGTTCGCGCCGTGGACGGCGTCTCGTTCGCCCTGGCTCCCGGCAAGACGCTGGGGCTGGTGGGCGAGTCGGGTTGCGGCAAGACGACCACGGGGCGGACGATTCTGCGGCTGATTCCGGCCACGGCCGGCAGCGTCCGGTTCGCCGGGCAGGACGTCTTCTCGCTACCGGCGGCCGAAATGCGGAGCCTCCGCCAGAACATGCAGATCATCTTCCAGGACCCCTACGGTAGCCTGAACCCCCGGATGACGATCGGCGGCATCATCGGCGAACCGCTCAAGGTCCACGGCCGCGCGCGCGGCAAGGCCCTGGAAGACCGCGTGGCCGACCTGCTGGACCGCGTGGGCCTGAGCCCCGCCTATTGCAACCGGTACCCGCACGAGTTCTCGGGCGGTCAGCGGCAGCGGATCGGCATCGCGCGGGCACTGGCGCTGGACCCGCGCCTGATCGTGTGCGACGAGCCCGTCAGCGCCCTGGACGTCTCGATCCAGGCCCAAATCCTGAACCTGCTGGAGCAGCTCCAGGCCGACTTAGGGCTAGCGTACCTCTTTATCGCGCACGACCTGGCCGTCGTCAGTCACATCTCCGATGACGTGGCCGTCATGTACCTGGGGAAGCTTGTCGAGCAGGCCCCCAGCCGCAGCCTCTACGAGAACCCGCTGCATCCGTACACGAAGTGCCTGATGTCGGCCATTCCGAAGTCGCATCCCGACACGCCGCGCGAACGCATCGTCCCGCTGGGCGAAGTGCCCAGCGCGACGAATCCGCCGCCCGGCTGCCCGTTCCACCCGCGTTGCCCCTGGGTCATGGACCGCTGCCGCACCCGGCCGCCCGTGTTCGCGCCGATGCCCGGCGACACGGACCACGTGGTGGCGTGTCACCTGCATCAGGATTCTGAGGAGGGGCCATGAGGACCCGCATCTGTCTGACGGCGCTCGCGGCCGCGTGCCTGCTGGCCGGCCCGGCGGGCGCCACGGAGCCCGACGTGGCGCCGGCGCTGGCGCTGCTGCCGGAGGAGGCCGTCGCGTTCTTCCACGTGCCGAGCCTCAGCGCCCTGGAGAAGGGCCTGAAGCACTTTGCCGACCAGACCGGCTGGACGATCGGCAAGGGCGAACGCCCGATTCTCGACCTGCTCGCCCGCCGCACGGGCCTGGTCCAGGGCATCGACCCGACGGGCAGCGTGTGCATCGGCTTCCTGGACCCCAAGCGGTTCCGGCAGCGGTACACGATTTACGTGTTGCCGGTGTCCGACTGGGACGCGCTGCTGAAGTCGTCGCGGGGCGAAGTGATGTCGCCGGGTCTGTATGCGTTGATGGGCGTGTCGGGCCCGCGGTTCGTGGCCCGTCGGGGCAAGTTTGCGGTGGTCACGAGTTCGATTCGGACGATGGACGCCGTGCTGGGCGCCAGGAGCCTCATCGAGGCGCTCCCCGCCGAGACCGTCGCGCGGGCCGTCTCCGACGCGCCCATGCTGTACCTGAACGTCGACAGCGTCAAGACGATCTACGAGAGCGAGATCGCCTCGTGGTTCCGGGCCTCGAGCGGCCAGGTGTACGATCAGCCCAACGCCGTCCCGTACGCCGACATGTTGGTGACGTACATGCTGGGCATCGCCTCGTTCATCGACCAGATGGAGACGGTGGAGGCGGCCCTGAAGTTCGAGCCGGAAGGCCTGGCGGCCGACCTGAAGATTCGTTTCGTGGATGGCGCCGCCGTGGCCGACTTTCTGTCGGCCCAGGCCCCGGGCATCCTGCCGATTCCGGCCGTGACCGAGCAGCCGGTGTCCTCGGCCGTCACGTTCCGGCTGAACCGCGCGCGGCGGACCGACTTCGCGCTGCGGGCCACGCGGTTCTTCCTCGAATCGGCTCCGCGGCCCGAGCCCCTGCCGGAATCCACCAAGAAGACCGTCTACGAGGCCGTCCAGGTCTTCGCCGAGTCGCTGGGCGACCACATCACGTTTCTCTCGGCCCCCGCGCAGCCGGGCATGGGCGTGGAGAGCGGCGTGGCGGTGTACGAACTGGTCGACCCGGAGCGGTTCCGCCACGGCGTCGAACTGCTGGCCGCCTCCTGGGAAGGGTTGGCCGACCAGCTGAACCTGTACCTGAAGTTCAAGGCCCTGCCGGATATGACCGATCTGGCGGGCGTGCCCGTCGTCACCTATGTGCCGCGACTGCGGTTCGGCATCCCCGCGCGGCACGTCGAGTTCCGGCAGCGTCTGCGGATGCTGTACGGCCCGGAGGGCATGGTGTATCGCGTGGCGGTGGTGGGTAACTACGCGGTCGTGGCGACCGGCAGCGACCTGACGGTGTTCCGCAAGGCCATCGAGCAACTCCAGAAGGCCGATGGCCCCGCGCCGTCGCCCGCCATGCGACGCCTCTACAACCACATCTCGCGCGACGAGAACCTGCTGATCGCCCTGAGCCTGCCGGTGTACCTGGGCCAGTCGCTGGCCCGCGGCGGGACGGCCGCCGACCGCATCGGCACGGTCGACCCGGGGCACGAGGTCATCGGGTTCGGCGTCCGCTTCGGCAAGGCCGAGGCCGAGGTGACGACCTATCTGCCGCACGAGCAGATTCGCCTGGCCCGCGAACTGCTGAGCCGCGCACTGCCCGAGGCTACCGACATCCCCGAGTCGCTCTTCAAGCCTGCGCCCGAAGGTCCGCCCGGGGCCGGGGTCGTGCCGCTCAAGCCGCTCTTTCCGCCCGACACACCGGTCGTGCCGCCCACAGCGCCAAACGCCGAGTCGCCCCCTCCGATCGCCGCGGCCCCCGCGCCACGTCCCAAGTAGGCGGGGCAACGCCCCGCCGCTGTGTCGCGCGGCGCCGATCCGCACATGCTGCGCGGCGGCCTTCCCAGGCCGCCGCGTCTTTGCGCGGTGGGTCCCCGCACCCACCGCGCCAACCCGCAATGAGACCTGTGGCGCGTCCCAAGTAGGGCGGGGCCACGCCCCGCCGCGCACTGAGCATTTTGCATCGTGAATCGCAACCGGCCATCGGAGCATGACTTGTAGCGCGGGGGTTTACCCCCCGCGCCACATGTCCTAAGCCCCACGACCGCGGGGGATAAACCCCCGCGCTACAGCGGCAGATGCAAAATGCTCGCACTACGCTGGGCCGAGGAACGTTCCCAGGACCATCAACGCGTTGAACAGGGCGTGTGCCACGATCGGCGCCACGAGACTGCGCGTCCGATGGGCCACGTAACCCAAGGCCATGCCCAGGACGAACAGCGCCATGACGGCCTGCGGCTCGGCCGGCAGGTGGACCACGGCGAAGACGGCGCTCGAGATGACCAGTGCCCCCGTCACGCCGATCTGCTTCATCAGGGCCATCATCAGCATGCCGCGATACATGAACTCCTCGGCCAGCGGCGCCAGCACGGCCGCCTGGACGCCGGCCAGAATCATCACCCACGGTGCGCGCGTCTTCTGGACGGTGTCCAGAAGCGGGTGCAGCTCAATTCGCCCGCCCAGCATCTGGACCACGACGGCGTTGACGATGAGTGCCGCGATGCACACCGGCAGAATGGCTGCGAACCCGACCAGGCCGTGCGCGAGGCCCGGCCCAACGGCTCCCAGCCGCACGCCCACCGCCGCGGCCGCGCGGCGGCCCAGCAGTCGCAAGGCGATGAGGCCGGCCATCGGCGGGACCACCAGGGCCAGAAACAGCCCGGGGCGCAGAATGTCGGGAATCGACTGCGGGTCCCACGGCAGGAGGCCCCAGTCGGCCACCGAGTCGTAGGCCAGCACGATGACACCCATCAGCACCTGCATGACCACGAACAGGAGCAGCCCGACCCAGGGTGGGAAGCCGATACGGGGCGCCGTGTCGTCGATAGGCGGCGGCACGGGCTGGTCGGTGATCCACCATCGGCCTATCCGCCAGAACACCACGACGCAGACCGGCAGGCACACCGCCACCGCCGCCAGCAGCCACCACGGCGACAGGAGCGTCGACAGGGTCTCGGGTTCAGGCTGGGGCATCTTGGGTTCCTTGGCCGACGGGCCGCCGCCTCAAAGCGCTTCCAGATAGGGTTTGTGCGCGGTGGGTCCCCGCACCCACCGCGCGCCGACGCACCATCGCACCGCCAACGTGGCGGGTACGGGGACCCGCCGCGCAAACACACAAAGTGCAACCCCCGCAAGAGCGCGGTTACCGCGCCGCCACGTGGACCTTGCGGTGTCGCGGGCCGTCGCCTTCGCAGAAGTACACCGCCTGCCACGTGCCGAGCACGGGCCGACCGCCCGACACGATGAGCACCAGCGACGGCCCGAAGAGCGACGATTTGACGTGGGCGTCGGAGTTGCCCTCGACGTGCCGGTACCCGTCGTCGCGCGGCACGATCTTGGTCATCTCGGCGTCGATGTCGCGC
>DATKZB010000145.1:0-11932 GCA_035528235.1 Phycisphaerae bacterium
GGTGGCTTCGATGCGGGTGGGGGCGCCCAGTTTCAGTGCCCAGACGATGGGGTCGAAGGTGTGTGCCCCGCGGTCGCCCATCATGCCGCAGCCGAAGTCCCACCAGCACCGCCACACGGCCGGATGGTACGCCGGGTGATACGTCCGGTGGGGTGCCGGGCCGATCCAGAGGTCCCAGTCGAGCGTGGCGGGGACGGCGGGGGTGTCTTTGGGTCGGTCGGACCAGCGGCTGCTCCACCCGGCGTGTCCCCAGGGGTAATACGAGAGGTCGCACCAGGCGTCGACCTCGGCAACCTCGCCGATGACGCCGGCCTCGATCCACTCGCGGATGAGCCGCGCGCCCTCCATCGAGTGGCCCTGAATGCCCATCTGCGTGGCCACCTTGGCCTGCTTGGCCGCCTGGGCCAGCATGCGGGCCTCGTACACGTCGTGCGTGAGGGGTTTCTGGCAGTAGACGTGTTTGCCGGCCTTGATGGCGGCCATCGAGATGACGGCATGGGTGTGGTCTGGCGTGGCGACGAGGACGGCGTCGATGTCTTTCTGCTTGTCGAGCATCTCGCGGAAGTCCGTGTACTGGGCCGCCTTGGGGTATCGCTTGAAGGCACCGGCAGCGTAGGCGTGGTCGACGTCGCACAGGGCCACGATGTTCTCGGTTTCGAGTTGCCTGAGGTTCCCCCCGCCCATGCCGCCGACGCCGATGCCGGCGATGGCGAGTTTCTCGCTGGGCGGCGTGGCGGCGGCTCCGCCCAGGACGTCGCGCGAGACGATGGTGACGGCGGCCGCGGTTGAGGCGGCGGCCAGGAAGTCGCGGCGTGTGATCTTGGGGCGTGACATGGGTATCCTCCGTGGTTCGCGGCTCGGGCTCGGCTCGGCATCGCGGTGGGTACGGGGACCCACCGCGCAAAACTCGCGTTGCCTCGCGGCCGTGCTGACCGCGGCTAAACGGATGCATGGTGCGCCGGGCTGCCAAGGCCATTATGGGGCGGGGGGGGCGGCTAGGAAAGCGATTTCGGGCGGTGGCCGGCGGCTGGCAGCCCTTTTGTGTGGACACCCCACGCCAGGGTGACCTATAATCGTGGCCCAGCGGAATGATTCCGTCTCGGTCGTCGCGAGGATGCCCGTGAAGATGAGGCCCTGGACCCGAGGCCGCAATGAGTGGCGTGTAGGTGGAGACCATGTCCGCCCTGTTCGGCATGCTGGTGAGAAAACCCGAGCCCGGGAAGGTGAAACCTGCCCTGGCCGAGGTCCTCGGTGCGCCGACCGCGGCAAAGATGTACCGTAGTTTCATCATGGACCTGTGCGAGCGGTTCGCGCACCTGTCGGTCCCGAATCGAGTGCTGGCGTACGCCCCGCGCGGGGCGCGGCAGGCGGTGAAACTTCTGGCGTCGCCGCACTGGCGGCTCATGGCCCAGGAAGGGCGGAGCCGCGGCCAGGCCCTGGCCGGCCTCTTCGAGTACGCCTGGCGGACGGGGTGCCAGCGGGCCGTCGTCCTGCTGACCGACTGCCCGACCGTGCCGGGTGCCTTCGTCATCGATGCCTTCGACCGGCTGCTGATTGACGACGTGGTCCTGGGCCCGACGACCGACGGTGGCGTGTACCTGGTGGGGTTGAGCCTGGAACGGCCCGAACTGTTCCTGGGCGTCGACTGGGATGCCGGGGGCGTCTTCGACACGCTGGTCGATCGCGCCGAGGCGTTCGGCCTCATCCTGGGTCTCGTGCCGCACTGGTACGAGGTCGAGGATCGGGCCGGGCTCGACCGGCTGGCCAGTCACCTGCGGGCGCTGGCCGTGGTCGGCGCCGAGGACGTCCCGAAACGGACCCAGACGCTGCTTCAGCGCCTGCGCCTGGCATAGGTGGAGGAGACGACCATGGGCACCGATTTCGACGACGAGGTCCGCAACTCGACGATCCTGATCGCCGACGACACCGAGCAGAACGTCGAACTCCTCCAGGCCTACCTCGACGACCTCGGGTGCAAGACCGTGGTCGCCTACGACGGCCAGGAGACCCTCGATAAGGTGGCCGAGACCAAGCCCGACCTCATCCTGCTGGACATCATGATGCCGAAGGTCTCGGGCTACGAAATCTGCCGCCAACTCAAACGCGACCCCGCCACCGCCAACATCCCCATCTGCATGGTGACCGCCTTGAAGGAGGACGGCGACATCGAGCAGGCCGTCGAGGCGGGGACAGACGATTTCCTCTCCAAGCCGATCAACCGGTGGGAACTGCTGACGCGCGTGCGCAACCTCCTGCGCGTGCGGCACCTGCAGAACGAACTCGAGCGGACCCTGTCGTACATCGAGCAGGTCGACCAGATCCGTGGCGAGGAGGACGACGAGTAACCGCCCGTCGGACGGCAGATTCCGCACTTGAGGGCGTTGTGGGACTTGTTCTTTTGCGCGGTGGGTCCCCGCCCCCACCGCGCCAACCCGGAATTGGACCTCGAGCGCGGCGGGTACGGGGACCCGCCGCGCAAACACACAGAGTTCAGCCGCGCTGGCGGCACGCGGCCTTGGCGGCACGCGGCCTGGGCGCCACAGGCCCGTCGGCCGCCGCCCTCGCGCGGCGCACCCGGAAGCACGATGCCCGATCCAGATCGCCCCAGCCATGCCGACGACCTCCGCCACTTTATCGACCGCCACGCCCGGGACCTGCGGGGGTGGCTCTCGGACCTCATCCGCGCCCGGACGGTCAACCCGCCCGGCGACGAGCACCTGGCCGCCGCCGTCCTGACGGCGTTCTGCGACGCGCGCGGCATCCCGTACGAGACGTTCGAGAAGGTGCCCGGCCGCACGAACGTCGTGGCCCGCGTCGGCGCGGGGCGGCCGAGGGTGCTGGTGCCGTGTCACTTCGACGTGGTCCCCGCCGGCGACGGGTGGGAGACCGACCCCTTCGAGCCTACCCAGCGCGACGGCCGCCTCTACGGTCGCGGGGCCAAGGACAACAAGGGTCCCCTGGCCGCGATGATGCTGGCGGCGGCGTACCTGAAGGGCCGCGAGGCCGACCTGGCGGGCCAACTCATCCTCGTGGGCTGCGCCGACGAAGAGGCCGGTAGCGTTCTGGGCATGAAGTACCTGCTGGAGGCGTGCGGCCTGGAGGCCGACCTGGCCATCGTCCCCGACGCCGGCCACGGGATGCGCCTGATCGACGTGGGCGAGAAGGGGGCCTTGTTTGCCAAGGTCACGGCCATCGGCCGCCAGGCCCACGGGTCGCGGCCGGAGCGCGGCGCGAGCGCCCTGTGGCCGGTCATCGACTTTCTGGAGCGCATCCGCTCGTGGCGTCCGCCCGCGCCCCCGCCGGGCCCGGCCTCGGACCTCTTTACCCCGGCCACGCTGAACGTCGGTGCCGTCCACGCCGGGACCGTGCCGAACATGGTCCCCGGTCGGTGCGAGGCCCTCATCGACATCCGTTACCTGCCGGGCATTGACGGCGAGGCCATTGTGGAGCACCTTCGGCGCGAACTGGCCGAGGTCGAGGCGGCGGCCGCGGGCGTCCGGATGGAACTGGAAGTCGTGTCGCTCCAGCCGCCGACGCTCGCCGACGTCGAGGGACCGCTGGTGGCGGCCATCGAGCGGCGGACCGTCGAGGTCACCGGCCACCGGCCCGTCCGGTACGGGCAGGAGGGCGCGACCGTCGCCAAGTTCCTCATCGGGAAAGGCATTCCGGCCGTGGGGTTCTCGTGCGGCCCGGAGGATGGCGAGCACATGGCGGGCGAGTGGATCAGCCTCGACGAGGTCGCCCGGTTCGCCGAGGTCATGACCCGGGTCGTCCTCGACCTGGCAGGGGGCGGATGAACCGCGTTCAAGGACTCTAGACCATGAAGCATCGCGTGCTGTTGACGGCGGCGTGTCTGGTTCTGGCGATGGGTGCCATCGTCCTTTCGGGCTGCGAGCGGCTCGGTGTGCGTCCGCCCAAGCCGTCCGGCGAGGGCGCCGCCGGCGCCGCGGCCGGAACCGAAACGGCCCCGGGCGCGCCACGCCAGCGGATCGAGCGGCTCGAGAACGGCCTGCGCGTCATCGTGCGCGAGCGGCACCTGGGCGGCATGGCGGCCTTTCGCGTCTACATCGGCGCCGGCAGCCTGAACGAGGCCGAGTACACCGGCACCGGCATCTCGCACTTCCTGGAGCACCTCGTCTCGGGCGGGTCCACGCCCACCCGCACCGAGGACCAGGTCCGCGACGAACTCCAGGCCATCGGCGCCCAGACCAACGCCCACACCTCCAAGCAGTTCGTCTGTTACCACGGGCAGACCAGCGGCGAGCACGTCGGGCGGCTCATCGAGGTCATCGGCGACTACGTCATGCACGCCAAAATCGAGCCCCAGGAGTTCGACCGCGAGTTCCAGGTCATCCAGCGCGAGATCGAACGCGGCCAGGCCGACCCCCGGGCCCGACTCTGGTACCTGGCCGACGAGATGTTCTTCGCCGACCACCCCGCCAGCCACCCCGTCATCGGCCACATCGAGGCGTTCCGGCAACTGAAGCGCGACGACCTGGCGGGGTACTATCGCCGCGTCGCGGTGCCCGACAACACGGTCGTGGTGGCCGTGGGCGATTTCGACGCCGAGACCGTCTTCCAGACCATCCGAAAGACGTTCGGCTCGTGGCCGCGCACCCGCTTCCAGCCCACCGTCCTGCCCGACCGCCAGGTGCAGACGGGCCCGCGGCAGGGCGAGGTCGAGATGGACGTCAAGAGCGTCCGCATGATTATCGAGTTCCCGAGCGTGCGGCTGACGCACCCGGACCTGTATCCGCTCGACATCCTGGCCTTCGTGCTCGGCAACGGCCGGGCGTCGCGGATGGTGTCGGACCTGCGCGACGGCCGCGGCCTGGTGCAGTCGATATCGGTGGCCAGTTACACGCCCGCCGGGTACGACGGCGGCCGGTTTCTGGTGACGTTCGAGGCCGAGCCCGGCAAGGCCGAGGCCGCCCGCGAGGCCGTCATGGAACACCTGGCGCGGGCGATGCGCGAGCCGCCGTCGGCCGAGGAACTCGCCCGGGCCAAGCGCCAGAAAATCAGCGAGCACGTCTTCGGTCTCCAGCAGTGCGAAGACATCGCCGGCGACGTGGGCCTGAACATGCTGCTGGTGGGCGACCCCGACTTCTCCGACCGGTACGCCCGCCACATCCAGGGCGTGACGGCGGCCGACGTGCTCCGCGTCGCGGCGGCGTACCTGCGGCCCGAGGTCGTGAGCGTCTCGACGGTCCGGCCCAAGCCCGAGGCGGCGGCCGAGGCCAAGCCCGAAGAGGCCAAGGCCCCCGCGCCGCCCGTCGACCGGCGTCCCCGCGTCGTGGCCCACCGGTTGCCCAGCGGCGTGCGGCTGCTGATGTGTCCGATACCGGGGCACCCGACGGTCAGCATCCAGATGTTCATGCGCGGCGGTCTGGCGATTGAGGACGAGAAGACCGCCGGCCTGTCGTCCTTCATGAGCCGCATGCTGATGAAGGGAACCGCGCAGCACAAGGCGGCCGACATCGCCCGGACCCTGGACGCCATGGGCGCCGAGATGGGCGCCTCCAGCGGTCACAACACGGTGTACCTGACGGCCCGGTGCCTGGCCGAGGATTTCGAGAAGACGTTCGACCTGGCGGCCGAGTGCCTGCTGGAGCCGGCGTTTCCGCCCGAGGAGGTCGAGCGGATGCGGGCCATGACCCTCGCCCAACTGGCCCACCTGGCCGACACGCCCCACGGCGAGGCGGCGCTGTACTTCAACCGCGCCTTCTTCAACGACTCGCCGTACGGCTTCCCGGTGGCGGGCACCGACGACGTCGTCCGGACGCTGGCCCGCGACGATCTTGTGGCCTGGCACAAGCGGTACGTGGCGGCGAACAACCTGGTCGTGGCCGTCTTCGGGGGCATCGACCTTATGAAGGCCGCCAAGCACGTGGCCCAGGCCGTCGAGCGGCTGCCACAGAACCCCGGCCTCTCGTTCCCGACCGACCTCAAGCCCCGGCCCGTCGCCGGCCGCGAGGTCTACATCAAGCCCTCCAACAAGGGCGCCGCCGTCGTGTACGTGGCGTACCCCGGGTTCGACCTCTTCAACGTGCGCGACCGCTTCGCCATGGAGTTGCTCGACACGGTCGTCTCGGGCTTCCGCATGCCCAGCGGCTGGCTGCACGGGGAACTCCGTGGCAAGGGCCTCGTCTACGAGGTCCACGCCTGGTCGATGGCGGGCCTCAGGCCGGGGTACTTCGCGGCCATGGCGGTGTGCCAGCCCGAGAAGGTGCCCGAGGTCGTCGGCATCATCGAGAAGGCCATGCAGCGGGCCGCCCAGGAGACCTTTACCGAAGCGCAACTGGTGCCCGCTCGCGCCACGGTCATCACGGCCAAGGAACTCGGCCGCGAGACCATCGAGGGATGGGCCTTCGAGGCGGCCGTCGACGAGGTCCTGGGCCTCGGCTACGGATTCGCCCGCGAGGAACTCGACCGCATCCGCCAGGTCACACCCGACGACGTGGCCCGGGTGGCCCGGCAGTACCTCAAGACCCCGGTCGTCGTCGTGGTCACAAGCGACCCGAAGGCGGCCGAGGCGATACGGCAGCCCAAGTGACCTGGTGTCCGGGAGGGTGCCGATGAACCTGTCTGCCGTCGCGTTGTCGATGCTGCTGCTCGTGGCCCTTGCGGGGTGCGCGACCGTCGGGTCGCGGGCCCTGGACGAGACCGTCGACCTCGATTCGCCCAGCGAGGGGTGGGTGCTCTGGTACGAGAAGCCCGCCGCGCAGTGGGTCGAGGCCCTGCCGGTCGGCTGCGGCCGGCTGGGGGCGATGGTCTTCGGCGGCACGGCCGAGGAGCGCATCCAGTTCAACGAAGACACCCTCTGGGCGGGCGGGCCGCACGATTACGCCCACGAGGGGGCCGTCAAGTTTCTGCCCGAGGTCCGCCGGCTCCTCTTCGAGGGCAAACAGCGCGAGGCCGAGCAACTCGCCGCCAAGCAGATGATGAGCGTGCCCCTGCGCCAGCTGCCGTACCAGCCGCTGGGCGACCTGAAGTTGACGTTCCCCGGGCACGACGCCGCCGCCGAGTACCGGCGCGACCTCGACATCGACGCCGCCGTCGCCACCGTCCGGTACAAGGTGGGCGACGTCACGTTTGTCCGCGAGGTCTTTGCCAGTTACCCCGACCAGGCCATCGTGGTCCGCATCGCGGCCGACCAGCCCGGCCAGGTGACCTTTGACGCGGCGCTCGCGAGCCCGCACCCGGACGTGGTCGTGTCGGCCGTCGGCTCGAACGTCGTGTCCCTCACGGGCTGCCTCCCGCCGCACGACTATAAGGATGCCGGGCAGGGCACCGAGACGCCCCTCGGGTTCGAGGCCCGTCTGCACGTCTCGGCCGAGCGCGGCCGGGTAGAGAAGGTCGAGGGCGGCGTCCGGGTCACCGGGGCCGACGCCGTCACGCTGCGTCTCGTCGCCGCCACCAGTTTCCGGAACTTCCGCGACGTCTCGGCCGACCCGGCCGAGCGGTGCGCGGCTTACCTGAAGGCGGCCACGCCCAAGTCGTACGCGGCGCTGCGCGCGGCCCACGTCCGCGACCACCGGCGCCTGTTTCGGCGGGTGGTCCTCGACTTGGGCACGACCCAGGCCGCCACGCAGCCCACCGACCAGCGGATCAAGGCGTTCGCCAAGGCCGCCGACCCGCAGCTGGCGGCGCTGTACTTTCAGTTCGGGCGGTACCTGCTCATCGCGAGCAGCCGCCCGGGCAGCCAGCCGGCCAACCTCCAGGGCGTCTGGAACGAGAGCACCAACCCCCCCTGGGACTCGAAGTACACCACCAACATCAACACCGAGATGAACTACTGGCCGGCCGAGTCGACGAACCTGGCCGAGTGCCACGAGCCCCTCTTCGACCTCATCGCCGATTGCGCCCAGACCGGCCGCCGCGTCGCCAAGGAACATTACGGCTGCCGCGGGTGGGTTCTGCATCACAACACCGACCTGTGGCGCGGCACGGCGCCCATCAACGCCGCGAACCACGGCATCTGGGTGCCCGGCGGGGCGTGGCTGTGCCAGCACCTGTGGTGGCACTACGAGTTCACGCGCGACAAGGAGTTTCTGCGTCGCCGGGCGTACCCCCTCATGAGGGGTGCGGCGGCGTTCTTCGCCGACTTCCTGGTGGAGGACCCGCGGCCGGGCTACCAGCGGTGGCTCATCTCGACGCCGTCCAACTCGCCCGAGCAGGGCGGGCTGGTGGCCGGTCCCACCATGGACCACCAGATTGTCCGCAACCTCTTCGTCAACTGCATCGCGGCCGCGCGCATCTTGGGCATCGACGCCGACTTCCGGCACCGCCTCGAGGCCCTCCTGCCGCGCATCGCGCCCAACCAGGTCGGCAAGCACGGCCAACTCCAGGAGTGGCTCGAGGACAAGGACGACCCCAAGAACTCGCACCGCCACGTCTCGCACCTGTGGGGCCTGCATCCCGGGCGCGAGATTACGCCGCGCGGCACGCCCGAACTGGCCGAGGCGTGCCAGGTGACGCTGGCCCATCGCGGCGACGGCGGCACCGGGTGGAGCAAGGCCTGGAAGATCAACTTCTGGGCCCGCCTGCTCGACGGCGACCACGCCTGGAAGATGCTGGCCGAGGCCATTTCGGGCAACACGTTCCCGAACCTGTTCGACGCCCATCCGCCGTTCCAGATCGACGGCAACTTCGGCGGCTCGAGCGGCGTGGCTGAGATGCTGATCCAGAGCCACGCCGGCGAGATCGAACTCCTGCCCGCCCTGCCGCGGGCCATACCCGCCGGCCGCGTGACCGGTTTGTGCGCCCGCGGCGGGTTCGTGGTGGACATCGCCTGGAAGGACGCTAGACTGTCGCGGGCCAAAGTCCGCTCGAACGTGGGCGGCCCGTGCAAAATCCGTACGCGGATGCCCGTGGCCGTGACGTGCGGCGGCAAGGCCGTCGAACTCAGGACGCCCGAGACCGGCGTCGTCGAGTTCGACACCGACGCCGGTGCCGCGTACGTTCTTGTGCCGCGACCGTGAGACGGTGACCTGTGGCGCGGTCGGGCCGTGTGTCGTCAAGCATGGGAGTGGTCATGGATTATCGCAGCGCACCGCTGACGAAGTACCTCGACGATGCTGCGGCGGCCCAGCCGACGCCCGGCGGGGGGAGTGTGGCCGCGGTGGCGGCGGCCCTGGCCTCGACTATGGCGTCGATGGCCGCCGCCTTCACCGCCGGCAAGGAGAAGTTCAAGGACGTCGAGTCCGAGATTCAAGAGGCCCTCGGGCGCCTGGCGACCCTTAGGGCTCGGCTCCTCGACCTCGCCCACGCCGACATGGACGCCTACGCGGCCGTCATGGCGGCGTACCGGTTGGCGAAAGCCAGCGACGAGGCGAAAGCCGACCGCGCCGCCGCCATCGCCAAGGCGACGCGCGACTCGCTCGACGTGGTCGAGGCCGTCCTGGTTGCCGTCGGCGAGACCATCCGCATCGGCCGGCGCCTGGCCGACGTCGCCAACCCGAACCTGGCGAGCGACGTCGGCGTGGCGGCCGAACTGGCGCTGGGGGCCGCGCGCGCGGCCGCCGTCAACGTGGCGGTCAACCTGGTCGGATACCAGGATGCCGCCGACGCGGCCGCCGTCCGCCGGCGGACCGACCAGGCCGTGGCCGAGGCCGAGCGCGTGGCCGTCGAGACCCGCCGGATCGTGATGAACCGTCTGGCCAAGTGAGCCGTTGAGGGGCGCGTATGGCTCTGGATCGGGAGTACAAGATCGGCACCTCGTCGCGCGCCTGCGCGGCGTGCGATTGCCGGTTCGGCGTCGGCGACGAGTATTACTCGGCCGTGGTCGAGGTCGAGGGCGACGAGACCCTGGCCCGTCACGATTTCTGCCCCGGGTGCTGGAAACCGGGCGGCGAGTACTTCAGTTTCTGGAAGACCCGCGTGCCGCAGCCCGAACAGGCGGCCGACCGGGGGCCCCGGCTGGTCGACCTGGGCCGGCTGATGCAACTTTTCGAGCACCTGGTCGAGCAGGACGAGGAACACGCCCGGCGGTTCCGGTACGTCCTGGGGCTGGTCCTGATGCGGAAGCGCCGCCTCAAGGTCGTCTCGTCGCGACGGCTGGCGGGCGGCAAGGGAGAGGAACTCACCCTCCGCGAGACCGGCACCGACCGCCGGCACGTGGTGGCGTGCCCGAGCATCTCGGACGACGAGATCCGGTCGGTGGCCGACCGCCTCCGCGAGATCCTCGACATGCCCGAGACATGGGACGAAATCCCGGCCCGCGAGACGCAGGCCGGTCCCGACGCGTCGGCGCCCGCGGGGGGCGCCGACGAGCCTGAAGACACGGCCGAAGAAAACAAGGAGAACGCGGTGGACGACTTCAACGACGAAAATAAGTTCGAGGACGACGACGTTGCCGACGATGCGGACGAGCTCGATGACGAGGACGACGACCTCGACGACGAGGACGATGACGACGACCTCGACGACGACGATGACCTCGACGAGGAAGACGCCGGCGATGCGTGAGACGATGCGCAGGTCGGCGATGGCGACGGTAGCCATGCTGGCCCTCGTAGCGGCCGGTGGGGCGGCGCGCGGCCAGGAGCCGGCGACGGTTGTCGGGCCGGACGAACTCCTGGCGGCCCACAACGCGTGGGCCGGCTCGATCGAGCACGTCTGGTCGCGCGCCGCCCTGATGCTCAACTTCCCCACCGGCCGTAAGGACGGCCGCCGCGAGCGCCACGACCTCGACGGGCACTTCTTTCTCGACAAGCCCGACCGGTTGTTCATCCACGGTCAGATGCTCGGCCAGGACGTCTTTACCGTGGGGCAGAACCCCGAGCGATTCTGGCTCTGGATCCGGCCCGGCGTCAACACGGTCTGGGTGGGTCGTCGCGGAGGCAAGGGCGAGAAGGATTTCATCCTGTCGCCGTCGGACCTGATGCGGGCGTGTGGCATGGTGCCTATCGAGTTGGCGGCCGACGCGGCCGCCGAAGTCGTCGCCGGCCGCACCCACTACGTCCTGACCGAGCAGCGCCGGGTCGGACCGGACCGGATGCCGTGGCGGCGGACGTGGTTCGACCGGCGCACACTGCGCCCCGTGCGCGTCGACCTCTTCGACGAGGTGGGCCGGCGGCTGGTCATGGCCGAACTCCTCAAGTACGAACGCGTCGGCCAGACCGACGTGTGCACCGTCTACCGTGCCCGGTTCTACGGCGACGAGGAGGTGGCCCTGGTGCTTCGGCTGAGCAAGGTGAGTCTCGACAAGCAGCCCAATCCGCGAGTGTTCGAGTACCGCCTTCCGCCGGGCGCCAAGGAGCGGGACCTCGACGCCCCCGCCCCCTCCACCCCGGAGTCGTAGGGCCGTGTCGGACTTGTCCGAATCGCGAGAATTGCCTTGACGCAGGGCCAATCATAGTGTTATTGGAGAAGGGGGTAGTGTAGGCGTTTACCGGGGCGGCCCTGCGTGAAGGCAGGCTGGCCCGTTTTTATGCGCGGAGGGCGCGCAGGGTCGGCTCAAGAGACACGTTGCGGGGATTCGGAGCAATCCGAATCCCCGTTTTTTTTGGCCAAGGGATGATGTTGGGCCGGCGCCGGTTGGCTTCACGACGCCGCTATCGATGAAAGGAGTCTGGCAATGGGCGATCATTTGGCAAGGGTGGTGTCAGTGGCCGTGGCGATGGCGGCCGTGTTGGCGGTCTCGGGCGTGGCTCTGGGCGACGTGTGGATGGAGTATCTCGGGGCGGACGACATGGGCGATGGCACGTACCTCCACAAGTACGCCGGCATGCGGCATGTCGGCGACAACACGCCGGTCCGCGACTCGCACATCGAGGGCCGGTTCGAGTTCCTTCCGGGCACGATTACGCTCACGGCGCCGGGCGACTGGTCCTCCATGGTCTACTTCGGACCCAGCCCGCAACTCTACAACTGGCAGATCGACGAGGGCAAGGTGTGGGATGACGGTGTGCTTTACGGCTTCGGCATTCTG
>DATKZB010000146.1:0-3171 GCA_035528235.1 Phycisphaerae bacterium
AGAAAGGAGCGGCCTCCGTGCGACTGATCTTGCTGGACCGATCGAAGGAAGTCCGGAGCCGCTTCCATCCGCTGACCCTCAGCCGTCCCATCTGGGAACTGCGGACGGGCATGACGTCGCTGGCCGAGAAACTCCTTGCCCGCTGCGGCGCCGACGACGTCGCCTGCTTCGTGCCCGACTACATGGCCGAGGCGTACCGCGCGAAGACCTCCTGGCCGGTCAACGACCCGGACTCGCTCAAGGGCGACGACCTGCTGCTGGTGGACCCGCGCGTGAAGGCCGACTCGTTTGACGTGGCGCCGACCGGGCCGAGCGAGGTCGCCCTCGACGACGAGGGGCAGGTGCTTTACGCCCGCGTGGCGCGGGTGGACCTGGCGGCCCTGCGGACCGGCGACATCGGCAAGTTCCTGTCGGCCGCACAGGCCCGACTGCCGAACGTGCCGGCACGCCTGCCCGTGTGGCGGTACGTCTGGGACCTGATGCTGGCGAACCCGGAACAGTTGACGGCCGACTTTGCGGCCGCGGGGCGCCACGGCATCGAAGGCGTCCTCGAGAAACCCAGCGCCATCCGCGGCAGCCGCCGCGACGTCTATGTCGCCCCGGGCGCGGTCGTCCACCCGATGGTCGTCCTCGACGCCACCGGCGGGCCCGTCTATATTGACGAGCTGGCCGAGGTTTACCCGTTTACGCGGATCGTCGGACCCTGCTACATCGGCAAGGAGTCGCGACTGCTCGGCGCCAAGTGCCACGAGGGCAATTCCATCGGCCCGGCCTGCCGCATCGGCGGGGAGATCGAAAACTCCATCATCCAGGGCTACTCCAACAAGTACCACGAGGGGTTCCTGGGGCATGCCTACGTCGGCGAGTGGGTGAACCTGGGCGCGCTGACCACCAACAGCGACCTCAAGAACGACTACTCGGCCGTCTCGGTCATCATGCACGGGCGCCTGCCCATCGACACCGGGTCGAACAAGGTGGGATGCCTCATCGGCGACCACACCAAGACCAGTATCGGCACGTTCCTGAACACGGGGGCGTACGTCGGCGCGATGGCCATCATCATGGCCACCGGCAAACCGATGCAGAAGTTCATCCCCTCCTTCGCGTGGCTCCTGGAGGGCGTCGTGACCAAGGGCTTCGGCAAGAAACAACTGTACCAGACCGCCCGGACGGTCATGGCCCGCCGCGGCTGCGAGTGGACCGCCGCCGACGAGGCCATGTGGGACGCCGTGTTCGAGATGAGCCGCGCCCGGCGCGATGAACTCATCCAGAAAGGCCGCCGGGCCATGAGGAAACTGTAGGGGGCGATGGATGACTGGCTTGCCGCGCGGCGGGGTTGCCACGCTGCAGGGGACGAAGTGGACAAAGTAGCGCTAACCTTTTGCCTTACGCGACGTAGCGCGGGGCCTTGTGCCCCGCGAAAGAGAGCGCGGGGGGTAAACCCCCGCGCTACGGATTGACAGACCTAAGGAGGACTGCCCGTGGCAACTGTCGAGCAGCGCATCAAGGCCGTGACCGCCCGCGTCCTGAACGTCGACGCCGACGCCATCCGGCCCGAACACTACTTTACCGTCGACCTGGGCGCCGAGAGCGTCCAGTCGGTGGAACTGGTGGCCGGCTTCGAGGTGGAGTTCGGCATCGAGATGGACGAGGAAGGGGCTCTGTCGGTCGAGACCGTCGGCGGGGCCGTCGAGTACATCACCCGGATCTGCAAGGAACAGGGGGTCGAGGTCGAGGAGTGACCCCCGCAGCGCGAAGGGAAAGCCCGATGGCCGACGCCCGCAAGCCGCATCCCCTGGTGGACGCGACCGAGCCGAATCTGCTGGACGAGACGTTCCCGTACGACCTGCCGCCGCTCATCCGGTTCGAGGGGCCGGTGGTCGAGAGGATTGACGGCCGGCCGGTCGAGTTCGACCTGGCGTCGGTCAAGCAGCGCCCCATCTACATTACGGACACGACGTTCCGCGACGGGCAGCAGGCCCGGCCGCCGTACACCCTTGACCAGATGGTTCGCATCTACGACCTGCTGGGCCGCATCAGCGGGCCCCAAGGCGTCATCCGCCAGACCGAGTTCTTTCTGTACACGGCGAACGACCGCGAGGCGCTCGACCGGTGCCGCGCCCTCGGCCACCGGTACCCCGAGTGCACGGGATGGATCCGGGCCGTGAAGGGCGACTTCCGGCTGGTGCGCGAGGTCGGTCTCCGCGAGACCGGCATGCTGACCTCCTCCAGCGACTACCACATCTTCCGGAAACTCAAGTTCAAGAGCCGCCGCGAGTGCCTCGACAGTTACTGCGAGGTGGTGGACGCGGCGCTGGCGGCGGGTGTCCGCCCCCGCTGCCACCTGGAGGACGTGACGCGGGCCGATATAGACGGCTTCGTCCTCCCGTTCGTCGACCGCCTGATGGAGATGAGCCGACAGGTGCCCGACGACCTCTCCGTCAAGATCCGCCTGTGCGACACGATGGGCTTCGGCCTCTCGTACCCCGGCGTGCCGCTGCCGCGCAGCATCCCGAAACTCATCTACAAACTCAATCGCGAGTGCGGCGTGCCGAGCGACCGCCTCGAGTGGCACGGCCACAACGATTTCCACAAGGTCCACACCAACGCCGCCACCGCCTGGCTGTACGGCTGCGACTTCGTCAACACGACCGTCTTCGGCTTCGGCGAGCGGACGGGCAACCCGCCCCTGGAGGGCGCCGTCTTCGAGTACATCGCCCTCAAGGGCGACACATGCGGCATCGACACGGCCGCGATCACCGACCTGGCGCGGTACATGGAATCCATCGGCCTGCCCATCCCCGACAACTACCCGTTCGTCGGCCGCGCGTTCAACACCACCCGCGCAGGCATCCACGCGGGGGGCCTCCGGCAGGATGAACGCATCTACAATATTTTTGACACCGAAAAACTGCTCGGGTGCCCGCCCCGCGTCGCCATCACCGACAAGAGCGGCACCGACGGCGTCGCCCTCTGGGTCAACGAGTTCTTCGGCCTCAAGGGCCCCGAGCGCATCTCGAAAATCAAGTGCGCCAAACTCGCCCGCTGGGTCATCGACCAGTTCGAAAAGGAAGGACGCCTCACGACCATCAGCAACGCCGAACTCGAGGCCAAGACCCGCGAACTGCTGCCGGAGTACTGGGCCGCGCACAAGGCCGGCCGGCCGTAGCG
>DATKZB010000147.1:0-4627 GCA_035528235.1 Phycisphaerae bacterium
GGCACGATCATCTTCTGCCACGAGTTCGACAGCAACATGATGAGCGTCGGGCGATACGGCTCGTCGCTGATCGAGGCGGGGTACACGGTGTTCACGTTCGATTTTCGCGGGCACGGCAAGAGTTTCACCCCGCCGCACTTCGAGCCGCGGCACTGGGCGTCGAACCACGAGGTGCACGACATTCTGGCGGCCATCGCGTTCGTCGAGAGCCGCCGTGGCGCCGACGGCCCAGGCATAGGCATCCTGGGCATCAGCCGGGGGGCGAGCGCCGCGGTGGTGGCGGCGGCGCTGAGCGCCGACGTCCGGTGCCTCGTCGTCGACGGCGTCTTCTCGACCGACCACAGCATCGACCAACTGCTGAAGCGGTGGGTCCAGATCTTCGCCCGGGTCGACCTGGCCCGGGCCACCCGGTCAATGACCATGTACCGCGTCTTCCGGGCCCTGATGCTCTTTTACGTCGAACTGAAATGCCGGTGCCGGTTCCCCAGCACCCGCCGGGCACTGATGAAACTCCAGTCCGTGCCCATCCTGTTCATCCACGGCCAGCGCGACACCTACGTGCCCACCGAGCAGACGCAAGTCCTCTACGGCCTCAAGCCCGGGCCGAAAGACATCTGGATCTGCCCCGGCGCCAAACACAACCAGGCCGTGGCCACCGACCCCCAGACCTACGCCCGCCAGGTCCGGGGGTTCTTCGGCCGGTATCTGACGGCCGAGGCGGCCCAGGCGTCGCCGCAACCGGCTACCGAATGAGACCCGGCCCATGAAAACGCCTCTCGGCATCCGATTGCGCCGGCTCCTCTGGACGCCCATACGCCTCCAGGCCAAGGGGCAGGTGCGCGGCTGGAGAAAGGCCGTCGAACGCACCCCCGAGACGCAGACACGCCTGCTGGCCAGGCTGCTCCGCCAAGCCGCCGACACCGACTTCGGCCGCGACCACGGCCTGGGCCGGGCACGCACCATCGACGACCTCCGCCACGCCCTGCCCATCGCCGGCTACGAGCGTGCCGCGCCGTACGTCGAACGCGTCGCGCGCGGCCAGATTCAGGCCCTCTTCCCCGCCGGCACCCGCATCCACATGTTCGCCCTGACGAGCGGCACGACCGGCACGCCCAAGCGCATCCCCGTCACCGACACCTGTCTTCGCGATTACCGCCAGGGGTGGCACGTGTGGGGCGTCCATGCGCTCGAAGACCACCGGGACGCCTTCGGGGCCAAGATCCTCCAACTCACCAGCCGCATGGACGAGGAGGTCACGGCGTCGGGCATTCCGGAGGGGGCCATGTCGGGGCTGACGGCCCGCGCCCAGAAATCGGTCGTGCGGCGCCTGTACGTCATGCCGCCCGAGGCCGCCTGCGTCGCCGATGCCCAGGCCAAGTACTACCTGGCGTGCCGGCTGGGACTCGCCGTACGGCGCGTCCTGCCCATCACGGCCAACCCCAGCACGCTTCTGGGCCTGGCCCGAACGATGGACGCCCGCCGCGACGACCTGCTGCGCGACCTGGCCGACGGCACGCTGGCCGCCGACCTGGCGATCGACGCCTCGGTGCGGCTGCCCATCGAGGCGCGCCTCCGGCCCGCGCCCGACCGCGCACGCGAACTCGAAGCGAAGGTCCGGGCCGGCGGCCACCTCTATCCGAAAGACGCGTGGGAACTGCCCCTCATCGGCACCTGGAAAGGCGGCACGCTCGGCCTGTACCTGGGCGAGATGCCGCGGTATTGGGGCGACGCACCCGTCCGCGACATCGGTCTGCTGGCCTCCGAGGGCCGGTTCTCGATGCCGATTCGGACCGAGGGCAGCGCCGGCGTCCTCGAGACCACCGCCACGTTCTACGAGTTCGTGCCGCAAGACGCCATCGACCAGCCCGACCCGCCGACCCTGCTCGCCCACGAGGTGGAGGTGGGCCGGCGATACTTCCTCATCCTGACGACCACCGGCGGCCTGTTCCGTTACCACATCGGCGACCTCGTCCGCGTAACCGACCGGCTGGGCGCGGCACCCGTCATCGAGTTCCTGAACAAGGGCGAGCACACCGCCAACCTGACCGGCGAGAAACTAACCGAGTTCCAGGTCACGAGCGCCGCCAACGCGTCGGTCGCGCAGCTGGGTCTGGACGTCGGCAACTACTGCCTGTGCCCGACGTGGGCCGACGTGCCGCACTACAGCCTCCTGGTCGAGGCGTGCGACGTCCCGGCCCATCGTGCGGCCGAGTTGGCATCGGCGGTTGACTTGGCCCTGCGGGGCCTTAACATGGAGTACGAGACCAAGCGGCAGAGCGGGCGGCTGGGGCCCGTCCGCGTCAAGGCGATCCCGGACGGGGCGTGGCAGGCCTTCGACGCCCAGGCCGTTGCCCAGAGCCACGGCCGCGTGGAACAGTACAAGCACAAGTTCCTCACGAACGAGGTCGACTTCGAGCGACGCTTCACCATCCTGGCCTCGTACGGCTAGCGCCGCCAGCGCGCCGGGGCCGACGTGTGGAGAACTTTGCGCGGTGGCTGGCGCCGGGCGCGGTGGCTGGCGCCGGGCGCGGTGGGTCCCCGTACCCACCGCGCAAAGCCGTATTCACCGTGTGCCACGGCCGGTCTTGTCCGGCCGTGCAGGGTCTGGCACCGGACGCGGCGGGTACGGGGACCCGCCGCGCAAAAGCGGGGCCAGCCGGCGCACCGCTAGCCGCGAGCGCCAGCGAGCGGTCGGGCCGGCCGAGTGTCACAAACGGGAGCGAACATGCATCTGAAGGTCGTGGCTTGCGACGTGCTGGCGAGGGAACTCTACTGGTGCGCGGCCCGCGCGCGGCACGCGATCAACGTCACCCTGCTGCCGCAGGGTCTCCACGACAACAGCGACATCTGCCGCGACCTCCTCCAGCAGCAGGTCGACGCCGCCACGGCCGACCGGTACGACGCCATCGTGCTTGGATACGGCCTGTGCAACAACAGCCTGGTGGGTCTGCGGGCCGGGCCCGTCCCCGTGATCGTGCCGCGCGCCCACGACTGCATCACCCTGCTGCTGGGTTCCAAGGAGCGCTACTCCCGGGCCTTTGCCGAGCAGCCGGGCACGTACTGGTTCTCGAGCGGGTGGCTGGAGTGCTACCAGAAATCGGGCGAGCCCATTGAGCCGCGCACCAACAGCGGCCTGGGGCCCATGTACAAACGGGCCGAGTACCAGGAACTGGTGGCCAAGTACGGCGAGGACAACGCCAAGTACCTGGCGGAATTCATGAGCGCCTGGGAGACGCACTACACGCGCGGCGTGCTGATTGAGTTCGACTTCGCGCGGCACCTGGGGCTCCAGGAGCAGGTGCGCGAAACGTGTCGCGAGAAGGGCTGGGAGTTCGCCACGGTGCCCGGCGACCTCGCCCTCATCCAGGCCGGCCTCGACGGCGAGTGGGACGACGCCCGGTTCCTGCGTCTCGACGCCGGCTGCGCCGTCCGGGCCAGTTTCGACGACACCATCCTGGGAACCGAGCCGGCCGCGTGCCCGTCCGGCCAGTGCCCGCGTGGGCCGGAGGTCACGCCATGTCGCTGACCCGTAGGGTGCGTGCTCCGCACGCACCAGGACTGCTCATGGTCACCCTTCGGGATGACCATGCCACCCGCCCCGCAAGCCGTAGAGTGCGTGCTCCGCACGCACCGGAGGCCGAACCATGTCGCTGATTCAGGCGCTTCAGGTCATCCGCCTGCTGGGTCTTCCGAAAGCCGCCCGCACCAAGCGCCGGCTGGACGAGGCCCTGCCGCACGTCCGCGGTTACGCCGTGTGCTCGTGCCTGTGGGCCCTGCTCGAGACGGGCGTCCTGGACAGGCTACTCGGGGCCGAGGCCCTGTCGGTGGAGGCCGTCATCGCGGAAGCGCATTTGGAGCGCCACGTGCTGGAGAGCATCCTCAGTTACCTCGACGGCCTGAGCCTGGTGCGATGGGAGGGCGACCAGGTCCGCGCCCTGCCGCGCCTCCGCCGCCTCATGGCCGAGCCGCGCGGGTTCTTCGAACTGACGTATGCCTATGAGCCGGTCTTCGCCCGCCTCCAGGATCTCTTGCGCGGCAAGGCGACGTACCCGGCCGACGTCCAGCGCCTGGGCAAGTACGTGGGTCGCGGCAGCGGCCAACTGTGCCGCACCCTGCCCTACCCCGTCATGGCCGACATGCTGCGGCGCCGCGGCGCCCGGGTGGTGCTGGACCTCGGGTGCGGCGACCTGGCGTTCCTCTTGTACCTCGCCGAGGCGATGCCCGAGGTCCGGGCCATCGGCATCGACGTCGACAGCCCCACGGTCGAGTACGCCCGCGAGGTGCTCTCGGGCCTGGCCCTGGCCGACCGCATCGAGGTGCGCGAGGCCGACATGTTCGACATGGCCGCCCTGGCGGCCGAGCGACCCGACGTCGACGCCGTCACGGCCGTCGACACGTACCACGAGTACCTCTCGGGGGGCGACGAGGCGGTCGTCGCGCTGCTCGGTCAACTGCGGGCCTGGTTCCCGAAGGCGCTCCTCTACGTCGGCGAGTTCTGCAAGCAGCCGCACGAGAAACTGCGCCGAAACCCCACCGCCTTCCTCGAACACCACCTCTATCACGACCTGACGAACCAGACCATCGTCGAGGCGGCCCGGTGGCGGGCCATGTTCGACGCGGCCGGCCT
>DATKZB010000148.1:0-7410 GCA_035528235.1 Phycisphaerae bacterium
GGCCGCCGCGCGGGTCGAAGTACCCTTCCAGGATGCGGCCCAGCACCTGTTTGCCGCGCGCGTTGGCGTGGACCGGGTCGCGCATGAACCACTCGGGCGGCCGGCCCGAGGCCTCGACCGAGGCGTCCCAGACGGACCGCATGTCGAGGAACTCGACCCGCTCCTGGGCCAGCATCTGCCGCAGCCGCTCGGGCCAGGTGCGGACCCACTCGCGGGCCGCCGCCTCGGGCAGCCGCGAGCGCTCCAGGAACGACTCGAGCATCCGTTCCTTGGGGCACACGGCGCCGGAGAGGACCAGGACCTCGGCCTGGGAGCCGCCGCGAATCTGCCGGACCACGCTGCGGATGGCCTCGGCGTCGTACCCGTGGCTGATGCCCGCGATGATGACGAGATCGGGCCGGAACCCGAGGACGTACTCGGCCACGCGACCGTCGGCCTGGTAATACTCGCACCCCGTGCCGCCGCGGACCGACGTGACGACCGCCAGCCGCGCCTTCGGGTGCAGCCGGGCCAGCCGCGTCTCGAAGAGCGAGTTGGCGGTGTCGTTGGCGATGCTGTCGCCCAGGATGACAACCCGCAGCCGCTCGCCCGCCGCCAGGTGCCGCATCGTGCGCGGCAGGAGGGTCCAGCGATCGTCGGGCATGGCCGGCGCGGTGACCGGCACCACGGGGTCGGCGCGGTCGTACCAGGCGCGGACCTCGTCGGCGCCGACCGCCTCGACGGTCACGTCGTCGACCGACACGGGTGCCGTGATGGGCTGGAACCGGACGCGGGCCTCGACGGCCAGGGCGTGGCCGCGGAAACAGACCTCGGCGTCGCGCCAGTCGGGCGAGGCGTCGACGCTGTCGTACGCGTCGGCGACCAGTTCGTTGCCCTCGTCGTCCGAGAAGACGACGGCCACGTACGCCATCTCGGTCGCCTTCGCGCGGAACCGCAGCCGGTAATACGCGAAGGGCTCGACCGGCACCGGCGGCGACTGCCACCAACCGGCACGGGCCACGAGGTGCGGCGACCCGCCGGCGGCGTCGGGTCCGGCCCAGTCGCCGTCGGGCGTGGCGCCCTTGGGTCCGCCGAGTTCCCAGCCGGCCGGGGCGGGGTCCTTCTGGAAGTCCGCCGTCAGCAGCGTGACCGGTCCGCCGCCGCACCCGCTGCCCACCACGCACGCCGCCACCAGGAGCACGACCAGGACGAGTTGCAGGGCCATCGATGGGTTTCCTTTACTACTACAGCGCCGGTTGACTGAGTTTCGCGCGGTGGATACGAGCCAGCCCGCCTCGGGCGGGCACGCGCGTTTTGCGCGGTGGGTCCCCGTACCCACCGCGCCAGACCCGCGTCACACTCCAGCGCGGTGGGTACGGGGACCCACCGCGCACGAATGGCCGGGCGTGGTCGCCAGCATACCACCCGGCGTGCGATTGGGGAAGGCCGGCTTGCGGCCGGCGCGACACGGGGATAGAATCGTGCTGCCATCGGTGCGGGGGGGCGGACATGGCGGCTATCTTCGACTTCCTGCGGCGACGGCCGTCGAAGCGGACCGACCGCCAGAAGACCGGCGACGCCGGCGAGCGGGTCGCCGAGCGGTTCCTCAAGCGGCACGGGTACCGCATCGTCGCGCGGAACGTCGCGTGCCGCCGGGGCGAGGTCGACCTGGTGGCCGTCGAGAAGCGGACCGGGACGCTCTGTTTCGTCGAGGTCCGCAGCCGCGTCCTCGGCGACGGCGACAAGGCGGTGGTCGAGCCGGAGGAGACCGTGACGCTCGCGAAGCGTCGGCGCATCGTCGCGGCGGCCCGGACGTATCTGGCCCGGCGACGGACGGCGGGGCGCGGGGTGCGGTTCGACGTCATCGCGGTCCGATTCGCCGTCGCCGGCGACAAGCGGCCCGACATCCGGCACTACGCCGGCGCCTTCGACGCCGCCGGCCGAACGATGTAGGGTGCGTGCTCCGCACGCACCGCGCCGGGTGGCATGGTTGACCGGAAGCGCGCGGGAGTAGGGGCACGACATGTCGTGCCCCTACAACGGCACCGGGTGGCATGGTCAGCCCGAAGGGTGACCATGGGTCTTGTCTCGGCGCGGCGGGTACGGGGACCCGCCGCGCACGAATAGCGCAGGTGGGCAGAAGCCGCGTGGGTGCAAAGCACCCACCCTACACAGGCGCGGCGTGAGGGAGGAATCGACCAACACCATGCCCGAACCGACCGCCGACACCCACGCTCACCTGCATTTCGACCGTCTCGTCGACGACCTGCCGGGCGTGCTGGACCGGGCGCGAGAGGCCGGCCTCGACGCCGTCATCACGGTGGGCACCGGCCCGGCGGAGAACTCGCGCGTGGTCGAGATGGCCCAGCGCGAGCCCATGCTGCACGCGGCCATCGGGTTCCACCCGCACGATGCTGAGAAGATCAAGGCGGTCGACTGGCCGGCGCTGGAGGACCTGGCGCGGCGGCCGAAGGTCGTCGCCCTGGGCGAGTTCGGCCTGGATTACCATTACGACTACTCGCCGCGCGCCGCCCAGCGAGAGGTCTTCGCCGAGGGCGTGCGGCTGGCCGCCCGGCTCGACCTGCCCCTGGTGGTCCACACCCGCGAGGCCGACGAAGAGACCCTCGAGATCCTCGACGCGGCCGACCGGATGCCGCGCGGCGTGTTCCACTGTTTCACCGGGTCGGCCGAGTACGCCCGCGAGGCCCTGGCCCGGGGGTTCTACGTCTCGTTCTCGGGCATCGTCACGTTCCCCAACTCCGAGGACGTCCGCCAGGCCGCCCGCGTCGTGCCGCCCGAGCGCCTGCTCGTGGAGACCGACGCCCCGTACTGCGCCCCGGTGCCGATGCGCGGCAAGACGAACGAGCCGGCGTACGTGGTGCACGTCATCCGGTACCTGGCCGACCTGTACGGCTTGGCGGAGGACGACATGCGTCGGATCACGCGGGGCAACGCCGCCCGCCTGTTCGGCCTGCCGCCGGCGCGGGAGGGGCCGTGCCTGGTGTACCCCATCCGCCGCAGCCTGTACGTGAACGTGACGAACGACTGCTCGAACCGGTGCACGTTCTGCCCGCGGTCCGAGGCGGAGGGCGACCTGCTGGTCAAGGGTCACGACCTGCGGCTGGAGCGGGCACCGTCGGCCGGGGCTATCCTCAAGGCCATCGGCCAGGCCCGGCCCGAGGAGTACGACGAGATCGTCTTCTGCGGGTTCGGCGAGCCGACGTTGCGGCTGGACGTCGTCCGGCAGGTGGCCCAGGCCGTCCGCGACCGCTGGCACGTGCCGCTACGGCTGAACACGAACGGCCAGGGCTCGGCCCTGAACGGCCGCGACATCGTGCCCGACCTGGCCGGGCTCTTCGACGCCGTCAGCGTCAGCCTCGACGCCCCCGACGCCGAGACGTACGAGCGGCTGTGCCGGCCGACGATACCGGGCGCCTTCGCGGCCGTCTGCGACTTCCTCCGCGCCGCCCAAGGCCGCATCCCCACCCTCCGCGCCACGGCCGTAGCCGTGCCCGGCCTCGACCTGGACGCCACGCGCCGGCTGGCCGAAGAGGACCTCGGCGTCGCCTTCAGCGTCCGCGAGTACAACGTCGTGGGGTGACGTGGCGGATGGGTGGCATGGTCATCCCGCAGGGTGACCATGTGCTACATGTGCCACGGCCTACGCGTGGCGGGGGGGCGCGGGGCCGCGAAGACGCCTTCCTCTTTGGTCTTGCCGTTGGTCGGGTGCCGTGGTATCTTCCGGCGGGGATACGAAGCCCTCAGGCCGACTGGAGCCGCCATGCTGAGCGTTCCGCGAGACGAGATTGCGGCGTTGTGTCGCCGGTGGCGGGTGACGGAGTTTTCGTTGTTCGGCTCGGCCGTCCGCAAGGACTTCGGGCCCGACAGCGACGTGGACGTCCTGGTGCGATTCGAGGCGGAGGCCGGCTGGAGCCTCTTCGATCTGGTGACGATGCAGGAAGAACTCGAGGGTCTCTTCGGCCGCCCCGTCCACCTGGTCGAGGCGGAGGGCCTTCGGAATCCCTTCCGGCGCGACGAGATTCTGCGAACGCGGGAGGTCGTCTATGCCTCCTGACGCCCGCGACGAACGCATCTGGCAGGTCGTGTCGGTGAACCTGCCGGACCTCATCGATCGCCTCCGCCCGCTCGTGCCCCCGCGTCCGTGAGCCGCCCGCCGTGCAGCGTCCGGCCGATCCGGACCTGCCGACGGTTCATGGGTCCCCCGGATGAGGCCGTGCACTGGCGGGCAAGCCGCCAGTGGCACCCGCGGCCCTCCAGCCTCTCGCCTCCGGCCTCCAGCCTGCGGCCTGTCGTCCGCGGCCTGCCGCGCCAATCCCCAATCCAGAATCTGAAATCCGCAATTTCCCGGCTCTTTCGACCCCCAGAATCGCCTTGGGAGACGTGCCACGACGTGGTATCATAGGGGGTCGCGCGGGAGCGTCGCCGGGAGGTCCTTGCCGGCGCGAGCAGCCGCGTTTTCGGGACGAGGGAAGGGGCATGGCCACGAGCAAGAAGACCAAGACCGCCGGCCGCGAGCAGGCCGCCGGCGCAGGAGCGACCGAGGCGCCCAAGGCCCGGTCGAAAGCGGCCGACGGCCGGGCGAGGAAGGCGGCCTCCGACGGGTACCGGGCCGAGGCCATCAAAGTGATGAAAGGCCTGGAGGCCGTCCGGAAGCGCCCGGATATGTACATCGGCGACCGGCACCAGCGCGGCCTGCATCACCTGGTGAACGAGGTGGTGGACAACTCGATCGACGAGGCCATGGCGGGGTTCTGCACCGAGATCGGCGTGACGGTGCACGCCGACGGCAGCTTGAGCGTCGCCGACGACGGCCGCGGGTTCCCCGTGGACAACCATCCGACCGAGAGGAAGCCGGGCGTGGAGGTGGCGCTGACGATGCTGCACGCCGGCGGCAAGTTCGACCACACCAGTTACAAGGTCTCGGGCGGGTTGCACGGCGTGGGCGTGAGCTGCGTAAACGCCCTGTCGGAGCGGCTGGAGGTCGAGATCCGCCGCGACGGGTACGTGTGGCGGATGGGGTTTGCGCGCGGCCTGAAGACACAGGACCTGAAGCGCGGGGCCCGGTCGGCCAAGACGGGCACCGTGGTGACCTTCAAGCCCGACCGGGAGATCTTCGAGGACCCGACCTTCAAGTTCGAGGTGCTCGAGAGCCGCCTGCGCGAACTGGCGTACCTGAACGAGGGGCTGCGCATCTGGCTGCTGGACGAGCGCGACGACCGCCGGGCCGACTTCCGGTTCAAGGAGGGCATCCGGGCCTTCGTCAAGCATCTGAACGAGGGCAAGAACGTCGTGGCGCGCAGCGTCATCTACTTCCGCCGGGCCGACGAGGCCACCGGCGCCGAGGTGGAGGTGGCCATCCAGTACAACGACGGCTATACCGAGAACATTCTGTGCTTCGCCAACAACATCAACACGATCGAGGGCGGCACGCACTTGTCGGCGTTCAAGGCGGCCGTCACGCGTACCCTCAACTTCTACGCCAAGAAGCAGAACCTCCTGAAGGGCGAGTCGCCCCCCACCGGCGACGACCTGCGCGAGGGCATGACGGCCGTCCTGTCGGCCCACGTGGCCGACCCGCAATTCGAGGGACAAACCAAGACCAAGCTGTCCAATAGCGAGATCGGCACATTCGTTGAGACCGTGACCAACGAAATGCTCGGCCAGTACCTGGAGGAAAACCCCGGCATCGCCCGGAAGATCATCCAGAAGGCCGTCCAGGCCATGGTCGCCCGCGACGCCGCCCGCAAGGCCCGCGACCTGGTCCGGCGCAAGGGGGCCCTGGCCTCGGGCAACCTGCCCGGCAAACTGGCCGACTGCTCCGAGCGCGACCCCGCCCTGGCCGAGGTCTTCCTGGTCGAGGGCGACTCGGCCGGCGGCAGCGCCAAGCAGGGACGCGACCGCCGCACCCAGGCGATCCTGCCCCTGAGGGGCAAGATCCTCAACGTCGAGAAGGCCCGCATCGACAAGATGCTTGCCCACGAAGAGATCGTCACCATCATCTCGGCCCTGGGCACCGGCATCGGCATCGACGATTTCGACCTCGGGCGGGCCCGCTATCACAAGATCATCATCATGACCGACGCCGACGTCGACGGCAGCCACATCCGCACCCTGCTGCTGACCTTCTTCTACCGCCAGATGAAGCAACTGATCGAGGCCGGTTACATTTACGTGGCCCAGCCGCCGCTGTACCGCGTCCGCCGCAAGAGCAAGGAGTACTACGTCCGGAGCGACCGCGACATGCGGCTGATGCTGCTGAGGCTGGGGGTCGAGGGGGCGGCGCTGCGCTTCAACCCCGACCCGGCCAGCCGCAAGAAACCCCCGCCCGAGATCGCCGGGGCCAAACTCGAGGAACTCGCCCTCATTCTGACCGACGCCGAGGAACTCGTCCGGGGCATCGAACGGCGCGGCATCCCCTGGAACCTGCTCGTCGAGGGACGCGACAAGAAGGGCGACTTCCCCACCTGGGCCGCACGCATCGAGGGTAACCTGGGCCTGTTCCACTCCGCCGCCGCCACCGCCAAGGCCATCGCCGACGCCTACCCCAAACCCAAGACACACCCCGCCGCTGCGAAGGCGGCCGACAAGGCCGCCAAGGCCCCGCCCGACGAGCCGGCCGACGCGGAACCGGCCGAGGCCGACCTGCCCGAACCCGAGGAGATCTACGGCGCCCGCGACCTCAGCAAACTGGCCGCCAAACTGCGGACGCGCGGCATCGACATCGCCGACTGGCACCTGGAGGCCCGCCAGGACGTCGGCCGGGAGAAACCCTACGCCAAGTTCTCCATCGTCTCCAACGGCGACGCGGCCGACGTGCCGGGCGTCTCGCAGGTCCTCTCGACCGTCCGCCGCCTTGGCCAGAAAGGCATGGATATCCAACGATTCAAGGGTCTCGGCGAGATGAACGCCGAGCAACTCTGGCAAACCACCATGGACCCCGCCCGGCGGACCCTCAAGCGGGTCCTCATCGAGGAGGTCGCCGAGGCCGAGCACATCTTCAGCGTCCTCATGGGCTCCGACGTCGCCCCCCGCCGCGCGTTCATCGAACGCCACGCCCTGGAGGTCCGAAACCTCGACGTCTGAAACCATTGCAGATTGCAGATTGGCGCGCCAGCCAGGCACATGGTCACCCTGCGGGATGACCATGCCACCCGCCGCGTCCTGTGGCCGCCCCGCGCTGACCATGCCACCCGCCGCCCCGCGCTGACCATGCCACCCGCCTGGGGCCACTGAGGCACATGGTCACCCTGCGGGATGACCATGCCACCCGCCTCACGGAGCGACTGATCCGAAAACTCAGGCGTCGACTGCGACCCATGGGGGCCTTTGCCAACACCCCCGCCGCCGAACGCGCCGTCTTCGGACAGCTCCTCCGATGGCACCTCGTACCTGAAATTACACACAATGCTT
>DATKZB010000149.1:0-6897 GCA_035528235.1 Phycisphaerae bacterium
GGCCTGGGAAGGCCGCCGCGCGACAAGTTGCGTTGTAGGATTAAGAGTGGTTTCAAAACCTTTTTTTCACGGCTCACCCGGGGCAAACCGTGGCACGTGAAAACGACATGAAGGTCGGTTTTGAGACCACCTCTTACGCCCGTTCGAGGTACTCGCCGTTGCGAGTGTCGACCTTGATGCGGGTTCCGTTGTCGATGAAGGGCGGCACCTTGACCCGCGCGCCGCCCTCGCAGAGGGCGTCCTTCATCTGGTTGGTCGCGGTGGCCCCCTTCATGGCGGGCGGGGTGTCCTGGACGAGCAGTTCCACGGTGAACGGCAGGTCGACGGTGATGGCCCGGCCGTCCATGCGGCCGAGGGTGACCTCGAGGTTGGGCGTCAGGTAGAGGGCCTGGTCGCCGACGAGATCCTTGGGCACGCGGACCTCCTCGAAACTATCCATGTCCATAAAGACGTGGTTCTCGCCTTCGGAGTAGAGGTACTGGACGGGTTTGCGTTCGATGATGGCCTGCTCGAACTCTTCCTCGGTCCGGAACCGCTCCTCCAGAACCTGGCCGGTGTTGAGGTTCTTGAGTTTGACGACCTGGCTCGAGCGCCAGTTGCCCTTGGCGACCTTGTTGTTATCCACGCAGATCCAGATCGTGCCTTTCCAGATGACGCCCTGGCCGCGACGCAAATCGATTGACTTGATACTCGCCATACAGCCCGCTTCTCCTCTAGAATGGGGCCGTTGCCGGCCCGAAGGACCTGGGGCAGCAGCCCTGTGGCCCCCCACGGGGGACCCCACGGTACAGGCTGCGGGGGCCGGCGTCAACGGCAAATCGGGCGGGCGCGCCCTGACCGCTCGCTCGCGCTCGCGGCTAGTGATGGCGCGTAAGACCTGTTGGGGGGCTCAATGGCCCGTCTTCTCGGCGAAGCCGAGGTTCCGGTAGATGCACAGGCCGTCTTTGCCGGGGGCGACGATGTCGAGCCGGCCGGTCCCAAAGAGGTCGGCCACCTGGAAGTAGATGCCACAACCCTTGCCCTGGCCCTCGGGACCGTAATCGACGACCTGCTTGGCGAATCCCTCGCCGGTCCACTTGAAGTAATAGATGCCCACGGGGTCGTGGGCGCCCGGGTCGTTGCCGCAATGGGCCCGGTAACGTTTGCCGGTTATGAGTTCGCAGGCGCCGTCGCCGTCGATGTCGGCCCAGATGAGGTCGTGGTACTGGCTGTTGGCAGGGTCGATGGGGTGCTTGATCCAGCGGCGCCGGCCGCCCTCCAGGCGCTGCTCCCACCAGTCGAGGCCGTAGGCGTGCGACTGGCCGACGATGAGGTCGGCCAGGCCGTCGCCATTGACGTCGACCACGAGGACGGGCACGCTGGCCGAGCCGAGGTCGAACTCGGGGTGCCAGGTCCACTGGTCTTCGAGGGGCTTCTCGGGGGCTTCGAGCCACCCGCCGGCCAGGACGATGTCGCCCCGGCCGTTGCCCGTGATGTCGCCGAACCCCAGGCCGTGGCCCTGGGGCTTGTCCCAGACGACGTGCTCGGTGAACTTGCCCGTGCCACGACCGGCGGCGTCGGTCACGAGTTTGTAGACGCGAAGGGGACCGCCGGGCGTGTTGGGGACGACCTCGAGCCGGCCGTCGCCGTCGACGTCCCAAGCGCGGATCGTCTCGACGTTGCCGACGTGGGCGATGACGTGTTCGGGCCACTCCTTCCTGGGGTCGCCCCGGGGGTTTTCGCGCCAGCGGACGGTGTCGCCCCACCAGCCGCCGGTGATGAAGTCGGCGTAGCCGTCGCCGTTGACGTCCATCGGCACGGTCGCGAAATCGTCGTAATACTCGCCCTCGGCCCGGACGTCGCCGACGCGGTGCTTCCGGTCGAACGTGGGACCGGGATACCAGAACGCGCCGCTGACGATGTCGGGGTGGCCGTCGTTATCGACGTCGAGGACGCCGGCCGACTCGTACCGCTCGTCGCTGATCTTGATCTTCTCGAACACGACTGATCGCATGGTCATCACTCGGTCTTTCGGTCAATGAGTTCGCCAAACCGTTTGTTGATAGCCAGGGCCGGGTCGAGCGGCACCTGGACGGGTTTGCAGTCCTTGGGGATCGAGATCGTGGGCGTGGGCCGGATCTTCTTTCCCTTGAACTGCGGCAGCCACTTGCGCTCTCGCTCGAGCATCTCGGAGCACATGTCGCGGATTTCCTTGAGCGTCAGGACCGCCCCGGTCAGCGGGTCCATGGCGCAGGCGTGGACGATGGCCTCGGTGTCGGCGTTCAGGCCGGCCTCGGCCCCGAGGATCTGGACCTGGACGTTCGACATGCACGCCGCGGCGCACTGCGACGGTAGGGCACCGATACGGGTCGGGTGGAAGCCCGTGGCGTCGGCGAACGTCGGCACCTCCACGCAGCACCCCGCCGGCAGGTTGTCGATGTATCCGTCGTTGCGGACGTTGCCCATGAACCGGAACGGTTTGCCCGTGACGATGGCCTCCATGATGTACGAGCAGTACTCGACGCTGCGGGACGCGATCTTGGCGCTCTCGTACTCCAGGGGGTCGTGCTTGGCGTACTTGGCGGTGAGGGCCTTCGAGTAGGTGTAGTACGCGCCGGTCTCGCCGCCGAACGACGGCTCGTCGCAGTACAGGTCCAGGGCCTTCTTGTTCTTGCGGAACCAGGGCAGGTATTCCGACAGGTGCCCGGTCGATTCGGTCATGAAGTACCCGAACTGCCGGAACACCTCGCCGCGCACCTTCTCGTTCTTGTAGTACTCGGGTTTCTCGAAGACCTTCCGCAGGCGCGGGTACAGGTCTTTGCCCTTGTGCTCCAGGCGGAGGAACCAGTCCATGTGGTTGATGCCGCCGCAGGTATAGACGATCTCCTCCTTCGGCACGCCGGCGTATCCGGCCAGGAGGTCCAGCGTGGTCTGGACGCCGTGGCACAGGCCGACGAACGGCACGCTGGTGGCCCGGCCCAGGGCCAGGCAGTTGCCCGCCATGGGGTTGGTGTACTGGAGCATGACGGCGCCGGGCTTGGCCAGTTCGGCCATGTCGCGGGCCGTGTCGATGAGGACGGGCACGCTCCTGAGGCCCCGGAACAGGCCGCCGGGTCCCAGCGAATCGCCGATGCACTGGTCCACGCCGTACTTCATCGGCACCTCGTAGTCGATGGAGTACGCGTCGAGGCCGCCGATCTGGAAGATGCAGACGACGAAGTCGGCGTCCTTGATGGCCTCGCGGCGCTGGGTGGTAGCCCAGACCTCGCCGGGCACGCCGTTCTCCTTGAGCATCCGCTTGGCGAACCTTTCCATGCGCGCGAGTTTGGGCATGGTCCGGCTCATCAGGGCGAACTCGCTGCCGGCCATCGCGGGCGTGGCCATGAGGTCGCTCATCAGCGTCTTGGCGAACACGACGCTGCCGGCACCTATCAACGCGATCTTTTTCGACATGACGGGTTCCTCCTCTCCTAGTCGGCTGGACACGGGCCGCGGGCCCGCCACTTGTGGGCCCGACGCCCGAGCGGTTGTTATACCAGAGCCGCCGGCGGCGGCCACCGAAAACTGCCGCGGGTCGTGACCCCTTCAGTTTCGGGGGGTGAATCCGAGCCGCGACCGTAAGGGAGCGGTAGGCCGGCCCCACAGCCGCAACGGCACCGCTCCCTCACGGTCGCGGCTCGGATACGGCGCCACCGAACCGCCAGCGTAAGCGAGGAGTCACCGCACGTCACTTGCCGAAACGCAGGCGGATGTACGCCCGGGCTACCTTGAGGTCCTCGACAGCCTCGGCGGCGTCGCACGGCGGCGCCATCTTGTCGCGGCAGACGCGGACGAAGTTCTCCGCCTGCCGACGCATCGAGTGCACCCACGGCATCGCGGGCCGGACCCGTTCGGGCACCGCGCCGTCGCCCGGGTCGCGGTAGATCTCGACCGTGCCGGCCCGGTTGCTCGCCAGCGGGGCCGGCAGGCCCAGGCGGATGTAGCCCTTCTCGAACGCCACCAGGGCCGATTCTTCCCACGCCACGGTCGTCCGGTACGGCGTCATCTCGATGGTGCCGGGCACGCCCGAGGCGCTCGCCACGGCCATCAGGACGCCCGTCTTCTCGGCGTACGTCACGCGGTACGGCTCGCCCAGCAGGTGCCGCATGAGGTTCACCTGGTGGATGTAATAGTTGACGAACGAGACGTACTCGCGGGCGGTCCGCTTGTCCATGTCGTCGAGGGGCGGCTCGCGCTCCAGCGCCGTCGCGGCATCGCCGGCGTTCAGCAGGCCGGCGAACCCGTTGGCGACCCAATCGCCTGCCGGCATCAGGATTCGGACATATTTGAGCGGACCCATTTCGCCGGAGGCCTTCCAGGCGTCGATCGTCGCGCGGGCGTACTCGGTGGCCGGGTCGGACCGTTTGTGGTACCCCACCATGTGGACGCACCCGGCCTTGGCGGCCGCCCGGGCCAGCCGGGCGCCGGCCTTGACCGAGACGGCCAGCGGCTTCTCGGTGAAGACGTGCCGCGCGGCCTTGTACAGGTCGGGCAGCAGGACCGCGTGCCGGTCGAACGGCTGGCTGGCCACAATGCCGTCGAGCCGCTCGGCGGCGAGCATCTCGCGGTGGTCGCCGTAAACGCGCGGCACGCCGTAGCGCTGGGCGACGAGACGGCCGGTCTGGCGACGGATTTCGGCCAGGGCCACGACCTCGCAATCCTTGATCGTCACGTAATTCTTCAGGTGGGCCGCCTGGCCCATGCCGCCGACACCGACGAAACCGATTCGCACCTTCGCCATTTGATGCCCTTTCGTTATTGCCGACTTGCCGTCTGACCCCGAGCGCGGCGGGTACGGGGACCCGCCGCGCAAACACGCAAGGTTAAGGTGCCGTAACGGGGATTTCCGCCGCGCCAGACCAATCCGAAATCCCAAATCCGAAATCCGAAATCCCGTTTACTTCAGTCCCTGGGCCTTGAGGACCGACTCCGGCAGCGGCGGCCCGGGCTGCGGCTGCCCGGGGAAGTCGCGCCGGATGATCTCCCATTCGCTCGCGCCCTCGCGGTAGATGAGCCACAGGGCGATCGTGTGCACCAGGTGGGCGTAGTTGCCCAGGTCGCTGAGTTCCCACGCCCTGACGCGCCGGTCCTCCATCATCTGGCAGCCGCTGGGAATGACGCCCATCTTCCGCCAGACCTCGTGCCAGGTGGCGATGGTGCCCAGGGCGATGGCCTCGATGCGAGCGACGATCCGCGCCGGGTCGCTCAGCATGTAGACCGTCCGCTTCGGCCCGCCGTCGACGACGACCTCGTACCGGGCGTGGTCCAGGCCGTTGATGAAGTGCACCTGCCCCGGCACCACGGCGAAGGGGACGCGGAGTTCGGCCGTCCAGGCGTCGCCGCCGCGGAAGGCGGCGCGGTGCACCAGCGGCTCGCCCCGGCCGTTGACGGCCCTGGCCGACTTCTGGCGGGTCACGGTGAACCGGCCCACGGGCGTCTCGCCGGCCACGGGGTCGGCGGGGCGAATCTCGAGCGTCGCCTCGGGCCGGTCGGACTCGATGAAGACGTGCAGGTTCATCGGGTCGGCCAGCAGCGTGACGGTCGTGGTGCCGGTGGCCAGCGGCTGCGACGCGGCGTAGGCGGCGTCCTTGCGGCCGTCGGTGTCGGGCGGGGCGTCGACGATGCGCACAAGCGGCTCGTCGGCGTGTTTCTCGCGATACGGCTGTTCCCACAGGCTGGGGTGTTTGGCCAGGTACGGGAGCACGCCCGCCCCCACCCAGGCGAACTGGATGCCGCGGGCGCCGAAGAGTTTCTTCGAGTTCGACAAGTACTCGTCCAGCCGCCCCGCACCCTGGACGAACTTCGGCGGGCCCTGGATGTCGAAGAAGTACATGCCGTACGGGTACGGCGCCGAGTCGAAGTACAGTTCCATCGCCAGGGCCGACGCGTAGACCCGTGCCGCCGACCGCAGCACCGTCTCGGGCGGCATGCGGCCGTCCACCAGGTACCGGGCGGTGGCGGCGCGGTACTCCCACGCCAGGTCGTCGTCGTACGCCGGGATGCCCGCGGCGTTCTGCCGGCACAGGCCCGAGTGGCACGGGTCCAGGCTATGGACCGTGAAGGCCGACGGCTTGTACGTCTCGTACAGGTCGGGCCGGGCGTTCATGATGCCGGCGGCCGTTTCGATGGCCGAGATGGGGCCGAAGTACTCGACCTTGTACTCCCGCAGGTCCATCACCGCCCGGGCCAGGGCCGAGTCGCGGGTGGTCATCCACAGGTTCATCGTGGGGTTGGCCAGATCCTGCGCCAGGTGGTTCGACGAGGTGTGGTACCCCTCGTCGAACGGCTGGCCGGATTTCTTGAACCCGCCGCCGTCGTCCCAACCGCGCGGCACCCAGCCCTTGACGGGTTTGAGGAAGGGCTTCTTGTCCTCGTCGGTCCGCTTCATGTCGGGGAACAGGCGATCGCTGCGGCTCATCATGTTGGCGTAGAAAGGGGCCTGGTACCGCTGGACGCGGTCCAGGTACTTGCCCTCGGGGTCGGCCCGGTGGGCGGTGGCCATGGCCGACATGAGCCAGGCGCCGTCGTGCATCGAGTCGAGGCCGAACTCCTGCATCGGCTTGCCGCCGGCGTAGAACTCGTACGCCATGCCGTAGGTCTTGCGGGCCGGGTCGGTGACGACGTGGTGCTTATAGACGAAGTCCACGAGGTCGCGCATGAACGCCACGAGCCGGTACCTGGGCCAGTCGTCGGCCCTGGGCGCGGGCGGCGGCACGTAGGTCCTGAGCGCCCGTTCGGCCGGCGTCTCGCCCCGCGCCGCACCGGCCGCGCCGACCACGAGCAGCACCGCCGCCATGCACCACGCCACTCGCGTCACCTCGGACTCTCCTTCAGCGATGCAACTTCGCGTGTTTGCGCGGCGGGTCCCCGTACCCGCCG
>DATKZB010000150.1:0-6329 GCA_035528235.1 Phycisphaerae bacterium
TTCTCCGCCTCGTCCTCAGCCAAGTCGAAGAACCGGCCGTCGGCATACAACTTGTAGCGCTGGTTGAAGGCGAACTCCTGTCGGGTCGTCGCGCCGCCTTCCCGGCTGTACCAGCAATACACCCACGGACGGGGATTCCCCTTCTCCCCCCGGATCTGCGGCAGGAAGCTGCGCCCATCGATCTTCCGATCGGTCGGCACGGCCACACCGGCTGCGGCGCAAACGGTCGGCAGGAAGTCGGTGGTGTCCACCAGGTCGCCGCACACCTTGCCCGCCGGCGCCGCGCGGGGCCAGTTGGCGACGAGCGGCACGTGCATGCCGGTTTCGTTGCACTGGCCCTTGCCCCCGTGAACCGGGCGCCCGCCCATCTGAGAGACTATTCCCCGGCCCGTTCCGTTGTCGCCGAGGAACAGGATCAGGGTGTTGTCGCGGAGGCCCAACTTCTCCAGATGTGAGACCAGCTTCCCGATGAGTTTGTCCATGTACGCCACCATGTCCGCGAAGTGCTCCTTCTTGTCGTTGACTTTCTCGCCGACGGCCTTCGGATTCCAGTCCGGGCTGTCGGGCGTGGGCTGGAACGGAGCGTGCGTCAGAATCATCGGGTAGTAGAGGAAGAACGGCTGCTGCCGGTGACGCGTGATGAAATCCAACGCGTAGGCGTTCACCCGGTCGGGGCCATATTCCCCGTTCGAGTAATTGACCGCTTTGCCGTTGATCTCCAGGCCCGGGTTGGCGTACCGCGGCGGGCGGCGCATGTGCTGCCAGAGACAGGCCTCGCCGAACCCGAACCGTTTCGGCAGGTTCGCATCCTTCCCCAGTTGCCATTTGCCTGTGACGCACGTCGCGTAGCCCGCGTTCCTCAGGAGGTTGGCAAAAGTCGTCTGCTGCGGATCCATGTTCCCGAATCGGGTGTAGTTGCGCACGTTGTAGATGCCGGTCATCAGCTGCACCCGGGTGGGCGTGCAGAGGGGCTGGGCGTAACAACGCTCGAATCGCACGCCCGTCGCCGCGAGGCCGTCCAGCACCGGCGTCTTGTAGGACGTCCCGCCGTCGGCTCCGATGCACTCGTAGCCGAGGTCGTCGGCCATGATCACGATGAGGTTCGGACGCTGGCGCGGCTGTTCGGCCGCCCGCAACCATCGCGGCAGCGCCAGCGCCGTCGCGGCGCCGAGGCCCAGCCCTGCGCAGAAATCTCTTCGTTTCATGGTAACGCTTCTCGGCCTTACCTGTTCGCACGCTTTGGCTTGCCTTCCGGCGCGCCCGGTGCGGGCCCGCCGCCGAACTGTTTCCAGTAGAGTTCCTTGAACGGGTTGACGGCCGGGCCGACGGCGTTCTCGTTTTCGAGGCACGGGAGGACCTCGTCCCACCACTTGTCGTAGGCGGCCGACATCTCCTTGACGACCTCGGGGTGCTGATCGGCAACGTTCTTCTTTTCGCCCGGGTCTTCCTGGAGGTCGTACAGTTCCCACTTCCCGTCGGCGGCCTTGCCGGCCGACACCATGTTGTAGCGCGGACTGCGGACGCTGCAGCCGGCGTACTTCGATTGGGCCGCCTGGCCTTTGGCCCACCGGCCGATGTGGGTGAAGACGTAGCGGTCGGGCCACGGGGCGCCGGGGTCCTTGAGGAGCGGGACGAGGCTTCGGCCGTCGAGTTTGGCGGCGACGTCGTCGGGGACTTTCGCCCCGGCCAGTTCGGCCAGCGTCGGGAAGATGTCGCGGTGGCAGGCGAGTTTGTCGACGTCGGCGCCGGCTTTGAGCGTGTCCGGCCATCGCCAGAACGAGGCCGCCCGCGTGCCGCCGTTGTACGGCGAGTTCTTGCTGCCGCGCATCCCGGCATTGAAGACCCCCACGCCCGCCGTGCCGCCGTTGTCGTTCATGAAGATGACGAGCGTGTTCTTTTCGATGCCCCACTCGGCCAACTTCGCGAGCAGCCGGCCGACGTTGTCGTCGATGTTGGTGATCATGCCGAAGAAGGCCATTACGTTCTTGCCGAGTCCCTGCCCGTCATATTTCTTGATGTAGTCTTCGGGGCAGACCAGCGGCCCGTGCGGGGCATTGGTCGAGATGTAGGCGAAGAACGGCGCCGAGGCCTTTCGTTTCTCGTCGATCCACTTCGTCGCCTGGCCGAAGAAGACGTCGGTGCAGTAGCCTTGCGTCTTCTCGAACGTGCCGTTGTGGAGGATCGCCGGGTTGAAGTACTTGTTGCCCGGCGCGTCGCCGCAACTTCCCGGGTAGGTCTGTCCGATGCCGCCCGCGCCGTGGATGAACATTTCGTCGAAGCCGCGCTTGTCGGGCCGGTGGTCGGGTTCGTCGCCCAGGTGCCACTTGCCGAAGATGCCCGTCGTGTAGCCGGCGGACTTCAGGACCTGGGCGACGGTCGTCGCCTTCAGGCTCATCCGCTCGCGCTCCAGGATGGTGTGCGTGACGCCGGACTTCATTTCATGCCGGCCGGTCATCAGCGAGCACCGCGTGGGCGAACAGGTGGGGCTGACGTGGAAATCGGTGAACCGGATGCTCTCGGCGTGCATGCGGTCGAGGTTCGGCGTCTGGATCTTGGGGTTCCCGTGGGCGGCGATGTCGCCGTAGCCCTGGTCATCGGTGAGGACGATGATGATATTGGGCTTGTGCCCCGGCCCCATCGGCTCTGCCGCCTGCAACCATCGCGGCATCGCCCAAGCCGCCGCGCCCAAGCCCACGGTCCGCAGGAAAATCCGCCGGGTGATCGTTGGCATCTTGTTGTCCTTTCAGGCCCTCGGGGCGCTGCGGCCCTCGGCCTTGTACTTTTCGAGGAGTGTCTTGAGGCGCTGCACGATTTCCGGATGCTCGCCGAACAGGTTGCGGCGCTCGCTTAAGTCCTGGGAGAGGTCGTAAAGTTCTCCGGGAAAATTGTGGGGCTGGTATCCGCGTTCTTTCTTGAGCCAGTCGGGCTCCTTGTTGTCATCTCCGTTCGGCGCGTCGATGAAGACCCAGTCGCCCTGGCGGATGGCGAACTTGCCGTTGCAACTGTGGTGGACGGTGGCCTCGTGGATAGGCTTATCGAGTTTCTCGCCAAAGAAAGCCGGGAGAATATTGTAACTGTCCTCGGCGGCATCGTCCGGCAGGCGGATGCCCAGCAGCGCCGCCAGCGTGGCCATAAGGTCCGCGTGACAGACGGTCTCGTTGCTAATCGTGCCCGGCTTGATCTTGCCCGGCCATCGGGCCATGAAGGGCACGCGGTGGCCGCCTTCCCAGGTGTCGCGCTTCAGGCCCCGCAAGTCGCCCATGCTGTAGTGGCCGAACTCGCGGATGCGCGCGTAAGCGAAATTTTCCGGGCCGTTGTCGCTCGCAAAGATGACCAGGGTATTGTCGGCCAGGCCGCAGCGGTCGATAGCATCAAGCACCTGCCCCACGGTCCAATCTGTCTGGTGGACCCAATCGCCATAGTCGCCCGCCCCGCTCTTGCCCTTGAACTCCGGCGCGGGAACGATGGGCGTGTGCGGCGAGGTGAGCGGAAAATAGAGGAAGAACGGGTTGCCCGGCGATTTGGCGGCCGTCTCGACGTACGCCACCGCCTTCTTCGTCAGGGTCGGCAGGATCTGGACGAGGTCCCAGCCCTCGATCATCGGGCCCGGGTTGCCGAACATCGTGCGGGGCTTGGGAATCGTGGGGATGCCCAGCGTGCGGTCGTTCTCGATGAAACAGTACGGCGGGTAGTTCGGCACGTCGGTGCCGAAGTAGGTGTCGAAGCCGCGCGTCGTCGGCCCCTCGGCGACGGGCTTCGTGAAGTCCACGTTGCTCGACCCGTCTTTCTGGTAAGCGAGGGGCTTACCGCCGGTCGTGGGCCACTGCCATCCGAGGTGCCACTTGCCGATGCAGGCCGTGTCGTAGCCGGCCTGCTTCAGCATGGCCGGCACGGTCAGGCGGTCGGGCTCAATCAGCGTCTTGCCGTACGGTCCGAGGACGCCACGCTTGAGCGACGACCGCCACGCGTATCGGCCCGTCAAAACGGCATAGCGCGTCGGGGTGCAGACGGCCGTCGGGGCGTGGGCGTCGGTGAAGCGGACGCCCTGCGTCGCGAGGCGGTCGAGGTTCGGCGTGGGGATCTTCGACTTCGGGTTCTGGCACGCCAGGTCGCCGTAGCCCATGTCGTCGGCCAGGATGTAGACGATGTTGGGCCGCGCGCGGGGCAGTTCGGCCGCCCGCAGCCATCGCGGAAGCGCGAGCGCCGCCGCCCCGGCGGTCGCCGTCTTGATGAAATCACGTCGGTTAAGGCTTGTCATTCCGGCTTGCCTTTTTTGGGGCGTGCCCCCCCGGCGCCCTTGTTGCCGGCCTCGGCGGCCAGAGCCTGCAGTTCCTTGACCTTCTCGGGCATCTTATCGGCGAGGTTGTTCTTCTCTCCGATATCCTCGTCGAGGTTGTACAATTCTTTGCTCGCCCGCAACTTCCAGGGCCCTTGGCGGACGATCCCCGCAACCAACAGGCACTCCCGCGGAGGCTTGGCGCTGGGCCCGCCCAGGAGGTATCCGCCGATGTCGCAGCCGTCGAGGCCCTGCGGCACGGGCGCCCCGGCGAGCGCCGCCAGCGTGGGCAGCAGGTCCATCGTGCTGGCGGGGAAATCGGTTTCCCAACCCGCCTGGATGCGACCCGGCCACCAGAAGATGGCCGGCATGCGGATGCCGCCCTCGTAATTGGAGAACTTCCCGTCGCGCAGCGGGCCGGCGCTGCCTCCCGCCTTGCCCTGGGCCAGCCACGGCCCGTTGTCCGACGTGAACACCACCAGCGTGTTTTTGTCCAGCCCCAGCCGCTGGAGGGTTTCGAGAATCCGGCCCGTGCTCCAGTCCAGTTCCTCCACCACATCGCCGTAGAGCCCCCGCGCGCTCTTGCCCCGGAAGGCCTCCGATGCGTGCAGGGGAACGTGCGGCATGGTGTGCGGGAGATAGAGCAGGAACGGCCGGTCCTTGTTGGCCTCGATGAACTTGATGCTCTCGGCGGTATAGCGCTGGGTCAGCGTGTCCTGGTCGACCGGCTCTTCGAGCGTCTCGGTGCCTCGGACGAGGGGTGTCGGCTTCATGTCGTTGGAGTACGGGATGCCGAAATACATGTCGAACCCACGGTTGGTGGGCATGAACTCGGCGTGCTGCGGCAGTCCGCGGATGGCCTGCGTGCTCGTCCCCAGATGCCATTTGCCGATGCACGCCGTCGCGTAGCCGCGCCCTTTGAGGATCTCGGCGACAGTCTTCTTCTCGTGGCTCAGGCCGTTCTTGTCTTGCGGGAATAGGACGCGCGTAACGCCCGTCCGGATGGGATAGCATCCCGTCAGAAGGGCCGCCCGCGACGGCGAACACACCGACGCCGCTACATAGAAACTCCGGAAACGCACGCCTTCCTTCGCCATGCGGTCGATGTTGGGCGTGCGGATGTCCTTGGCGCCGTAGCATCCGACGTCGGCGTAGCCCAGGTCATCGCAGAAGATCACGATGAAGTTCGGTCGCGGCCGGCCCGCCGGCCCGCCCGGTTGCGACCCCGCCGCCTGCATCCACCTCGGCAGCGTCAGCGCCGACGCACCGACGCCCAGCATCTTGAGGGCCTCTCTGCGTTTCATGGTCGGCTCCCTGGGTGCGATTCCATCGGCCTTGCCGCTCAGCGCTGTATAAGGGCATCTTCTCGTGGCCGCAAGGTCAATTTCTCCCGTCCCCGCCAAGATGGGCTTCAGAAACCCGCCCACACGCGCCGACACCTTCACCAGAAGATTTTGTCTTGGCCTTGTGGCCTCCCTTCGTGCCTGGTGCGTCTATCCACCTGCAAACTCGGCGCTTGGGAGGCCTTCCCTTTGACCTCATCCCAGAATGGGTGATCTCGTCTGAAAAAAACTTGCAGGATGATGGAAACGGGAAACAATGACAGAGTACAGGTCCGCGGCGGTCGCGGGCAGCGGTCATTGGGGAAACGCCGGACAAAGGCCTGGCAGGAGCGCCGCCAGGCCAATTCGGCCCCGGCCGCGCGCGACAGGTCTCCGGACCCGTCGCGCAGAGCGGCTGCTTGTTCGGTGTCTGCCGTGTCGGCGTGGTGGCTCCGGAGACCCGCCGTGCCAAGCCGCGGTTGCTGCAGCGCAGCGTCAACTTCGTATCACAGGGTCAAGTAGGACGCGGGAGACATCGCATGCATGCACTGGGCCTGATCGATTGGTTGGCGGTGGCGGCCTACTTTCTTCTGGTGTTCGGCCTGTCGTGGTGGGTCATCCGGAAGAACCGGGACACGCCCACCGACTACTTCCTGGCCGGCCGAAACCTCGGCTGGTTCGTCATCGGGGCCTCGATCTTCGCCTCGAACATCGGGTCCGAGCACCTGGTC
>DATKZB010000151.1:0-16751 GCA_035528235.1 Phycisphaerae bacterium
GTCCCGGCGGCACGACCGAGGCCGCCATCCGCACCTTCGACGTCCTCGGCCTGCGGAAAACCATCCTCGCCGCCGTCCAGGCCGCCCGCGACAGGGGACGCGAGTTGGGGCGGTAGGCGAATATGGGGGCTGCTCGATGCGCGCTGTGGCGCGGGGGATGAACCCCCGCGCTACATGTCTCATTACGGGAGCGCCGTAGCGCGGGGGTTTACCGCGTGCACCGTAGCGCGGGGGTTTATCCCCCGCGCCGAAACGGGAGTCGTCTTCTGAGCAAGAACGAACGCACGAATCGCGACCCATATCACACGTGGGGGCGCAACCGCTCATTGCGACTCAAGGGTTACGATTACTCAAACCCGGCGCCTTGTCTGGTCACCTTCTGCACAGCAGACAAGAAGCCGGTACTGTGCGGCAAACTGGCCCATGCCATCCAGGAGCATCTGAAGTCTGCGGCGTTGCGGTGGGGGTTCCGGTTGTGGGCATGGTGCATCATGCCCGACCATGTCCATCTGGTTGTCGGCGCTCCAGGAACAGACCGCACGGTTTCAGATTTCGTAGGCGCCGTGAAAAGCCTTGCCGCAAAGGCAAACCGCGATATGGGCGGGCCGGGCGGGTTATGGCAGACCGGGTTCCACGACCGGATCCTGCGGCCGACCGAACGACCAGAAGTCATCGCGGCGTACATCGTCGGCAACCCGGTGCGCAAAGGTCTCATCCGCGACGGTGAAAGGTGGCCGTGGGCGTATCTCGATCCCGACGCATTGTGAGAATGCGCGGGGGATGAACCCCCGCGCTACTTCATTCCGCAGGTACTTAGGTACTTTTTCTCATCGCCTCCGCCACCTGGAACGGGTCGCTCGAGACGACGGCGCTGGCGTAGAGTTCCATGGCGCCGATGTCGGCCGTCTTGGCCCCCGGGTCGCCCCGGTCCACCAGGTACACGAGCACCGGGAACCCCTTCCACGCGGGGTCGGGCCGGCCGATGGGCGGCATGTGGACGGCCAGGTTGTAGGCTTTGACGTCGCAGGCGGCGAAGACCTTCAGGGCCCGCCAGATGGCCTTCGCCAGGCCCGGTGAGTCGTACGAGTCGGCCACGAGCACGATCTCGCGTTCCTTCGTGGGCACCAGGTGCGCCAGGGCCGCCACGCCGTCCCAGTCGACGGCCAGGCCCAGCGCCTGGTGGACGGCCACGAGGTCCTGGAAATAATCGGCCCCGTGCGCGGCCCGGTAGGCGGCGGCATCCTGCCGCAGACGCTCGACCTTGCCGTAATGGAACTTGCGGCCCAGGACCATCTGGGCGTGGCCGTGGATGATGCTGGCCCCGGCCTTCCAGAGGCAGTTCCACATGAGGAGGAAGAACCGGGCCTCGGCGTCCTCGGCGTGTGCCTTGTCGGCCCAGGCGCGGGCGGTGGCCAGCAGGTCGGCCACCTCGTCGGGCCGGAAGGCGTCGGTCCGGAACCGCAGCGGCGAATGGTCCTCGAAGATCACCAGGCCGTGCCACCCGTCGTACGTGGCGACGTTGGCGGCCGTCTTGGTGCCGATGCGGCCGAAGGTGTTCGCGGGCGTCAACTCCAGCGGTTTGCAGAACGGGTCGCCCAGGTTCTTGGCGATCTCCTGGTCGAGGTCGGCGGTGTCCTTGGCCTCGATGGGCCGCTGGGCCCGGACGGCGTTGTAGAGCGTGGCCTGGCCGGTCCAGCGGTTCACGACGTGGGTGATGGGCTGGTGGCGGATGGCCTCCATCACGCCCTCCGGCGTCGGGGCGAGGTACTTGAAGACCTTGGTGATCCACGCCTCCATCCGCTTGGGCGGCAGGACGTGGGCCACCGACTGGCTGAAGTCGTACATCCGGTCGAATCGGGCCCGGTCCTCCGGCCCAAGACCCGCCACCACCTTGTCGAGTGCAGCAATACGTGTGGACATCGGATTCCTTTCAGCAGGGACACGCCGCGCGCGGGCGGCCGCGCGTCGTCTGTCGGACGGGCCGTCTGGCCGGCGCACCGGGCGGGTCGCGTTGCGAATCGTTTACGACAGGTCGTTGATGACCGGCAGGAGGTAATCGCGGACGACGACCTCCCACGACATCTGCCTGGCCAGTTCGTAGCCGTTCCGGATGAGGGTCTCGTGGTGCTTCTGGTCGCCGGGCAGGCGTTTGAGGATTATGTCGGCGATGCGTTTGGCCTCTTTCTCCTCGGCGGCGTTGCGTTCGCGCGGCCCGACCGACAGCACGCTGTCGAGCGCGGCGTTGTTGTCCGGCAGGCCGGTGTAGTCGGCCACCAGGACGTTGGGCGCGCCTTGGCCGCCGGTCACCCTGTCGACGAACCCCGCGCAGCCGCACACGTTCGTGATGACGCACAGGCTGCCGAACGAGAGCGGCTCGAGTTGGGCGATGCCGAACGGCTCGTAAATCGACTGGCCGAACTCGATGTCCGTGCCCTTGCGGATGTCCAGAAAGTCCATGTCGGCCGGCATCTTCATGCCGCACGACGGCCGGCTCCACCCGAACTGGTTGACCAGGATCACCTTGATCTGTCGGGCGCAGGCGTTGAACTTCTGCATGTGGACGTAAAAGTTGGCCTCGCCGCCCGAGAGGTCGGGGTACCCCTCGCGGTGAGCGACCGGCCAGGAGTACCGCCCTTCCATGTCGAGAATCTCGTGGCCCTTTCGCGGCGCGCCCAGTTCGCTCGACAGGAGGAAGAGGACGCCCGTCTGGCCGGTCTCGCGGAACTTCTTCTCCAGGTGCCAGAGGACCTTCAGGTCGCGCCACATGCCTTTCGACAGGGCCATGCGCGTCACGTGCGAGAACACGAAGTCGGGCCGGTACTCCAGGATGTTCTCGGTGTACTGCTGGAGCCGCGTCTTGGACTGCATGACGTCGCCGTAGGCCACCTCGTACGCCGGCACGCCGTTGTAGACGAGCGACAGGCGCTTCTCGGCAAAGTCGGCGCCCAGAAACTTGATCTCCGAAAGGACGTGGTCGCCCACGCACAGGACCGCGTCGCAAAACCGCGATGCCGACACGAGGGCGTGCTTGAAGAACGGGGCCTGCAACCCGAACACGTCCTCGACGAACTTGCCCTTGGCCATCGCCCGGTCGAGCACGTTGTAGAACATGGTGTCGTGCCCCGGATGGCCCTCGACGATCCGCCGCATCGTGGCCACCTCGTGGGCGTAGAACGCCGTCCGGTACCGGCCGGAGTTTTCGGCAATGGCCGCCAACGCCAGCGGCATCCCCATGAACTCGTGGGCCAGGATGACGGCCGGCCGGTCCTGGTCGGCCCCGATGGCGTCCAGCGCCGCCAGGCCCGGCGCCGCCAGGCGCACCCAATGCTCGTACTCCCAGGTCCGGTACAGGTCGCTCCGGATGCCGAACCGCTCGTACAGCATCCGCTTGCACTCGCCCAAGCGGTCGAGGTCGGCGTGGCCGACGTCCATCAGGATGACTTCCGGGCGGCTCTCGACGCCGGTGGCCCTGTCCTTGAAGGTCCGCCGGCCGTAAAGGATGCCCACGCCCCATCGCTGCTGGACGGGGCGGAACTTGTCGGCCCACCCGCCGGCGTCGGTCCCGTCGAAACTCGAGTACAACACCTGGCCGTTCTTGGCCAGCAGGTCGGCCACGCCCCGGTCGCCCGGCCCGATGAGGATCGACCGGCCCACGCTGTCGTTGTAGGCCTTGGCCGTGAAGAACCCCTGGAGGACCGCCCCGATGCCGCCGACCTTCTGGATCGCCTCGTGCGTAACATGGATGAGCGTACTCATAAATCTCCCTTGGTATGACGTCCTGCCCCCGGTACAAGCGAAACGACCGCCGTCCGGCCCCCGCCGCGCGGTCGCCGGGGCGGCCTCGCCCGACGGGCGCGCAGTCGACCGCGTCTATTCTATCGGAAATCGCCCGCCCCCGGCTTTCCTATTTCGCAAACCCCGGCCCCCGGGGGTGTGCCGAGAGTTTCCGGCAAGCGCCCGACCCGGGGTGGCATGCCCACGCCGCTGTTCGCGTGGGCATGTCGCACGTGGGCCGAGGAGCATGCCCAGGCAACGGCGGCCTGGGCATGCCACCCAACAGGACGGAGCCTGCCCGCGAGTCCTGGCACACCCGGCCGCTGCGCCATACGTGGCGTGGCAGGACTACGCGGTCAGCATCTTCAGCGCTGTCCACCCCAGGAACACGACCAGCACCAGCCGGACCCACTCCCGGGCCACCCGCCGGCTCGAGTACGCCCCGGCCGCGGCCCCGATGATCGCCGTCGGCACCAGCAGACCCACGTAGACCCACGGCCGGGCCGGGTCGACCCCCGCCGGCAGCGTCGCATGTTTCAGGCCCGCCGCCAGCAGCCCCGAGAAGATGATCGCCACGCTCGAGTTGGCCACCGCCGTCCGCAGCCGCATCCCCAGCAGGACCTGCTGGGCCGGCACGGCTACCGACCCGCCCCCCAGGCCCAGCAGGCCGGTCGACAGGCCCATGACGCCCCCCACCAGGCCGATGGCCGCCGCCCCCCGGCTGGGTTTCCGTCGCGGCCGGTGGCCCCAGGCGTGCGGCCAGCGCCGCCGCGCCATGCGATGGAGGTTGGCCGCGATGACGTAAATCATGACCGCACCGAAAATCCGACGCAGGTACACCTCGGCATCGCCCGTGAACTGGTTGCTCAGGTACACGCCGACGATCGATGCGGCCATCGCGCAGGGCACCAGAATGGTCAGGAGCCGCCGGCTCACCAGCCCCGACCGGATGTGGCTCTGCGACGCCGAGAACCCCACGCACACGTTGACCACCATCGCCGCGGCCTGGGCCGTGTGATAGTCCGACTTCATGAAGAGCGTCAGCATCGGGATAAACAGGACGCTGCCGCCGATGCCCAGAAAGCCGCCCAGGAAACCGCCCAGCAGGCCCACGCCCAGCAACGCCAGGATGGTCGGCCCGTCAAGCACCGCTCGCCCCGTTCCCCGACCCGACCAGGCGTGCGGCCCCGTCGGCCAGGAGGGCCTCGGCCAGTTCCGCGCCGATGGCGCCCGCCTCGCCGGCCGCGCCGGCGGCGGTGCGGCGGATCGATTCCCGGCCGTCCGGCGCCAGCAGCCACGCCTCCAGCGTCAGCCGACCGGCCGCGTCGACGCGACCCAGCACACCCAGGGGCGTCCGGCACCCGGCGCCCAGGCGGCGCACGAGGGCCCGCTCGGCGGCGACCGCCCACCGCGTCGGCGGATGGTCGAGCGCCGCAATCGCCGCGCGCGCGGCCGCGCCGTCGGCCCGACACTCGATGCCCAGGGCGCCCTGACCCGCCGCCGGCAGGACGACGGCCGGTTCGAGCGCCACCATCCGGGCATCGAGCGTCCCGAGCCGCTCCAGGCCCGCCCGCGCGAGCACGGTCGCGCGGCAGGTGCCTGCCGCGAGTTTCCGGAGCCGCGTCTCGACGTTGCCGCGAAGGTCCACGAACCCCAGGTCCGGCCGCGACGCCAGCAGCATCGCCCGCCGACGCGGACTGCTGGAGCCGACCGTGGCGCCCGCGGGCAAGGCGGCCAGCGCCAGGCCCTCCGGCGTCACGAGACAGTCGCGGACGTCGGCCCGCTCGGGCACGGCGACCCCGATTTCCAGACCCTCGGGCACCTGCGTCGGCACGTCCTTCATCGAGTGGACCGCCAGGTCGATGCGGCCGTCCAGAAGGGCCTGTTCGAGTTCCTTGACGAAGAACCCCGCGCCCGGCATCCGGGCCAGGGGGGTCGCCCGGTCGCGGTCGCCCGCCGTCCGGAACGTCTCGATGCGGACCGCGAGGTCCGCGTGGGCCTCGCCGAGGCGGGCCGCCACCCAGTCTGCCTGCCACCGGGCCAGCGGCGAGCCGCGCGTGCCGATTCGTAGCACGTGTCCCATGCGCCGCCCACGATAGTGGAAACATCCTGCCGCCGCAAGCGCCCCCTTTCGCGACGGCGGGGCTTGCGTGACGCCGCCCGAAAAGATAACCTAGGCCCTCAGACATCCCACACCTATCCGCCACAAGGAGGTGCCCATGCTGATGCTTGCGGAAGAAGTTGCGACGAACCTGGACGACGTGGCCCTGCTCCTGCGCGTGGTCATCGGTATCCAGATCGTCACGGCCATCGCCCTGGTGCTTGCCCACCGCAAGATCGCCAAGAACCAGGTGGAACTGGCCCAGGTTGTGCGCGGCGCGGGCAAGCAAGGCTAACGCCGGCCGCCCCGCCCACGCGGTGACGCTATGCTCGATCTTGCCCTCATCCGCGCCGAGCCGGCGCGCGTCAAGGCGTCCCTGGCGCGTCGTGGCGTCGGGGCCGAGGCGGTCGATGCCGTCATCGACCTGGACGCCCGGCGCTGCTCGCGGCAGGAGGTGCTCGAGGCCCTGCGTGTGCGTCGCCGCCGCATCAGCGACGAGGTGGCCCGCCGGCGCACGGCCCTGCGCACCGGGCCCGACTGGGACGCCGATACCTTCGACGCCCCCGACTTGGTGCAGGCCGGCCGCGAGGTAGCCCGGCAACTCCACGCCGTCGAGACCGAGATGGCCGACCTGGCCGCCCGCCGCGACCGGGCCCTCCTGGTCCTGCCCAACCTCCCCATGACCGACGTGCCCGACGAGCCGGCCGCGCCGGCGGTGGGCGACCCCGCCTGGCACCAGCCCTTCGCGCCGCTGGCCCACTGGGACCTCATCGAGATGCTCGGCCTGGCCCGGACGGCCGGCGAGACGGCGGGGCGGGGCTTTCTGGTGTGGCGCGGCCCGGGCGCGCGGCTGGTGCGGGCGCTGGTCGAGTGGATGCTCGACGTCCACACGCGCGAGGGGGGATGCGAGGAGGTCCGGGCGCCGTCGGTCGCAACGCGCGCCGCCCTGACCGGCTCGGCCCACCTGCCGCTGCTCGAAGACAAGATGTACGCCGTCGCGCCTCACGCCACCGACCCGGCGACAACGAGCCGCGACCATCGGGATCCGAGCCGCGACCATCGGGATCCGAGCCGCGACCGTGAGGGAGCGGTCGGCGCCGCCCACGACCTGTTCCTGGCGCCGCGGGCCGAGCCGCACCTGGCGGGGCTGTACGCGGGGCAGGTGCTCGACGACGCGGCGCTGCCGGTGCGGCTTGTCGCGGCGGGAAACGCGCTCAGGCGCGAGTCGCACGGCGGGGGCGCGGCCGGGCGGGGTCTCCTCAGGCTCCACGAGTTCCCCACCGTGGAACTCTACACCTTCTGTCGACCTGGCCGGGCCGACGCGGAACTCGAACGGGCCATCGCCGCGGCCGAGACGATCCTCGCGCGGCTCGGCGCGGCGTACCGGCGGCGCCTGCGGCCGGCGCCGCACCTCAGCCACGCCGCCGCCAGGACGGTCGACCTGGACGTGTGGGCGCCGGGCACGGGCCGGTGGCTCGACGTGGCGGCGGTCTCGACGTTCACCGACTACCAGGCCCGCCGCACGAACACCCGCTGCCGCGACGCCCAGGGACGCACGCGCCTCGTCCACACCGTGGGGGGCGCCGCCGTGGCCGTGCCGCACCTCGTGGCGGCGCTGCTGGAGAACGGGCAACAGGAAGACGGTTCAGTGCGGCTGCCGGAGGCGCTCGCGGGGGCCGTCGGCGAGACGATACGGCGTCACTCCTGAACGGGCTCCAATCTGGCGTAGTCCAGTCCCACCATGTAGGCCTTGGTGGCGGCCGGGTTGGCCCCCACGATGCCGATGCTGAGACGGTGCTCGCCGGCCGTCAGGTTCTGGGTGCCCAGATCGATCTCGCCGGTCGGCACGACCTGGGGGATGTAGAGGTCGATGGGTCGATGGGCTTGCCGAGTGAATAAAGTGATTGACAGGCCGCCCGCCCGGTCGATACCATAATCGTTTCCACCCGGTTGCCCGGGCTCGATGGCAAGGAGTGCCGCGCATGGGACCGATAAGTCGCCAACGGACGGCCGAAGCCGCCGGCGCCAGGCCCCTGCGCGCGGGTATTGCCCGATAAGGAGCGCGACCCGGGGCAAACAGTTTTCCGGCTGGTGAACGAAGTGGCCCTGGCACGCTTCTGTCCGACGCGCCGCCAGGGCATCGCTTTTTCAATGCAGGTCGAGCCGGGCGCCGCGGCGACCACGAGGCGCTCCCGCCAACGGCACGGACGCCGGGGAGGGCCGAGCGGCGACCGCAGCCGGTTCGAGCGACACGCGAGGAAGATCATGGCCAACGCCTACAAGACGACACTCAGCCTGCCGCAGACGGCCTTCCCGATGAAGGCCAACCTCGTCCAGCGCGAGCCCGACATCCGCCAACGCTGGGCCCAGATGGACCTGTATGGGCTGATCCGCAAGGCCCCTCATCCGAACGGACGGTACGTCCTGCACGACGGGCCGCCGTACGCCAACGGCGACATCCACATCGGCACGGCCGTCAACAAGATCCTCAAGGACATCGTCGTCAAGTACAAGACGATGCAGGGGCACGATTCGCCGTACGTTCCGGGTTACGACTGTCACGGCCAGCCCATCGAGCACGCCGTCCGCCGCGAGCTCGGCTCGAAGGCCGACGGCATGGCCCCCGTCGAGATCCGCCGCCGGTGCGAGGCCTACGCCCGCAAGTTCGTCGAGCACCAGAGCAAGCAGTTCCAGTTGCTGGGCGTCCTGGGGCGGTGGGAGAAGCCGTACCTGACGCTCGCGCCCGAGTACGAGCAGCGCCAGATGGACGTCCTGGCCTGCCTGGCCGACGACGGGCTCATCCATCGCGAACTCCGGGCCATCCACTGGTGTATGGTGTGTGGCACCGCGCTGGCCGAGGCCGAACTGGAGTACGAGGACGACATCGGGCCCAGCATCTACGTCCTGTTCCCGCTGACGGCCGACGCGGCCGCCCGGCTGCCCGAGCCGCTCGCGGGCAAGGCCGTCCATCTCATGATCTGGACGACCACGCCCTGGACGCTGCCGGCCAACATGGCCGTGGCCGTCCATCCCGATTATCCGTACGCCGCCGTCCGGTACACGCGCGAGGGGCGGGAGGAACTGGCCATCCTGGCCGCCGACCTCGTGGCCGGCGCCAGCGCGGCCGCGGGCCTGGAGAACGTCGAGACGCTGGCCACCCTGACCGGCAAGGATCTCGATGGCCTGGCGTACGAGCACCCCTTCATGGGGCCGCCGCAGGGGGCTGCGTTTCGCCAGATCTGGGCCGACCCCGCCATGGTCACGCTGGAAGAGGGCACGGGCCTGGTGCACTGCGCCCCGGGGCACGGCCGCGAGGACAACGTCATGGGCCTGAAGTTCGGCATCCCGACCTACAGTCCGGTCGACGCCGAGGGCCGCATGGACGAGACCGTGCCGGACTGGATCCGCGGCAAGACGGTCTGGGAGGCCAACCCGGTCATCCTCGACCACCTGGCCCGGAGCGGTCGCCTGGTGGCCTCGGGCGAGACGACGCACCGGTACCCGCACTGCTGGCGGTGCCGCGAGCCCGTCATCTTCCGCGCCACCGAGCAGTGGTTCGTTTCGCTCGACAAGGCCGACGAGGGCAAGAGCCTGCGGCACCGGGCGTTGGAGGCGGTGGGCGGCGTCCAGTGGGTCCCGGCGTGGAGCGAGGCGCGGATCCGGGCCATGATCGAGACCCGGCCCGACTGGTGCATCAGCCGCCAGAAGGTCTGGGACGTGCCCATACCGGCCCTCTACTGCGAGGGCTGCGGGGGGGCCCTCCTGACGGGCGACATGATGCGGGCCGCCGCGCGGTTCTACGGCGCCCACGGCAGCGGCGCCTGGTACGAGGCCGGGGTGGCCGACGTGTTCGGCCAGGCGCCCGTGTGCCCGGCGTGCGGCAGCACGGATTGGCGCAAGGAGACCGACGTCTTCGACGTCTGGCTCGACTCGGGCGTCTCGTGGGCCAGCGTGTGCGAGGCCGAAGACCTCGGCATGCCGGTCGAACTGTACCTCGAGGGGTCGGACCAGCATCGCGGGTGGTTCCAGTCGAGCCTCATCATGGGTGTGGTGGCGCGCGGCCAGCCGCCGTTCCGCACGTGCATCACGCACGGTTTCGTGGTGGACGAGGAAGGCCGCAAGATGTCCAAGAGCGTCGGCAACACCGTCAGCGTGCTCGACGAGGTCAAGCGGCTGGGTTCCGACGTGGTGCGGCTGTGGGTCTCGAGCGTCGATTACGGGTACGACATCCGGGCCTCCGACAGCCTGATATCGAAACTCCAGGACGCGTACCGCAAGATCCGTAACACCGTGCGGTTCCTCCTGGGGAACCTGGCGGACTTCGACGCCGCGCGGCACACCGCTAAACGGGGCGACTTGGCGGAGATCGACCGCTGGCTGCTCGCGCGGACCGAGCGCCTTGTGGCCGACGTCACGGCCCAGATGGAAGCGTTCCAGTTCCACCGCGTGTACCAGTTGGTGCACGTGTTCTGCGTGAACGACCTGAGCGCGTTCTACCTGGACGTGCAGAAAGACGTGCTGTACTGCGACGCCGCCGATTCGCCGCGCCGGCGCAGCGCCCAGACGGCCATGGCCAAGGTGGCCGAGGTGCTGGTCCGGCTGGTGGCGCCGATACTGGTCCACACGGCCGAGGAGGTCTGGTCGCATCTGCCGGCCCTGGCCGAGGGCGAGCGGGCCGAAAGCGTCCACCTGGCCGCCTGGCCGCAGGTCGACGCCCAGGTCCTCGACGAGGACCTCCTGGCCAAGTGGGACTGGCTCCAGGACGTGCGGCGCGACGCGTACGCCGTTCTCGAGATCTTCCGCCGCGACGGACGCGTCGACAAGCACACTGAGGCCCGCGTGGCCCTGGCGGTAACCGACGCGGCGGAACTGGCGCGCCTGCGCGAGGTGGGCGCCGAGACCATCGCCGACCTGCTGCTCGTGAGCGAACTCGTGCTCGCGGCCGGCGACGAGGCCGAGACGCTCGACGGCCCCAAGGCCCTGGGCGCCGATGCCGGCGTGGCGCGGTTCCACTCGGCCACGCTCCTGGCGCAGGAGTACGCCCGGTGCGAACGGTGCTGGAACTACCGGCCCAGCGTCGGCCAGGGCGAACCCGAGGACCTCTGCCAGCGGTGCCGGCAGGTCGTCGCCGACAACGCGTAAGGCGTCGCGCCCGGCACGGCCGCGAAAAAAACACACAGGAGCCCAATCATGACCGATGTCCCTCAACCCGGTCCCCGGACCCAGGAGACCCTCGACCGCTTCGGCCGTTACGTCATCGCCAACTACACGCGGCTGTCCCTCGTGGCGGTCCGCGGCGAGGGCCCGTACATCTGGGACGCCGACGGCAAACGGTACCTGGACCTGTTCAGCGGCTGGGCCGTCACGGGGTTGGGGCATTGCCACCCGCGGCTGGTCGAGGCCATCCGCCGGCAGGTCGGCGAACTCATCTACATGCCGAACACCTGGTACACCGAGCCCCAGGGGCGCCTGGCCCAGTGGATCGCCGAGACGGGTTTCGGCGGCAAGACGTTCTTCTGCAATTCCGGCACCGAGGCCAACGAGGCCGCCATCAAGTTGGCCCGCATCCACACGCCGCGCGGCAAGTACAAGATCATCACGTTCGAGAACGGGTTCCACGGCCGGACGTTCGCCGCGATTACCGCGACGGCCCAGCCCAAGTATCACCAGGGGTTCCAGCCGCTCGTGCCGGGCTTCATGTACGCGCCGCTCAACGACCTGGAGGCCGTCGAGAAACTGGTCGACGAGGAGACCTGCGCCATCCTGGTCGAGCCCATCCAGGGCGAGGGCGGCGTCAACATCGCCGACGCCCAGTGGCTCAAGGCCCTTCGGGCCCTGTGCGACGAGCGCGGCATGCTGCTGATGTTCGACGAGGTCCAGACGGGCGTCGGCCGCTGCGGAACCTGGTGGGGATACCAGGTGCCGGGCGTCGTGCCCGACATCATGACCATGGCCAAGCAACTGGGCGGCGGCACGGCCATCGGCGCCATGTGCGCCCGCGAGGATGTGGCCGCCAGCCTCATTCCCGGCACGCACGCCTCGACGTTCGGCGGCAATGCCTTGGCCGCCGCGGCCGGCTGCGCCGTCTTCGAGATCATCCGCGACGAGAACCTCCTGGAGAACGCCAACCAGATGGGGGCGTACGCGCGGCAGCGGCTGCTCGAACTCAAGCAGGAGACGCCGCTCATTGCCGAGGTCCGCGGCGTCGGCCTCATGATCGGCGTGGAACTCGCCCAGAACGGCGCCGGGCTGGTCGCCAAGTGCCTCGAGAAGGGCCTCCACGTCAATTGCACGCACGACACCGTCCTGCGCATCATGCCGCCGCTGACGATCACTCGCGAACAGGTGGACGAAGGCATCGGCATCCTGGCCGACGCCCTCCGCGAGTGGCAGCCGGCCCGTAGTTGACACTCCCGCGCCCCCCGCGTTAGCGGCGGGCCACGAGGACCCGCGCTAGGCGCACCGGCGCGGCAGACAGCCTTCGGAAAGGCAGCCGACCCATGACCCGATCCGACGGACGCCGGGCCGACGAGTTACGGCCGGTCCGCATTACGCCCGACTTCATCGGCACGGCCCACGGGTCGGCCCTCATCGAGGTCGGCCGGACCCGCGTCGTCTGCACCGCCACCATCGAGGCAGGCGTTCCGCCCTGGCTCCGCGGCCGGGGCAAGGGATGGGTCACCGCCGAGTACGGCATGCTGCCGGCCGCGACCGGCACGCGGAACCGCCGGCCGGGTCCCGGCCGGGCCAACTCGCGGGCCACCGAGATCCAGCGACTCATCGGCCGGGCCTTGCGGGCGGGCACCCGCCTCGATGCCCTGGGCGACACCAGCATCACCGTCGATTGCGACGTCCTGGAGGCCGACGGCGGCACCCGCACCGCCGCCATTACCGGCGGGTGGGTGGCCCTGGCGCGGGCCGTCGCCAAGGCACGAAAGGACGGGCGCCTGCCCGACGGCCCGGACCCCGTCGCCGAGCAGGTCGTCGCCGTCAGTTGCGGCCTCGTCGGCGGCCGGGCCCTCCTGGACTTCGACTACGCCGAGGACAGCCAGGCCAGCGTCGACATGAACGTGGTGATGACCCCGGACGGCCGCCTCATCGAAATCCAGACGAGCGGCGAAGAGGCCACCTTCCGCCGGGCAGACCTGCTGCGGCTGCTCCGCCTGGCGCAGGGCGGTTGCGAAAGGCTGGCCAAGGTCCAGGCCGGCGCGGTAAAAAAGAAGCGGTAACCGCGGCGCATCGAGGCCACGGCGGGACACGCTTGGCCGCGGCCGCGCCGGTCGGCAACCACCCGGCCGGCAACGGAGGATGCCCATGAGCGAGCACGCGAAGCCCTGGCGCCTGACCGGTCTGGCGCTGCTGGCCGTCGCATCCGTCGCCGCCTTGGCTGTCGGCGGATGCCGGACGGCCGAGACGCGCCAACTCACCATTGTCCTGGTCGAGTACCAGGGCCCCGAAGCCTCGGTCAGCGCCCGGCGCATCGCGTCGGAACTGGCCAGCCAGGGCCTGCCCGACGTCCACCTGGTCGAGGGCGCCGACTACGCCAGCGTTTGTGTCGGACGGTACGGTTCCTGGAAGGACGCCGACGCCGACGCCATGCTCAAGCGCGTCCGTGTCATCCGCGACGCCCAGGGCCAGTACCCGTTCGCGGGGGTCATGCTGGTGCCCATGCCCGAGCCGATGCCGAAGAATCCCTGGCCGCTCGAAGAGGCCGACGGCCTGTTCACGCTCCACATCGCCAGCTGGGAAGCCCCCGGCCGCATGGTCAACGCCCAGCGGTACGCCGACTCGCTCCGGTCGCAGGGGTACGAGGCCTACGTCTATCATGGGCCGCGGCTCAGCATGGTCACGCTGGGCGCCTTCGGGCTCGACATCTTCGATGATCCCGCAAAGGTCGGCCAGCCGAACGCCAAACCGAAGGTGACGGCCCCGCAGGTCCTGGCCCTCATCCAGAAGTTCCCGCGCATGCGGCTCGAGGGCGAGGAGACGCCGGCCGCGGCCCACGTGCCCACGCAACTCGTCAAGGTCGCGGGCAAGGATCCCCCCGCCGGCCCCGCCATCGCCCGGCCCAAGACGCTGTACCGGATCACGATCCTGCTGATCGACCCCGCGACGGGCCTGGCCGAAGGCCTCCGCCGGGCCACCGGCGTCGCCCAGGGCAAGCAACAGGTGCCGACGCTGATCGGCGTGCTCGTCAAGCAACTCATGGCCGGCCTGGAGCGCGGCAAGGTTCCTCGCGTCGGGGTGGTTGGCGTGGCGGGCGACGCCGTGGCCGTCAAGGACGGCGTGGACACCGTGATGATCGAGGCCCTGGGCGCCGCGCTGCGGGTGGCCGGCGCCGGCAAGATCCGGCTCTTCAGCCACGAAGGCACGCGCCAGTTCCTCGACGCCGCCGGCGCCAAGCCCGACGATTTCGTTCAAGAGCCCACGGCCATCGCGGCCTTGCAGGGTCTCGACCTGCTGGTCGTCGGTTCCGTCAACGCCTTCTGAGGGGCCCCGACATGGCCCGGACGCTGGTCATCGCCACGCGGAACCGCAAGAAGATCGAGGAAATGGCCGCCATCCTCGCGCCGCTCGGCGCCAACCTGGTGTCGCTGGATGCCTTCGCCGACGTCCCGCCCGTGCCGGAAACGGGCGAGACGCTCGAAGCCAACGCCCGGGCCAAGGCCCTGGCGTACGCCGCGGCAACCGGCCAATGGGCCCTGGCCGACGACTCGGGCCTGGAGGTCGACGCCCTCGGCGGCCGGCCGGGAGTCCTCTCCAGCCGCTGGGGCGGCCAGGAGGGCAACGACCGCCTCAACAACCAGACCCTTCTCGGGGCGCTGGCCGGGCATCCGAAGCCAACCTGGACCGCGCGGTTCCACTGCGTCGTGGCCCTGGCGACGCCCGACCGGGTCCTGGCCGTGACCGAAGGCACCTGCGACGGCCGCATCACCGACCAGCCGGCCGGGTCGAACGGGTTCGGCTACGATCCGCACTTCTACCTGCCGGACCTCGGGCGGACGATGGCCCAACTGCCACCCGAGATGAAGAACCGGTTGAGCCACCGGGCGCGGGCCCTGGCGGCCATGAAAGAACACCTGAAAAAAATCTTGTAGTATCGGCGCGGCGGCGCACAATAAGCGCGCAAGAGTGGCTCCTCTCGCCATGACGGCAAGCGAGCAGCCGATGAGAAACACCGAATCGCGAAGGCGTCGCGCGGACTACTACCAGGCGCCGCTGCCCTGGTTTGGCGACGAAGGAGACCCCATGGTTCCGAAATCTGTTTTCTTCACGAAGGGTGTCGGCATCCACCGCGAGAAACTCGCCAGTTTCGAGGCGGCCCTGCGCGACGCGAAAATCGAAAAGTACAACCTCGTCCGCGTCTCGAGCATCTTCCCGCCGCAGGCCAAGGTCATCCCCTGCAAGCGCGGCATCGAACGGCTGCGCCCGGGCCAGATCGTCTTCTGCGTGATGGCCGACACGGCCACCAACGAGCCCGGACGCCTGATGGCCGCCTCGATCGGCCTGGCCGTCCCCGCCGACGGCAAGCAGTACGGGTACCTGAGCGAGCACCACAGTTTCGGCGAGACCGACGAGAAGGCCGGCGACTATGCCGAAGACCTGGCCGCCACCATGCTCGCCACCACGCTCGGTCTGGAGTTCGACCCCGAGTCGGCCTACGACGAACGCAAAGAAATCTATCGCATCAGCGGCAAGATCGTCCGCACCCAGAACATCACCCAGAGCGCCCGCTGCCACAAGAACGGCCTCTGGACTACGTGCATCGCCTGCGCCACGTTCGTCGGCCACGCGCCGGTGCCGATCCTGTAGCCGTACCGCACGCCGCGACGAGAGTCCCATGAGCGATGCCGATCAGATTCCCCTGAACTTCCTCGGCCTGCCCGAGGCCACCTCCGGCTACGCCCAGGCCCGCGTGGTCGTCGTGCCCATCGGATTCGAGGCCACCACCAGTTACGGCCCCGGCACGCGCGAGGGACCCGAGGCCATTCTGGCGGCCAGCCGGCAGGTCGAGACCTACCAGAGCGACCTGGACGTCGACCTCGTCGAGGCGCCCATCCACACGGCGGCGCCGGTGGTGCCCGACTTGTCGTCGCCCGGGGCCATGACGGACCGCATCCGCCGCGTGGCGGCCCGCCTGGTGGCCGACGGTAAATGGGTCCTCGGCCTGGGCGGCGAACACGCCGTCACGCTCGGCCTGGTCCGCGCCGCGGCCGAGAAGCACGGGACCCTCGGCATCCTCCAGATCGACGCCCACGCCGACCTGCGGTCCGAGTTCGAGGGCACCCCGTACAGCCACGCCTCGGTCATGCGGCGGTGCGTCGAGGACGGCCACCGGACGGTCCACGTCGGCATCCGCAACGCCTGCCGCGAGGAGGTCGAGTTCGCACGCCGCCAGAACCTGCCCATCTTCTGGGGACGCCAGTGCGCCGCCTCAGACGACTGGATCGACGCTGCCGTCGACGCCCTGCGCGGCCCCGTCTACCTGACGGTCGACGTCGACGGCCTCGACCCGTCGGTCATCCGGACCACCGGCACACCGGAGCCCGGCGGCTTGGGCTGGTGGCAGACGATGCAACTGCTCGAGACCCTCTTTGCGCGGCACGAGGTGGTCGGTGCCGACGTGGTCGAACTCTCGGCCGGCGGCGACAGGGCCAGCGACTTCGCTGCGGCCCGCCTGGCCGCCCGCATCGCCGCCCTGGCCCTGTACGCCAAACGGTAAGCGGTCCGGCGCAAGTTCTGTTAAGTTCGTGCGCGGCGGGTCTCCTGACCCGCCGCGTCTTCCGGCGTCCATCCCGCCGTCCCTCCGAACGGCCCGCGACCTTGACCCGCCGCCGGTGTTTAATCCGACAACGCTACTTGTCGCGCGGCGGCC
>DATKZB010000152.1:0-7819 GCA_035528235.1 Phycisphaerae bacterium
TGCTTACGACCCAACAACGCAACGCCCGCGCCGCCCGCAGCCACCGCAAGCGCATCCTGCGGCTGCTGCATGCCCGCGGCGTGTTTCTGAAGAACCTACGCATGTGTCATTGGCCCAACTTGTAGCGTTGTAGTACTAGGCCACCGCGGGTTGACGCAGGGCAACGTGTCGCGGCGGCCTAGGAAGGCCGCCGCGCACGGTGGCGACGAGCCGGCGAAGCAGCACTAAGACCCCCCGGGTGGCGGGCGATCGGGCGTGTCCTTGGGCAACACCTCGTCCATGGCGCCGGCGCGGTATCCCTCCAGGTCCAGCGTCACGTAGGCGTAGCCGAGGGCCTTGAGTTCGCGGACCAGGCGCTCGCGGTGCTCGGCGGCCGTGGCGGCGATGTCGGCCGGCGCGACCTCGATCCGCGCGATGGTTCCGTGGTCCCTCACGCGGCAGCCGTCGAAGCCCAGTTGGCGGAGCAGACGCTCGGCGGCGGCCACGCGTTTCAGGCCTTCCTCCGTAATCGGCTGGCCGTAGGGGAACCGGCTGGCCAGGCAGGCCATGGCCGGGCGGTTCCAGGTAGGCAGGCCCATTCCTCGCGACAGGGCGCGGATGTCGTCCTTCGCGAGGCCGGCCTCCTTGAGCGGACTTCGGACGCCTAGTTCGGCGGCAGCCTTCAGGCCCGGACGCCAGGCGCTGGGGTCGTCGGCGTTGGCGCCGTCGCAGACGGCGGCCAGATGCCGCTCGTCGGCCACGCGTCGGACCGTGGCAAACAGTTCGCGCTTGCAGTAGTAGCAGCGGTAGGCGGGATTCTCGCGGAAGTGAGGCACGTCGAGTTCGCGGGTCTCGATAATGATCTGCTCCACGTCCAGTTGCCTGGCCAGTTCCTCGGCCCGCGCCCGTTCCTCCGGCACGTACGTTTCGCTGGCGGCGGTGACGGCCAGGACATTCTCACGGCCGAGGACGTGCCGCGCCTCGGCTACGAGCAGCGTCGAGTCGACGCCACCCGAGAAGGCAATCGCCACCGACCCCAGGTCCTTGAGGATCGTCTCCAGACGGGCCCGCTTCGCGGCCAGGTCGGCGGGAACAGAATCGGCAGGTGTCACAGTCGGTTCTCCGGCGCGATGATCCAGTGCCGGACCGCGGCGTCGTCGGCCGGCGGCACGGCGATGGTCGAAGGTTCCCGGCCCACCGGCGCCACGGCCAGGGGCTGCGGCTGCCCCGGCGCGGCCCTCGTGTAGCGCAGCGTCAACGTGGCGGCGATACGGACGTTCTCGTCGGTGGCGTTGCCGCGGATGAGCGTCGTCGGGCCGGGTATGTCGAGGGGCTCGATCCGCACGTCGCCGGCCTGGAACAGGGGTCCCAGCCGCAGGTTGTCGTCGTGATGCCGGCCGATGACGACGAGCGTGCCGTCGTCTAGCCGGAAGTGGCGGCCGATCTTCAGCAGTTCGACGCCGTCGGCGGTCAGCGTCTGGCGGGCCATGAGTTCCCGCAGGCGGTGCGCGAAGGCCGGGTCGGTCAGCAGGCACCCTCCGGCGGGGGTGGGGTAGTCGGTGATGCCGAACTCGCGGGCGAGTTCCATCTGCTGTTTGCGGGACCGGCCCGAGATGCCCAGCAGTTGACCTCGGTCGAGCAGCCCGCGGCGCTCCGGCTCGCTGGGTGGCAGCCGCTTGGCCGACAGCGGCCGGACCAGCCGGTCCGTGAGGTCGGCCTTCCGCTCGGCAAGTTGCAGGGCCTGGCGATGCTGCGACATGGGCCGCTGACCGAGCACCTCGCCCGTGAAAACGAAGTCGGCCCCCTCGGCCTCCATGAGCGCCTTGGCCTGGCGGAGCGTCCAGATGCGGCAGTCGATGCACGGGTTCATCCGCTTGCCCATGCCGTGGACGGGCTTGCGGACCATGGCCAAGTCGGCCTCGGCGGCGTCGATGGTGTGGACGCGGACCCCCAGTGCCTCGATCGCCTGAACGGCCCGGGGTTTCTCGCCGGCGTCGGCGCGATTGGGGTGCCAGAGGTGCAGAACGTGCATCGCGATCACGTCGATGTTCTGGCGCCGGATGAGACAGACGGCCAGCGTCGAGTCGAGTCCGCCCGAGATGCACCCGATGGCCTTGGCCATGCGCGTCCGCCTTGTTTTCCGGTGTCCGGAACGTATAGTATGCCATGGCTGGCGGTCAATCAAGAGAGGGGTGTGGTTGATCCTACAACGCCACTTGTCGCGCGGCAATGAACGCAGCCTCTTGCATTAACCAAACTTGCGCGCCGTAGCGCGGGGGTTTATCCCCCGCGCAGGATCCCGCGGGGGATAAACCCCCGCGCTACAGCCTGATGGCGGCCCATGGTTGAATTTCCAAGCGGCTGCTCTGTGGCCAAGTGGCGTTGTAGTATTAGGGCTGGGCGCGCGCCAGGTCCTGCGACCGCCGCGCACCGTTTCTTGAGGACGACATGACGGAGCAGACGGGCAGCGGCGTGACGACCGAAGCGGTGGCCCATGCCCTCGCCGGGCGCATCGCGGGCGACCTCCTGACGGACCGGTTCAGCCTGGCGGCTTACGCCACGGCGGCGTGCATCTACCGCATCGTGCCGCTCGCGGTGGTGGTGCCCAGGGACGCGTCGGACGTCGTGGCCGCGGTCGAGGTGGCCGGCGCGCTGGGCATCTCTGTGACGCCGCGCGGCGCGGGGTCGGGCCTGTGCGGCCAGGCGCTGGGACGGGGCATCGTCCTCGATTTCACGAAGTACATGAACCAGGTCCTCGAGGTCGACGCCGGCCGCAACCTGCTGCGCGTCCAGCCGGGCGCCGTTACCGGCCAAGTGAACGAGGTCCTGGCGGCCCACGGCCTGATGCTCGGCCCCGACCCGTCGAGCGAACCGTTCTGCACGATCGGCGGCAACCTGGGCAACAACGCGTCGGGCTCGCGCGGCATCCGCTATGGCAGCATGAGGGAGTACGTCGCGTACCTCGACGTCGTCCTGGCCGACGGCTCGCGGGCAAGGCTGGAGGCGATCGAGACCGACGGGCAGGCGTACGCGCGGCTGGCCGCGCGCGATGACTTGCTCGGACGCATCGTCGCAGGCACGCGCCGCATCGTGGCCGAGAACGCCGACCTCATCGGCCGGTACCGGCCGTACACGAGCAAGAACAGCGCCGGGTACAATCTGTTCGACCTCGTCCACGACGGCGTCCTGGACCTCGCGCGGCTCGTCGTGGGCAGCGAGGGGACGCTGGCGGTTATCGTTGAGGCGGGCATTCGCCTGGTCCACAAGCCGGCCGAGCGGGCCAGCCTGCTGCTGTGGTTCTCGGACCTGGAGAAGGGCGGCGAGGCCGTCCACCCCATCCTGGAACTCGGGCCGAGCGCGTGCGAAATCATGGAGCGGTGTTTCCTGGACATCGTCCGGGCCGACGGGTCGGTGCCCGCCAAGTACCTGCCGAAAGAGGCCGACACGGTCCTCTTAGTGGAGCAGATATCCGACAGCCGGGCCGAAAACGAGGCGTTTATCGCCCAGATCCGCCGGCGGATCGTTGACGAGCGGGGCCTGGCGTTCGGCGCCATCGAGGCCTTCGACCCCGCCGAGCAGCAGCAACTGTGGCAGATACGCAAGCGGGCCGTCCAGATCCTCCAGCGGCTGCCCGGGCCCAAGCGGGTGACTCCGTTCATCGAGGACGTCTCGGTGCCCCCGTCGCGGCTGGTCGAGTACATCCGCGGCATCCGCGAGATTTTCGACCGGTACGGCGTCCAGGCCGCCGTCTACGGTCACGCGGGCGACTCGAACCTGCACGCCCGGCCGCTGGTCGACACGCGCGTTGCGGAGGACGTCGCCAAGATGCGCGGCATCGCCACCGACGTCGCCCACCTCGTGACGAGCCTGGGCGGCACCGTCTCGTGCGAGCACGGCGACGGTCTGACCCGGAGCGGGTACCTCGAACTCCAGTTCGGCGACCTGTACGGCGCGATGCGCCAGGTCAAGACCCTCTGGGACCCGCGGAACGTCCTGAATCCCGGCAAGGTCATTACCGACGAGCGCGAGATTCATCTGGCGGACCTCAGGATGGGGCCGGACTTCGCCCTGCAGCCGACCGGCGAGGCCTTTGACCGCGAGCGGTGGGCGACGGAACTCGTCCGGTGTCACGGTTGTGGCACATGCCTCGGGGCCTGCCCCGTCTACAAGGTCACGGGCGACGAGGTGGCCTCGCCGCGCGGCAAGGCCAACCTGCTGCGCGAAGTCCTGAGCGGCGGGCTCGACCTAGCGGACCTCGACGACGAGAAGATGCGCCAGGTCGCGGCCCTCTGCTACAACTGCAAGACGTGCCTGGTGGAGTGCCCCAGCAACGTCAACGTGGCGGGTCTCGTCCTGAAGCACAAGGAACACCTGGCCGACCGGGGCGGGCTGGGCCTGCGCGAACGGCTGATGCTCAAGGTCCGGCCGCTGGGCCGGCTGGGGAGCGCCGTGGCCCCCGTGGCCAACTTCTTTCTCGGCGCCGGGCCGGTCCGGTTCCTCATGGAAAAGGTAGGCGGCATCGGGCGCCACGCCGCCATGCCGCGCTTCCGGCACGCGCGCCTTCAGGAAGGGGCGCGGGTGGATGCGGTCGAGCCCGCGCGGCGAATCGCGTATTTCCCCGGCTGCTTCGAGTTGTTCAACGAGCCCCAGATCGGGCGGGCGGCGATGCGGGTGCTCGCGGCCATGGGGTGCGAGGTGTTCGTGCCCGAGCAGCGATGTTGCGGCATCCCGAAGATCTCCGCCGGCGACGCCCACGGCGCCGCCCGCGACATGGCCTTCAACCTGGAGGTGCTCACGCCGCTGGTCGAGGCGGGGTACACGGTCGTCAGCGGGTGCCCGTCGTGCGTGCTGACACTGACCCAGGACTACCCCGAAATGGCCGGGGCCGACGAGCGGGCCCGCCTGGTGGCGGCGCACACCCGCGACATCCACACGGTCCTCGAGGAACTGGTTGATGCGGGCGGCGCCTCACCGGAATTGCCGGGCAAGGACCGGTGGCGGGCGATGCGGCTGGCGTACCACGCGCCGTGTCACCTGCGTGCCGCCGGCAGGGGAGACCAGCCCCGACGGCTCATCGAGCGGCTTCTCGGCGTCGCGTTCGTGCTGTCCAACGACACGTGTTGCGGCATGGGCGGTACGTACGGCCTGAAGGCGAAGAACATTCCTATCTCAGGAGCGATTGCCGGGCCGGTGTTCGAGAAAGTGGCGGCATCCGGCGCCGAGGCCGTCGTCACGAGTTGCGGCATGTGCCGGACGCAACTCGCGCATGGCACCGGCCTGCCGGTGTATCATCCGATGGAGGTCCTGGCCGACGCGCTGGCTCCCCAGCCGGCCGGTAGCCGGGATTAGTCCTACAGCGCTACCTGCCGCGCGGCGGCCTTCCCAGGCCGCCGCAAGCGGGCTTGATGCATGTTCCTGGCGGCCTGGGAAGGCCGCCAGGCGTGAGGAAGTGGCGCCTGTGGGATTAGGGGTACAGGCTTTCAGTCACCCACGTCTGGATGGCGTCGGCCCACAGGATGACCACGGCGGCCAGGGCCGTCCATAGGACGACGGTCGCCTGGAACGGCCGGTCGTGGAGGATGATCTCGACCGGGTCGGCGTGCCGGCCGCGCATCGAGAGCATCGCAAAGCGGCAGACGCCGTAGATGACCAGCGGCAGCGTGTACAGCAGGCCCATCTTCTCGAAGCGGTCGTAGGACATCGGCTTGGCGGTGGCGTAGAGCAGGAACGAGATGATGGCGATGGCGGCGCTCAGCGTAATCAGGTGCGTCAGCAGTTCCGGCGTGTAGCCGCCCAGGGTCGGCCGGTGCCGGGTCGCCGCGCCGCTTTCGCCGGCCAGCGTCACGACCTCGCTGTACCGTTTGCAGAACCCCATGAAGAGGCACAAGGTGAACGTGCACACCACCAGCCAGGGGCTGATGACGACCTGGATGGCCACGGCCCCGGCGGCGGCCCGCATGACGAAGCCGGCGGCGATGATGATGACGTCGAGCAGCATCTTGTGCTTGAGGCCGAGGCTGTACCCCAAGCCGAGCAGGACGTACGCCGCCAGGAACACCGAGACCCCCCTGGCGCCGACCCAGGCAAGGACCGCGCCCAGCCCCAGGAGGACGAGGCACGTTATCCACGCCGTACCCAGCCCGAGGTGCCCGGCTGCGATGGGGCGGTTCTTCTTCTGGGGGTGATGCCGGTCGCCCCGGCGATCGCGGATGTCGTTGAAGACGTACATGCCGCTCGACACCAGGCAGAACGCCAGCGCGGCCAGGCCCGCCTTTCTCCAGGCCGAGACGTCGCCCATGCGGACCGCGAAGATGACCGGCAGCAGCACGACCAGGTTCTTGACCATGTGCGGCAGCCGCACGACCGAGATGATCGCACCGGCGGTCGAACGCCGCTCCTGCGGATGGTCCCCTGGCTCGTCCATGAGATGACATGCCCCCGCCCTGATGGGTTCGGCATAGTAGTAAGCCGCGACGGCATGGGGGGCAAGACATTTCTCGGACTGGCGCTTGGGGCGCGTCGCGGGCGCCGGCGGCAGGGGGCCCTACGGCTTCTTGATGTCGAGCCGGAACAGGATCTTCGCGGGCAGCGGCAACTTGAAATCCTGGACGACGAGCAGGCGGCCCTCGGCGTCCAGGGCGATGCCTTCGGGCCGGCGGATCGCCTTGAACCCCGGCACCTCGACGTCGCGCAGTTTGTTCGTGGCAGGGTCCCAATGGACGATCCGGAACGGCGTTTCCACGGCGTCGTTCTCCGCGCCCAGGAGGACCAGGATCCCGTCCTTGGCGGTGACCATGTCGCGGATGCCTTCGCCGGGCTTCGTGGGCAGGATCATGGGCCGGCCGAAACGAGGGGGCCGCGCCTGGCCGCCCTCCTCGACGAGTCGGCCGGGCTCGGCGATGGGAATGACGACGGCACCGCCCCTGGTCGCCGGCGAACGGAGCCCAAGCAGGAGTTGCTCGTTCCAGACGGCCAGGCCTTCGACGTTCAGGCCACCCCGGTTCGGCCCGTTGAGGCTGACGGCGGCCGGGTTCTCGAAGAGGTCGCCGGCCGACCCACCCAGGTACGTCAGCAGGTGAGTCCTCAGCCCTTCGTACACGCGGACGCCGACGACCTGCCGAGTGTCGGGGCTGAGGGTGACAAGCGCCAAGCGGTCGCGCGGGTACTTGGCCTTCTCGCGCGGTTTGGTGCGGCTCTGCGAGCAGATGACGAACAGGGCGTTCTTGCCGTGTGGGGCCAGGGCCTCCACGTCGTCCATCAGGGGCGTGCCGCGGGGGAACACGAGTTCCCAGCGGACCGAAAGGTCGTCGAGCGAGACGGCCCAGAGACGGTCGGCCGTCTCGTCGCCGCCGATGACCGCCACCTTGCCGCCGCCGCGGACGGCGATGCCCGACGCCTCGACGAGCCTGACGTGTTGCGCAACAACCGCCACGGACGGGGCGTCGCCCGCGCCCGACGCGCACGCCGTGGCAACGCAGGTCGTGGCGACCAGCATCAGAAAGACGGTAGATGTGAGGCGGGTCATGATCGATCCTCCCCGCTAGAAGAGACGTTCCCACGTCGGGGCGATTCACCGGGACGCTAGCCGAACATCTGCGTCCAGGTGTTTCCGTGCCGGCCGATGCCGATGCGACCGTGGCCCCCGAGCATGTTCTTGTGGTGCCCGGGGCTGTGGAACCACATGCGGTTGGCGTCCGGTCCGGTCTTGGTCCCGGCGGCAATGTTCTCGGCATGGGCCGACGTGCCGAACCGTTTGGCGCGGTCCCACGGCGTCTGTTTGCCCGGGACCGGCGAATCGTGGGCAACGAACTTCTTCTCGACCATGTCCTTGGAATGGTCG
>DATKZB010000153.1:0-6664 GCA_035528235.1 Phycisphaerae bacterium
CTGCTCGTCCACCTCATCCGCGGCAAGCAGAAGGCGGCCCACTACAACGGCGACCCGGAGTTTGAGTTCCTCAGCCAGTGGCGGACCATCCTGCCGGAGGTCGAGGCGGCCCTCGGCAAGGCTGCGCAGAACCTGCACGTCATCTTCGCCGAGACGTACGACGACGGGCCGACGAAGTTCGAATGGCGCGGCGGGGTAGCGCTGGGGGCACGGTACACGTCGGACGGCGGGGCGGGGCTGTTCTCGGCGTGGGTGTTGCGCGACGAGTTCTGCGCGGCCACGGTGGATGAGCAGTTGCGGCTGTTCGCCGACGAGACGCCCATCAAGGGCCGCGTGGCCCTGGGGTGCGGGCGGCCGGACTCGCCGCGATTCGAGTTCATCGAGGACGGCTTCGGCGCCGTGGCCCACGAGATGGGGCACGCCTTCGGCCTGCCGCACGATCATCGCAAGGACGCCCAGTACGTCATGGGCAACGGGTTCCGCAGTCTCCGCCGCAACTATCCGGGCATGGGGCCGGCCGACGAGCGGGTGGGTTTCTCGGCCGACAACGCCCGCGTCCTGGCCCGCTCGCGGTTCCTGGCCGAACGCGCCGACCTGACCGACGCCGCGCCGCCGGGCCTGGCGCTCGATGCGCCGGTGACACTCAAGGCCGGCGCCACCGAGGTGCCCGTGCGCGGCCGGGCGACCGACGACCGCGCCCTGGGCGCCGTCCTCTACTGGTGGCAGCCGATGGACTCGACCGTCGGCGGGGCCGACCTCGCCGGCACCCGCGCCGAACTGAAGGCGACGCTGCCCGTCCGGCCGCTCAAGAAGGGCAAGGGCGACCTCGTGGTCACCGTCGTCGACCGCGGCGGCAACATCCGCACCGACAAGGTGACCTACGAGATTGAGGAGTGACGCCGCACGGAACACGGCGGGGCAAGACCCGCCGTGGCACACGCGGATCTGTCTTGCGCGGTGGGTCCCCGTACCCACCGCGCCAAGATGCCGCACGCGGACGAAGGGGCAGGGGACCACCATGACCGATATCGCCGCCGGACTCGTTGCGGCCTGCATGCTGGTGGGGTTGGCCGGGTGTGGCGCGGCCATGGGCGGGCCGCCGGACGCCTTGCCGAAGATGCCGATTCCGGTCGACCGGTCGCGGACGGCCGACGAGCGATGGCGCGCCAAGCCCGCCATCGAGTCGCGCCTGCTGTCGGACATGGAGACGCCCGAGGGCTGGTCGCACCGCGGCGCCGGGCGGATGGAGTTCACGACCGCGCGGGCCAAAGACGGTAGCCGCGCCCTCCGCCTCACGTCGCCGACCAAGGGTGACAAGCCGGGCGGGAACAACGGCCGGCCGTGGGGCGAGGCCTGCGCCCGGTTCGACGCGCGCAGCCAGGACTGGACCGCGTGGAACCGCCTGTCGGTCTGGGTGTGGCCCCGCCTGCCCGGTTTCAAGACCATCTCGCTGCTGGTGAAGTTCTCCAGCGACGGGGTCGAGAAGTTGCCCGGCAGCCAGACCCGCGGGGCCCTTCATTACGTCATCCTGCGGCCCGACACGTGGAACCACGTCGTGTGGGAGATTCCGCAACTGGCCCGCGACAAGGTCACGGCCGTCGAGTTCATCTACCGCCTCCAGGGCAACGAGCCGGGGGCGGCCGAAACGGTCTGCTACGATTTCGACCGCCTGGAACTCCAGAAGGTCGAGGTCGACCACTGGGAAGGATGGAACGTCGCCCCCGGCCGCATCGCCTGCTGTCACGCGGGGTACACGGTGCGCGGCCCGAAGACGGCCGTCGCGAGCGGCCTGGCGGCCACCGAGTTCAGCCTGCTGGGGGCCGACGGCAAGGCCGTCGTGACGCGTCCCATCCGGACGGCGACGACGCCGCTCGGCGAGTTCCAGGTCATGGACTTTTCCGGCGACTGGCCGCCGGGCGACTACAGGCTCCGCGCCGGCGACGTGACCACGCCGCTGTTTCCCATAGCCCCCGACGTCTGGCGCGACACGATTCTCCGGACGATCAACCACTTCTATTGCCAGCGTTGCGGCTTTGCGGTGCCGGGCGTCCACGACGTGTGCCACGCCGACTGGCAGGGCCGGCGCGGCGAGCAGACCATCGCCATCAACGGCGGCTGGCACGACGCGGGCGACCTGTCGCAGGGCGTCATCAACACGGGCGAGGCCGCCTACGCCATGTTCGACCTGGCGGACCGGCTGCGGCGGAGCGACCCGGCGCTGGCGCAGCGGCTCATCGAGGAGGGCCGCTGGGGCCTGGACTGGATACTCAAGACCCGGTTCGGCGACGGGTTCCGGACCACGTGGGCCACGATGGATTTCTGGACCGACGGCCGGCGCGGCACCAGCGACGACGTGGTGGCCGAGGCGAAGGATTCGCCCATGGAGAACTTCATCGCCGCCATGGCCGAGGCCCGGGCCGCACGCTCTCTGGCCAAGACCGACCCGAAGACGGCCGACGCGTGCCTGGCGGCCGCACGCGACGACTGGCAGCACGCCGTCGCGAAGACTGGCGAGCGGCCCCACCTGGAACTCGCCGCCTATGCCGCGCTGGCCTCGGTCGAGGTGTTCAAGGCCACGGCCGATAAGGCCTGCGCCGAGGCGGCCGCGCGGTACGCCCGCGTCATCGTCGAGTGCCAGCAGCGCGAAGCCACGGACTGGCGCGTGCCGATGGTCGGGTTCTTCTACACGGGTCCCGACCGGCGGGGCATCCAGCACTACTTCCATCGCGGCCACGAGAACGCGCCCATCGAGGCCCTGGTGGGCCTGTGCGAGGCGCTGCCCGACCATCCGGACTGGGCGACGTGGTACGCGACCGTCGTCCTGCACTCGGAGTACCTGCGGGCCATCGCCCGGTTCACCGAGCCGTACGGCATGTTCCCCGCGTCGGTGTACCGCGAGGGCGAGGGCGACGCGTACGCCCAGGCCCAGGTGAAGCAGGGCATCGACCTGGGGAGCGGGCATTACCTGCGGCGGTTCCCGGTGTGGTGGGACTTCCGGGGCAACTCCGGCACGATGCTGTCGCAGGCCAAGGCGCTCTCGGCGGCGTGCCGGCTGCGGGGCGACGGCAGCGCCGAGGCCCTCATCCGGCGGCAACTGGAGTGGCACCTCGGGTACAACCCCTTCGGCCAGAGCCTGATGTACGGGGCCGGATACGATTACGCCCCGCAGTACACGGCGATGAGCGGCGACATCGTCGGCGGCCTGCCCGTGGGCATCCAGACGCTCCGCGAGGGGGACATGCCGTACTGGCCCACGTCGAATTGCTACAACTACAAGGAAATCTGGGTTCACCCGTCGTCGCGGTGGTTGGCGGTGCTGGCCGACCTGGCGGCGCCCGGGCCGCCTCCGGGCGCCGGCGACGCCGGCGAGACCACGCTGCGCGCGGCCCCCGAGTCGGACGGCTCGGCACGGTTGCGCATCACCCTGAGCACTCGCCGCGGGCGCGCCGTCCGCTTCGCCCTGATGCGGACATGGAACCTGAAGGTGGCCGAGGCCCGGTGCGAGGCCCGCCGGCTGGCCGACGGGGGCGAGGCGTTCGAGTGGCGGGCCGAGGTCGTCAACCCGAAGGCCCCCTGGGTGGCGGTCATTCTGCCCGGAGGGGACCTCGCGCAGCGTCTGGAACTGTGCGACGGCTTCCCGCCGCTGCCGGCGGCGCCTTGATGCGGACCGAGCGGTGATGGCGGCCGTCGGCCCGTGGCAGAGGGACCATCGTTGCGCGGCCCGGCGGGTCAGCCCTTGTGGGCGTGTTCCGCGAGGCGGCTCGCCAGGTCGGCCGCCACGGTGTCGTGGCTGGGGCCGAAGTGGCGGGGCCTGCGGCGGCCGTGCAGCGTCACCCACAGCCCGACGGCGGCGACCACGACGGCCAGCATCAGGATGAAGGCGACAACCAGAATCAACGTGTCAGACATGGCTTCTCCTTTCCTGCTGTCGGGAAAGGCAGTCGGAAATCACCTCTCGCACCCCCTCCCGCGACCGAGGGCGACGGCACGGGGGCCCTCGATGCTGTGGATCACGGCCGTTACGGCAGTTCAACTTTGCGTGTTTGCGCGGCGGGTCCCCGTACCCGCCGCGCTCGCCGTAAGATGTCCGCCCTGGCGCGGTGGGTACGGGGACCCACCGCGCAAAGACCCAATCTTAAGACGCTCAAGCCGAATTGGGTTACCGATTCCTCGCGTCGGCAACGGGCGGCGGCACAGGGCCGGGTGTTGGCCAGATTGGCAAGATGCGGCCACACGCTCGGTGCACGTCTGTTGAAACCGGGAGCCCGGCGAAAGTTCCTGCCTTTATCGGCTCTCGGTCGACTTGGACGCCGCCAGCGCGCCCGCGGTTCCGCCGAATGCTACTTTGTCAACTTGGCGAGGGCCCATTGGGATCCCGCGCGGTGGCCTTCCTAGGCCACCGCGAGTTGGCGTAGGGCAACCTGTCGCGGCGGCCTAGGAAGGCCACCGCGCACGGTAGCGACGAGTTGACAAAGTAGCACTAATTCGAGATGACGTGTTGCTGCGCCGGTCAGAACGAGACCACGCAGTGCCAGACGAACGTGTAGGCCAGGGCGTCGACGTCTTCCCAGACCTTGCGGACGACTTCGGCGTCGCCGGTGATGGTGGGGAGTTCCTTGACCTTCTCCTCCCAGGGCACGCAGACGCCGGGTCGGCGTTTCGGTTTGGCCTTCGATTTCGTCTTCATTGCTGGTGACTCCTTGCGGCCGCGCGGGCGCCGCGGCCGACCGTCTTTAGTGCTGCCTTGGCAACTTCCTGCCTTCGTGCGCGGCGGCCTTCCCAGGCCGCCGCGTCCGGTTGCCCTGCGCCAAACCGCGGTGGCCTGGGAAGGCCACCGCGCGGGATCCCAATGGGCCACCGCGCGGGATCCCAATGGGCCGCCGCGCGACAAGTAGCGCTTTAGGATCAATACACGCCGTACTCGCGGGTGAAGTCGGTCATGGCCTTGATGTTCTCGACCTTGGCGTCGTTCTGGACGATGGCCGAGGCGTCCATGATGTACCCGCCGTCGCGGGCCACGCCGTCGATGACCTTCTTGCAGCAGTCGCGGATCTGCTGGGGCGTCCCGTACGAGAGCAGGGCGTTGGGGATGCCTCCGCTGAGGGCGAACTTGGCGCCGATCCGGCGGTGCACCTCGAAGATATCGTCCTGGTCGCAGTGATAGATGATGGAGCCGTCGGGCAGTTCGGCGAAACGGTCCAGGTGATGGCCCCACTTGCCCTCGGCGTAGAACATGACCTGGTGCCCCTCGGACCACAGGTACTCGATGATGGGTTTGATCGTGGGCCAGTAAATCGTGTCGAAGTGCTCGAACGAGATGAACGGCACGCACGATCGGTGCATCCACATCGTAATGGGAACCTGCTTACCGGGGTCGGAACTGGTCAGGGCGATGTGGGCCATGTGCGGTTGAAGGGCCTCGCAGGCCGCCAGCACCGTCTTCGGCCGCTCCATGAGGTCGGTGGCCAGGCCCATGTATCCGCGGAACTTGTCGGCCAGGATGTCGAGCGGCGCCTTCAGGATGCCCGCGATGGCCGAGACCGTGCCGGACTCCTGCCGCAGCCGTGCCGCCTGCTGGCCGAAACCGCTGAAGTACTGCATCATCGCCATCCCGCCCTTGAGGAACGCCATGTTGTTCCGCACGGTGTTCGGCCGGCCGGGGGCGGCGACGTCGGCGCTCGCGCGCGGCAACCAGACGTTGAGGAGCCAGCCGGTGGGGTCCTCGGTGAAGGCGTCGTACTCGTCGGGCCCCATGTAGGCCTGGTCCTCGGGCGGTTCCTTGTACTGAAACCCCGTGTCGGGGGCGATGTCGACGCCCGGCACGGCGTAGTACCGCATGCCGAAGGCCTGCGTCAGCCCGGCCCAGACGTAAACCATGTTGCCGACGACGGCGTCCCAATCGAAGTCGGCGGCACACTTTCGGGCCGCTTCGAACGCCTTCTCGAAGTCCTGGGTCACCTCCTGGCAGGTCATGCCGGCGTACTTGGCGGTGAACTCGGCCACGAACGGCCGGATAGGCACGCGGTCGGGCTTGCCGTGGCGCATGGCGGTGGTGTACCGGGCCAACCGCTCGGCGTACAGGGCTTCCATGTCTTTGGCCATCGCTCTCGCGCTCCTGATGCGGCCGGGATCGCAACCAGGCTCCCGGCGACATGCCTGATGCCCGCGTAGTGTACGCCGGGCCACTGGCCGCCGCAAGCGATTCCCCCCGGCGGGGCAGGGGGCTTGCCTTGTGCAAGGCGCCAAGTTAGCCGCGGGGCTTGCCCCGCGCGCGTAAGTTGGCGCCCCGTCATACACTTTGAGAAAACGCCCTTTCGCCGAAAGCCGGAAAAGTGCCCTTTCAGAAGGTCGGAATGGCGTTTTCGACAGCGCCAGGGCCGATTGGCCCTCATCTTGGTAAGATAGGCAAGGGGAAACGCGCGGTTTTTGATCGTTTTTTTCGATTTTTGATCGGCTCGCGCCGGAATCGCGCGTTTTGGGGTCCCCTTTGACAACGAATGCATGGCACACAATATATGCTAAACCACTGCTGTCCGGTTATAAGTTGAACAATAGCAACTGGTTACAACAACCCGGTGTTTCGTTTGTGTAGTCGCTGCAAGAAAGTGCCTGTAGAATGGGCGTTTTCTCGAAAAGCGTCACGCTGAGAATCTGTAGGATTGTG